>JANYKU010000050.1 GCA_025358075.1 Ilumatobacteraceae bacterium
GCCGGCGAGGCGGCGACCACCACGTTGTCGGTGGCCGAAGCATTCGCGCCAGAGGCAGTCGTGGTCACCGACGACTTGCTGTTTGACCCACAACCAGCGATGACCGCGGCCAAACCGGCCCCGGCGAACAGCGTGAACAGCCGCCTTCGCTCGAACAGGGTGGACAGATCGAAGCCGAGACCCCGGTCGTGATCGTGCAGTTCTTCATCCATGACGGTCTCCTCGAGATCGGCCTGTGCACCGCGTGCGACAGGTACTGGGGCACATGATCGGAGCTGGCGCTGGGGGGCGACTCAGCGGAACCTGGGAAAACACCGGGAATGCCACAACGCCGCGCTAGGACGAGTACGACCGCATTTCAACGGTGTTGCCGTCGGGGTCGGAGATGTACACGCTGGACGCGTACCCCTGTGCACCGAACAGTCCGTCCGCCCGATTTGATCCGGGGAAAGCTGCGGCGACCGCCTCGAGATCGACTGGTTCGATGACGAGGCAAAGGTGCTCCATGTTCACGCCGTCAGGTGCCTTGGCGAACAGGTCGATGACGGTCGTCGGAGTGATGCGAACCGACGGGAACGGCACATCGCCGCGCCGCCATTCGTCGACGCGCTCGGGTTCGAGGCCGAGCGTGTCGCAATAGAAGTTGAGCGAGCGCTCGACATCAGAACAGCACAACACGACGTGATCGAGGCCGATGACTCGAAGGTGAATCGTCATGGATCGAAGGGTATCGGCCCGCTCGACACGCGGACCCGTTCCTCCGGATGCTCTGTCTGATTTCCGCTAGACCAACGATCCGCAGCGGCCCACACTTCGGTCATGGTCAACACCTCCGCCCACACCACCTATGTCATTTCGGGACTCGACCCGTCGACCGCTGATGAGCTGCGAGCCCGCGGCGGGATCGGCTACGTGACCGACGAGCACCCCGGATTTCCTTGCCGCCAGTGCCTCCGCGACGCAGAGATCGGCGAGGAGATGATCCTCGTCTCGCACGATCCGTTCACTGCCTCGTCGCCGTATCGATCGGCCAGCCCGATCTTCTTGCATCGCTGGCCATGCACGCCCGACAACTCCGCCGAGCTCCCGGAACAACTGGCAGGGCGTCGGCTCTCGGTCAGGGCCTTCGACGCGTCGGCGATGATGCTCGACGCTGCCCTGATCGACGGTCGCCAACTCCCGACCACGATCCAACAGCTCCTCGACAATCCCGAAGTGGATCACCTACACATCCATAACGAACCCAGAGGATGCTTTGCCGCCCGAGTCGATCGAACCAAGCCTTCGACGCGTTAGTGCCCCCCCGGGGTCTCGAACCCCGAACCAACGGATTAAAAGTCCGCTGCTCTACCGTTGAGCTAGAGGGGCTGGGCGGGCGGGAAACCTCACCCGACTACGCGCCAGGTTAGGCCTACGTGGCCATGTCGGTGCCAACCGATATGGCCCACCGGTCACCGGTCGTGCCCGGGTCTGCGTTCGACGGCACGGCGACTCGTTGGCTTGGCATCCGGGTGACCGACATCGACTGGCCGGATGTCAGAGATGCCCACCGCCTCGCGATGGTGTCGACGCGAACACGAACGCGAGGCAGAGATGTACACAAATCGAGGCGCTCACGCGACCCCATTCGGTCAAGGATCGAACCCGCCGTCGCTGACATGCCCTCGGCCCGGGATCGGAGCTCGTGCTCAGGGCAATGGGTGAGCCAATCGTGCCAGACGATGAACGTCGCCCGTTCGGATCGACCGAAGTCGGGTGACCCGCCCGCGCCCATCCGATCGTTTCGCCGCCTCAGACGACGCTGCTGGCGCGATCGAGCCCGATCGTCACCGCTGCCGTCCGGGGCGACGGGATGAAACGTCGACGCCGTTCCACCTTTGGCAAGGCGGCCGAAGATGCCATCGGCGATGCCGAGCTGTTCCTCGACGATCAAATGCTGCAGATCATGCGGAAAGTACTGGTCGAAACCCGGCGCCGGATCCATGCGGAGCGCCGGCACGCCCAACCGATGTACCTCTACGGCGTAGCGGCGGTCACCCGCCCGTTCGAAGATGACCTCCACAACGCCAGCGTTCCACACAGGGCAACCGTCAGGGCAGTGAATTCGAGCCCCGACCCTCGCTGGCAATCGTCGCGCTCGTCAGGATCGTTTCGGCGATCCTCGCCGCCTCGGAGATGTGCTGACGGCAGGCGGCTGCGGCGGCCTCCGGGTCGTTGCGCTCGATCGCGTTGAAGATCTCGCGCAGTCGAGCGGGACCGGACACGGTTCGATTCGCAGTACCCAGCGTCATCACCCGCAGCCGTGAGATGCGACTGTTGAGCCGGGCGACGATCTCCCACGCGACGTCGTGACCGCTGCTCGTGAAGATCACTGCATAGAACTCGATGGCAGCGTCGAGCATGGTCGGTGGGTCGTTGTCGGCGGCATTGCGGTCGAGATCGTCGAGAATCGCGGCCAGCCGCGATTTCGTCACCGAGTCGGCCTTCGACGCGCAGTCCGCGACCGCTGCCGACTCGAGCAGCGCACGGATGTCGTAGATCTGGCGGGCATCGTTCCAGTCGAGCCGGGCCACGATCGGTCCCTGTTTGGCCATCTCGATGAGACCCTCGGTCTCGAGGTGTCGGATCACTTCGCGGATGACCGACCGGGAAACGCCCAGTTGGTCGCAGAGGGTCCGTTCGACCAGCCGAGTTCCCGGTTCGAACGTGCCGGCGACGATCGCCTCGCGAATCCGGTCGAGGGCCATCTCGCGAAGGGTCACGGGTGGGCTGTCGATCCTCAGCGACTCGATCGCGGCTTGGCGAGTTGTCATCGGCTCATCCTTGTCGATTCTCAGGGTTGCGCTGTTCTCGTACGTGGTATACCATCATACGGTATTCCATCAAGGAGAATGTGTGATGCCGATTGAGCTGCGCAAGACCCTGCTGCACGTCGAGACGACGTTCATCGAAGGCGGTCGGGGTGCTGCAGTTCCGTTGCGGCTGATCGCCGCGCTGGCCGGCCGCATCATCTCATCGGTGACCGCTACCAGGACCTGAAAGATCTCGGACATGACGTTTCCAACCCGGCCGCGATCTAGCACGGCGCACGGCGCGGCCTACGTCGATGCCGGCGAGGGCGAGCCGGTGGTGCTCGTTCACGGTGTCGGACTTCGGCTCGAAGCCTGGGCACCACAGATCGAGTCCCTCGCGGCGACTCAGCGGGTGATCGCCGTCGACCTGCCGGGGCACGGCGCCAGCTCGCCGATCGGCCAGGGGTCCGGGCTTGCCGCGTTCGTCGACTGGTTCGTGGCCGCACTCGACGACCTGGATCTCGACTCCGTGAACGTAGCCGGGCATTCGATGGGCGCCCTGATCGCGGGAGGCTGCGCTGTGATGGCGCCAGAGCGTGTGCGACGCGTCGCACTGCTCAACGCGGTCCACCGCAGGGATCACGCAGCATCGTCCGCGGTGAGGGCGCGCGCTGCGGAGATCGCGGCCGGCAAGCTCGACCCGATCGCTCCGCTGTTGCGTTGGTTCGGCAACGACTGCGAGGCGTCGGAGCCTTACCGACTGGTGAAGGCATGGCTGGCCGCTGTCGACATCGAGGCCTACGCGACTGCGTACGGAGCTTTCGCCGAGGGCGACGTTCTCTACGCGGACTTCTGGCCCCAGGTCACCTGTCCGGCGCTGTTCCTCACCGGCGAGCTCGACCCGAACTCGACGCCGCAGATGACGCTCGACCTCGCAGCCGCCTCACCGCACGGCGAGGCGTGCATCATCGCCGATCATCGGCACATGGTGAACATGACGGCACCTGACGAGGTCACGGCAGCACTTCGACACTGGCTCACGAGAAAGGTTTGACGATATGAAGTTTTCCCTGTTCGTTCACATGGAGCGGCTCGACGCCGGTCAGAGTCACGAGAGTCTGTATGACGAGTACATCGAGCTGTGCGAGATGGCCGACCGCGGTGGCATGAGCGCGATCTGGACCGGTGAGCACCACGGCATGGATTTCACCATCGCTCCCAACCCGTTCATCAACCTGGCCGATCTCGCCCGGCGCACGACCAACGTCCGGCTCGGAACGGGCACCGTCATCGCCCCGTTCTGGCACCCCATCAAGCTCGCCGGCGAAGCGGCGATGACCGACATCATCACCGGCGGGCGCCTCGACATCGGCATCGCCCGCGGGGCGTACAACTACGAGTACCAACGACTGTCGCCGGGCCTCGACGCCGCTACGGCCGGGCAGCGGATGCGCGAGCTCATCCCAGCGGTGAAGGGCCTGTGGGCGGGCGACTACGCACACGATGGTGAGACCTGGTCGTTCCCGGCCACCACGTCGGCCCCCAAGCCAGTGCAGCAGCCGCACCCGCCCATATGGATCGCAGCACGCGACCCCAACAGTCACGACTTCGCCGTCGCCAACGGGTGCAACGTGCAGGTCACGCCACTGGCGCTCGGCGACGAGGAAGTCGACAGCTTGATGCAGCGCTTCAACGATGCGTGCGCGAACCACCCGGAGACGCCGCGCCCCAAGATCATGGTCCTGCGCCACACCTACGTGGGCAGCGACGAATCGGACCTCAAGCAGGCAGCACGTGAGATCAGCGTCTACTACAACTACTTCGGAGCGTGGTTCAAGAACGAGAAGCCCGTGACGCAGGGCTTGATCGAGCGGCTGACCGACGCCGAGCTCGCCGCGAATCCGGCCTACTCACCCGAAGTCATCCGAGCGAACACCGTGGTGGGAACCGCCGACGAGGTGATCGCCAGGCTGAAGCACTGCGAGGAGTTGGGATACGACGAGTACTCGATGTGGATCGACACGGGAATGAGCTTCGAGCGCAAGCGACAGTCGCTGCAACGCTTCATCGACGACGTCATGCCGGCGTTCGCCGCCACCACATGATGCGCCACTTCCAGCACTACATCGACGGGCGGTTCGACGACGCCGACGCCACCTTCCCCAGCATCGATCCCGCTACCGGCGAGCACTGGGCGATGATGCCCGAGGCGCGATCGGCTGATGTCGACCGGGCGGTCGAAGCCGCTCACCGCGCCCTTCACACCGGCGCGTGGCCGTCGATGACCCCGACGGCGCGCGGCAAGTTGTTGATGAGACTCGCCGACCTGACTGCGACGAACGCCCAAGCCCTTGCCGAGGTCGAGACACAGGACACCGGCAAGATCATTCGCGAGACGTCGGCCCAGATCGCGTACGTGGCCGACTACTACGCCTACTACGGCGGACTCGCCGACAAGATCGAAGGTGCCCACCTGCCGATCGACAAGCACGACATGGAGGTCTGGATCCGCCGAGAACCAGTCGGTGTCGTCGCCGCAATCGTGCCCTGGAACAGCCAGCTGTTCCTTGCCGCGGTGAAGCTCGGCCCGGCGCTTGCCGCGGGTTGCACCGTGGTGCTCAAGGCATCCGAGGACGGCCCGGCGCCGTTGCTCGAGTTCGCCCACCTCGTGCATGATGCCGGGTTTCCTCCGGGCGTCGTCAACATCATCACCGGGTTCGGTGATGACTGCGGCGCGGCCCTCACCCGCCACCCGAAGGTCGCCCATGTGGCCTTCACCGGCGGCCGCGCCACCGCTCGGCACATCGTGCGGAACTCGGCAGAGAACCTCGCCAGCACCTCGTTGGAGCTCGGCGGGAAGTCGCCGTTCGTCGTGTTCGCCGATGCCGACCTCGACAGTGCCGCCAACGCCCAGGTCGCCGGCATCTTCGCCGCAGCCGGTCAGAGCTGCGTCGCCGGTTCGCGGCTCATCATCGAGGCATCCGTCAAACAGCGGTTCCTGGCGATCTTGAAAGCGAAGGCCGAAGCGGTACGGATGGGACCGCCACACGACCCCGAAACCGAGGTTGGCCCGCTGTGCACGGATCGCCAGCGCCGCCTGATCGAATCCGTCGTCGACG
Organism: Ilumatobacteraceae bacterium; assembly: GCA_025358075.1. Lineage (GTDB taxonomy): Bacteria > Actinomycetota > Acidimicrobiia > Acidimicrobiales > Ilumatobacteraceae > JAENVT01. The sequence goes on from JANYKU010000050.1 coordinate 5,912, forward strand.
CGTCGATCGCCGCCGGCGCCGGCCTCGTGACCGGTGGTCGAGCACCGGATCGCCCGGGCTTCTACTTCCCACCGACGATCCTCGATTGCGACAACATCGCGGCGTCGGCCACCACGACCGAACTGTTCGGACCGGTGCTCTCCGTGGTGTCGTTCCACACCGAGGAGCAAGCCGTCGAGCTGGCCAACTCCACCCCGTTCGGGCTCGCCGCCGGCGTCTTCACCCAGAACCTCTCCCGTGCTCACCGCATGATCAAACGCATCACCGCAGGTGTCGTGTGGGTCAACACTTATCGCGCGGTCTCCCCGATCGCCCCCTTCGGGGGATACGGCATGTCCGGCCATGGTCGAGAAGGCGGTCTGGCCGCAGCACTCGACTACACCCGCACCAAGACGGTCTGGCTGCGAACCTCCGACGACCCGATCCCCGACCCGTTCGTCATGCGCTGACCGCCAGGACGGATGCCTCGTTGGTGAAACGTTCGGGCCGGCTGCTACCCCGAGTCGGCGCTGTCTCGATGTTGGAGAGCGAGCAGCGCGATCGCCGCGACCGCTACCGAGATGCCGGCGCCTGCCTCGTCACGGCTGGTTTGGAAGGCGACCTTCATCGCGAACAGGTAGAGCAGCGACACGAGCAGCAGCGCCATCCATGCGGTGCGACGTTTGGCTGTCGCCCACGCGTGTCCGATGAAGAGGACGTTCCAGAGGACGTGACCGGAGAACGGCCAGTTGAGGGCGAGTGCGACGGCGCTCAGGACGGCACTTGCGGCGAAGGCCAACCTCCAATGTGTTGGGAATTCCGCTCGAAACTGGACGAGGTAGCAACCGCCCACGCTGAAGAGCGGGAAGATGTACCAAAACAGTGCGGTCCGCGGTGAAGCGACGAACGCGAACAGCAATGCGCTGACCGCCATGGCCACCACCAGAACGAGCCACCGCGGTTCGGGAACCGACCGTTCAGCAGTCTCGGGACTGGCGTACGGGGGACGCATGTTCATCGATCGTGCCTTCGTTCGAGCCGACGGGACGGCGCCTTGCTCCGACCTCGCCGAGCGGACATGTTATGCCCCCCGTTTCTCCCATCGGCTCCGCGTGTCAAGCTGAGCGCCAATGGATAGCTCCGCGTACGGCACGATTGCCCGGCCAGAGGTGGCCGTGGTCGACGGGATGGTTCGGTTCTCCCCGAGCACCGGTCAAGCGATCGACGTTCCCATCGCGGCGCTACGCGACAGTTGCCCGTGCGCCACGTGCCGCCATCCGAGCGGCCAACGACTGCTCGATCCGGCGAGCATCCGCACCGATTCACAACCGACCGACATCCACCTCGATGGCGACACGGTGCGGGTGATGTGGATGCCCGAAGGGCACGAGAGCTCGTACTCCGTGAACGCCCTCACGTTCGCTCACCAACCGGTTGCGCCCATGCTGTGGGATGCGGAGGCTGCCAGCAGGCTCCCCATTGCGACGCATGGAGAAGTCATCGCCGACGACCCGATCGGTCGAGGTGAACGATTGCGATGGCTTCGGGGCGTCGAGCAGATGGGTTGCGGCATGCTCCGCGGTGTTCCCGTCGTCGACGGTGAGGTGGCACGCGTCGCAGAACTGTTCAGTCATGTGCGTGAGACCAACTACGGCCGATGGTTCGACGTGCGCTCGGTGGTCGATCCCAGCAATCTCGCCAACACCTCGCTGGGCCTCGCCGCGCACACCGACAACCCATACCGCGATCCTGTGCCGACGATGCAACTACTGCACTGTCTCGAATCGACCGCCAGTGGCGGCGAGAACATGCTCGTCGACGGATGGCGAGTCGCCGAGGAGGCGCGGGCGCTACAGCCGGCTGGCTTCGATCTCCTAGCGCGGCGCGGTGTCACGTTCGAATATCGCGACGCCGACGCAGAGATGAGCCACCACGCGCCGTTGATCGAGCTCGACACCGATGGCATGGTTCGCGGCATCCGGTTCAATCCCCGATCAATGCAGCAACCGTCGATGCCGGCAGACGAGCTCGCCATTTGGTACGACGCCTACCTCCTTTTCGCCAGGTTGCTGGCCGACCCCCGATTCCAGATCAGGCTGCGACTCGATCCCGGTGATCTCTTCATCGTCGACAACCGGCGGGTGCTGCACGGTCGCACGGCGTTCGCCGCCACGTCTGGCTCGCGGCTGTTGCAAGGCTGTTACGCCGACATCGACGGGCTGCGTTCGACGATCGCAGTTCTCGCACGCGAGGTGGCGACGTGAGCATCGTCATCGACGAGATCGCCACCCTGTTTCACGACAAGGGAAACCAGGCATACCTCGGCGAGCAGGTATCGATCGCCGAGCACATGCTGCAGACCGCTCAAGCGGCCGAGCGCGCCAGGGCATCATCCGCACTCACAGTCGTGGCGTTGCTTCACGACTTCGGCCACCTGGTGCACGTCATGGCCGACGACTCGGCCGACCACGGCGTCGACACCGTGCACGAACAGGCCGGTGCCGAATGGCTGTCGCGTGCGTTCGGCCCAGATGTGACCGAGCCGATCCGGCTGCACGTGGCCGCCAAGCGATACCTGTGCGCGAAGTACCCGACCTATCTCGACGTGCTCTCGCCGGCATCGGTGCACAGCCTCATGTTGCAAGGTGGTCCATTTTCTGCCGACAACGCCGCCGCGTTCGCGGCGTTGCCTCATGCTGCCGAGGCGGTCCAGGTGCGGCGATGGGACGACATCGGCAAGGTGGCCGGCGAACCAACGCCCTCGTTCGACGACTACCGCCCGCTCCTGGAATCCTGCCTCCGCCCCACTCACACCTGATGGCCCCGCTGCGATGACCGAAGGTGAATCGGAGCTACCTCCTAATCTCTGACTAAAGTCAGAGAAGCATGGAAGACGTGGTGACGACCCTTCGACGCTTCAACCGGTCGTATACGCAACGGATCGGCGTGCTCGACGATTCGTTCCTCGGCTCGGGACGGCCGCTCGGCCCGTCACGGCTGCTGTTCGAGATCGGTCCTGATGGCGCCGGGGTGCTCGACCTGCGGGCGCGGCTCGGCCTCGACTCCGGCTACCTCAGCCGCCTCCTCCGCCAGCTCGAAGCGGAGGGCGTGGTCACGGTCACCTCGGATCCTGACGACGCACGCCGACGGGTTGGCACCCTGACCGACCATGGTCTCGGCGAGTGGTCGGCCCTCGACCGGAAGTCCGACGAACTGGCCGAACGGCTCGTCGCCCCACTTTCCGAACGTCAGCGCCAGCAGTTGGGCGAGGCACTGGCGACCGCCGATCGACTCCTACGTGCCGCGACCATGTCGTTCGACGCGGTCGACCCGGAATCCGCAGATGCGATCTGGGCGTTGGAGCAGTACTTCGCCGAGCTCGACCGGCGGTTCCCCACGGGGTTCGACCCCGGCAACGCACTCCGCGGCGACGCACCTTCCTATCGGTCACCCAATGGCGTGTTCGTCGTGGTGCACTCCGACGGCGAGCCGGCCGCGTGCGGTGGCGTTCAGCGAATCGACGAGACGACGTGTGAGATCAAGCGAATGTGGGTCCGCGCCGAGTGGCGCGGGGTTGGGCTCGGGAGGCGCCTGCTCGACCATCTCGAGCAACGCTGCCGTGAGCTCGGCGGCGCCCGGGTCGTGCTCGACACGAACAGCGTGCTCACGGAGGCGATCTCGATGTACGAGCGCGCCGGCTTCCGATCGACCGAGTGCTACAACGACAACCCCTACGCGTTGCGCTGGTTCGAGAAGCAGCTCAGCTGAATCGGCCCCGAGGGGTCAGCCGGGGAAGGCGGGAGCGTGTTCCTTCACGGCGAGCGCCCTGGCCCCGAGCTCGACGAGCTCGTCGGAGCTACATTCCTGCCTCATCCGGTCGAAGACCGTCTCCTGTTCGAGAAGGAAGTGCCCCTTCAGCTCGAGCAACAACGCACTGCCACGCTTGACGAACGCGAAGCAATCGGGAGCGAGGCTGCGCATCTCGGCGAGCATCTCGTTCATCTCCTCGTGCTCGCCCATGCGGTGAGCGAGGGTGTCGTCGCCGGCGGACGCGAACTTCGCCCGGAACGCCGGGAACACCACCTGTTGCTCGACGGCCTCGTGCGCCGACAGTTCCCCGACGATGCGCAGGAAGAGGCGACGGATCTCCGCCGGATCGTCCTCGGCGTCGAGCAGTTCGACGAGTTCGTTGATCAGTCGGTGATCGCGTTCCAGGAGCTCGATGACATCGGTCTGATGGGTCATCGTCGGATCCTTTCGTCAGCGTTCAGCGGCGCGGATGCGCGTGGATCCATTGTCGCTTTGCGGGCCAGCCGTACGACAGAGCCAAAGGTCCGCGCGCCGAGTGGCACGACGGCTAAGTGCTCATGGAACAGGGTCGGAAGTCCCGGTACAGCGAGGCACTCTCAGGCTTACCATCGCAACGAAGGCGCATGACGACCGAGAGCGAGCACGCTGCGATGACCGAAGACGGAGACCCAAGCGTGGCCGGCACTGCGGGGTACGAGGTGATCTCGAACGCGAAGCTGTCAGCCGACGTTCACCGGCTCGTCATTCGCGCACCCCGCGTTGCGGCCGTGCGTCAGCCTGGTCAGTTCGTGATCGTTCGGCTGGGCCCGGGGGCCGAACGGATTCCGCTGACGATCGCCGATAGCGACGCCGAACAGGGATCGATCGTGGTCGTCATCCAGGCCGTCGGGAAGTCGACCTCCGATCTCGTCCGGCTGGCTGCGGGTGACCGGATCGACGACGTCGTCGGTCCACTCGGTCGACCCTCTGATCTCATCACCTCGGGTACGGCCGTCTGTGTGGCCGGTGGAGTGGGAGCCGCAGTGATCTATCCGATCGCTCGCCGACTCGCCGAGATCGGCACCGAGGTGATCACGGTGCTCGGGGCGCGCACGAGCGAGAGCGTGCTCTACGCGGAGGAGTTCGCCTCCTTCGCCGAGCTGGTGGTGTGCACCGACGACGGCAGCGCCGGGCGGGCTGGGCTCGTCACCGATGCGCTACGCGAGGTGCTCGCAACGCGGTCGGTCGATGTCGTCTACGCCGCCGGACCCGTGCCGATGATGAGCGCCGTTGCAGCCGTGACCAAACCGCTCGGCATACGGACCATCGTGTCGCTGAATCCGATCATGGTCGACGGCACCGGCATGTGCGGCGGGTGTCGTGTGACGGTCGACGGAGTGATGCGATTCGCATGCGTCGACGGGCCCGAGTTCGAAGCCCACGATGTCGACTTCGCTGAGCTTGCCGACCGGCTCGGCACCTATCGCGAATCAGAACTGACTGCATCGACACACGTCTGCCGGGGGTCGGCATGACCGACGTGGCGAGAGGCGAGGAGCTGACCAAGCGCGAACGCCTCACCATCGATCGCCAGGAGATGCCGACCCGCGATCCGGGCGAGCGATCGGGAACGTTCGCCGAGGTCAACCTGGGGTTCACCGAACGTCTGGCGATGCTCGAGGCGCAACGTTGCCTGGCCTGCAAGCGAGCGACGTGCGTCGAGGGTTGTCCGGTGATGGTCGACATTCCAACCTTCGTCCGCCAGATCGAAGACGGCGACTTCGCCGCAGCCGCAGAGACGCTGTTCCGCGACAACACCCTTCCCGCGGTGACTGGCCGAGTGTGCCCGCAAGAGCACCAATGCGAAGCGGAATGCGTGCTCGGTCGGAAGGGCGCACCGGTTGCAATCGGTCACCTCGAGCGGTTCATCGCCGATTGGGCTCGCGGCCACGTTCACGAGCCGCCACTCACAATCGAGCCGACGGGCCGACGCATCGCCGTGATCGGAGCCGGCCCGGGTGGGCTGACCGCCGCCGGCGAATTGGCCAGGCATGGTCACGACGTGACCATCTACGAAGCGCTGCACACTCCGGGAGGCGTGCTCACCTATGGGATTCCCGAGTTCCGCCTGCCCAACGACATCGTCCAGCACGAGGTCGGTCGGCTCCAGGCCCTTGGCGTCCACATCGAGTGCAACGTCGTCATCGGTCGCACCTACACGCTCGACGAACTGCGCAAGGGATTCGATGCGGTCTTCGTATCGGTCGGCGCCGGGCTGCCGGTGTTCCTCGGCATCCCCGGCGAAGGACTCAAGGGTGTCTATTCGGCGAACGAGTACCTGACCCGCGTCAACCTGATGCAGGCCTACGCCTTCCCCGAGGCCGATACACCGGTTCTCCAAGGCGAACATGTCGTCGTGATCGGTGGCGGCAACGTCGCCGTCGACGCAGTCCGCACGGCGCGGCGGCTGGGGGCGCAACGAGCGAGCATCGTCTACCGCCGCAGTCGCCCGGAGATGCCGGCCCGCGTGGAAGAGATCCATCACGCCGAGCAAGAGGGTGTCACGTTCGAGTTCCAGGTCAGCCCGCTGGCGATCGAAGGCAATGCCGATCGCTGGGTGACCGGGCTGAGGTGCATCGACACCAAGCTCGGCGAGCCCGATTCCAGCGGCCGGCGCGCGCCGATACCGATCGAGGGTTCAGAGCGGGTGATTCCCTGCGACACGGTCGTCGTCGCCGTGGGCACGCGCGCCAACCCACTGCTCACCTCGTCGTCACCGGATCTGGCGCTGACGAACCGTGGCTACCTTGTCGCCGACGAGCGCGGCATGACCAACCTGCCCGGCGTGTTCGCCGGGGGCGACATCGTCCGCGGCTCGGCCACGGTGATCCTGGCGATGGCCGACGGCAAGCGCATCGCCGGCACGATCGACGAGTACGTGCGAGCGACCAGCGTCGAGGTCACCCCTCGCTGACGTTACGGTGTAGCCACATGGTCGAACGAACGGCGCAGCGTCGAACCGGGCAGTGCCAGTGCGGGGGCGTCGCCTTCTCGATCGACGGTGAAATGAGGCCGGTGCTCAACTGCCATTGCTACCGGTGCCGCCGCTTCACCGGGCATCACATGGCGGCGACGGCGGCGAGTCTCGAGCAGATCACTTACACGAGCGACGACACACTTCGGTGGTACTCGCCCGAACCATCGCTCGCCTACGGGTTCTGCGCGACGTGCGGTTCCTCACTGTTCTGGCGTACGACTACGTTGCCGAACGAACTGTCGATCTGTGCCGGCACGTTGGACCTACCGACCGGGCTGACCACCACCGGCGCGTGGTGGATGTCGGAGCACGCCGACTACCACACACCCGAGCCCGGACTCGTCGAGCACCCCTTCGACGGATGAACCAACGCATGCAATGCGGTGAGTCCATCGAAGACATCGGTGAACCGGGTCGTGAGCGGTGAACAGCCGACCCGCACGATGTCGGGGGTGCGGAAGTCGGCGATCACGTTTCGCTCGGCGAGCTCGTCAACCAGGCGGCGGGCACTGGGATGCTGCACTGCGACATGGCCACCCCGGCCGGCGGGATGGCGAGGCGTGGACGACGCCAGACCAAGCTCATCGCAGAGCTCCAGGGCGAACCCGGTGATGGCCCGCGCCTTGGACTCGATCGAGTCGATCCCCGCATCGATCGCAATTGCGATCCCCTCTTCGGCAGCAGCCAACGCGAGGATCGACGGCGTTCCGAGCAACACGCGGCGGATGTCGGGCTGCGGCGCGAACGTGCCACCCATCTCGAACTGATCGGTTTGGGCAAACCAGCCCCAGATCGGCTGCGGCAACGTCAGCTGCAGGTCACCTGCTACGAAGCTGAAAGCCGGCGACCCGGGCCCGCCGTTGAGGTACTTGTACGTGCAGCCGACCGCCAGCTGCACACCGGCTGCGGTGAGGTCGATCGCCAACACGCCCGCAGCATGCGAGAGGTCCCACAGCGCGATGGCGCCGGCGGCCTCTGCCCGAGCAGTCTCGCCGGCGACATCGGTCACCGCCGCGGTGCGGTAGTCGACGACGGATCGGACCATCACGGCAACGTCGTCGAGCCGATCGAAGTCATCACGAACCTGCAGCCCGCGGGCACTGGCGATCCCGTCGACCACGTAACGATCCGTGGGGAAGTCGGCCGGGTCGATCGCGATCACGCGGCGATCGGGGCGCAGCGCGCACGCCGCATCGACGAGTTGGTAGAGGTTGATGGTCGTCGAGTCGTGGACGACTACCTCGCCGGGTCGCGCGCCGATGAGCGTTGCAAGGCGATCGCCCACGCGTTGCGACAGATCGAGCCAATGAACCCACGACCGAATCAAACCGTTGGCCCACTCCTCCTGCATCACGTGCTGCAATCGAGCGACGGTTCGCCGAGGCATCATGCCCAGCGAACTGCCGTCGAGGTAGACCAGTGCTTGATCGCTGATCACGAATTCGTCACGCCAATGCGCGAGCGGATCAGCAGCATCGAGCGCCACGGCGTGTTCGCGAGTGAGCACGTGCTAGTCGACCAATCGGATGAAGCTGGAGTGACGGACGTAGCCCTCGTTGGTGAACTCGGTGATCTCGACCTCGGCCCGCAGTTCGGGCCGTACCCAGATGGCGTCGCGTGTGTACTCCCGCGGCGGCAGCGTCGAGAACGGGCAGGTCTCGATGCGCAAGCGAGCCAACCGGGCCGTCAAATTGCCGAGCGTGCGCTGGTTGAACCCGGTACCCACACCGCCGGCGAACTGCAGACCAACGTCGGCGGGAACACCGACGAGCAGGGAACCGAACGTTGTCTCGCGATTGCCCGTCCCGGGTTTGTAGCCACCGATGACGACCTCGACCGGATACCGGTTCTTGACCTTGATCCAGTTAGGCGATCGCTTGCCCGGAACGTACAGGCTGCCGAGTCGCTTGGCCATCACACCCTCGAGCTCACGTTCGACGGTCGCCTCGACGAGCGCAGCGCCATCACCGATCCGGTGGACCGGCACCATCCAGTTCGGCCCGGTCTCCAACAAACCACCGAGCAACTCGCGGCGGCTCTCGTAGGGCAGCGAGATCGTGTCGTGACCGTCAACCGACAGCACGTCGAATGGGTAGAACGCAACCTGCGTGGCGTGCCGTTGCATGAGCTCGAAGCGTGGCCGACCATCGGCATCGAGCACCACCAACTCGCCATCGATGATCGCCGATCCAGCATTGACGGAAGCGGCGAACTCGGACAGCTCGGGATACTTCACCGTGACGTCGATCAGGTTGCTGCTCTGCCACTTCGTTCGACCACCTTCGGCGAACGCCAACGTGCGGTAACCGTCGTACTTGATCTCGAAGGCCCAGCCCTCGTCGTCGGTTGGAAGCGTGCCGAGCGTGGCCTTCATCGGGGCGACCGGGAAGCGCAACGTCATCGGCGGGGCATCCTGCTGGAGAGCACGCCCTCTGCTTCCAGTCGGTCGAGCTCGACCTCGTCGAGGCCGAGCAACTCGCCGAGCACGGCGCGGTTGTCTTCGCCCCGA
>JANYKU010000057.1 GCA_025358075.1 Ilumatobacteraceae bacterium
TGCCGATGATCAGCGACCCGACAAAGGCCAGCGCCATGTACCCCTCGCGACCCGTGAGATCGACGATCGCGGTACCGAACCCGATGTCGAGACCCCATGCGAAGACGGACGTCACGATGTGCACGCCGATCAGCACCGCCATCGTCTCACCCAGCATGCGGTGCCAGATGAAGACCCGATCGAGGCCGTACCGGTGCTCGATGGCCACGGGCCTGGCGGCCAGCGTCAACCCGGCGAGGCCGGCGAACGACGCAGCGATACCGGTGAGTTGGGTGAGGCTGGTCGATGCCAGGACCGCACCTTTGCCAAGGTTGCCGAACCCGCCGTGACGCAGCCAGACGGTGAGGATGATCCCGAACGAAGCTGCGAAGAATGACAGCAGGTGGTTGTCGGTGAGAACCGTGTAATGCCTACGTGGGAGGGGCTGCGCGCCCAACGAACTGCGGCGCGCTTGGGCGCGATCTCGTACATCGCCGGGCATGCCCACTACTTTGGCCCAGACGGGCCACACATGCACGAGATCGCAGTAAGAGTTCGGTAAGTTAGGCCTACTGAACTATGCGATCCGGGCCTCACGGCACGGCGCGGAGTGATCTTCGCAATCGGAGTCGGCATCGGTGAGTGGCTGCTGCGCACCATCGTTCGCCCGCTCCACCACCTCGTCAACGCGCTCTACGGCTGAGGGGCATGGGCCATGGGCCCTGGACGATAGCTCGCATCGTCAGATCTGCACTTCCCGATCGGCCTGTCGTTCCGTACGTTGACCCAAGGGCTCGAGGCCGGAGGGGGCAAGCGTGACGACAGGTGCTGTATGCGATGCGGGGACCGAGCCAGTCCCGGCCGACGAGTTACGGTCGGTGCTTCGCCGGCTCGTCTCCGGAGTCACGGTGCTCACGACCGAGCACGACGGTCGTCCGTGGGGCATGACGGTCAGTGCGTTCACACCCGTATCACTCGACCCGCCGCTTGCGCTCGTGTGCGTCAACCGAGCCACGACGACCGCCGGCCACATCATCGAGCAGCAACGGGTCGGCATCAACGTGCTTGCATCCGATCAGGCCGAGATCTCGGGGCGGTGCGCCGAACCGGGTACGCCGAAGTTCCTCGTTCCAAGTGACCTCGCTGACTGGGTGCCGGGCTGGAAGACGCCGAGGATCGCCGGTTCGCTCGTCTCGTTCGACACGACGGTCGATTCCCTGCTCGACGCCGGTACCCACCTCGTGGTGATCGTGCGCATTGGCAATGTTGCGACCGCGTCCGCCGGCCACCCGTTGCTGTACGGCGGGGGCCGCTACCTCGACATCTCATCCATCCACCAATCAATCCGCCCGACGCAACACCAACCAGGAGCACGAACATGATCCGTACCGGAGCCGAATACCTCGAGTCGATTCGCGACGGCCGTCGCGTGTACTGCGGCGGCGAGCTGATCGACGACATCACCACGAACCCGAAGACAAAGGGGTATGCCTCCGAGATCGCCCGCTACTACGACATTCACCACCTGCCCGAGAACGAGGAGTTGCTCACCTTCATCGATGAGGACGGCGAGCGCCGGGCGACACACTGGCTGCTGCCGAAGTCGAAGGAAGACGTCGTCAAGCGGCGCAGGTACCACGAGTTCTGGAACCGCACGTTCAAGGGTGGCATCTTCTGCCGACCGCCGTGTGGCATGAACGTGGTGATGTTCGCCCAGGTCGATGACCCGGAGCCGTGGGAGGAGAACTCCACCTTGCACGACGGGCATCCTCTTGCACAGAACATCCGCGACCAGTTCGCCCGCCTCAAGAAGTACGACCACTCGATCTCGCCGATGTTCCTCGACGTGCAGTTCGACCGAGGCCGCGACGATGCGATGGCGGAGACGCCGATGCTGCAGCTGATCGGCAAGGACGACGACGGCATCACCGTACGCGGCTGGAAAGCCATCGGGACTGGCATCGCCTTCGCCAACGAGCTGCTGATCGGCAACTTGTGGCGGCCCGGGCAGACCGCCGAGCAGACGGTCTACGCACTCGTCCCGGTGAACTCGCCGGGGCTGTCGATCTTCTGCCGTCCGTCCAACGCAGTGCCAGATGCCGACCCATTCGACCGTCCATTGGCCACGATCGGCGACGAGCTCGACGGCATGGCGTACTTCGACGACGTGGTCATCCCGTGGAAGAACGTGCAACATCTCGGCAACCCGAAGCACGCTCAGCTCTACCCGCAACGTCAGTTCGACTGGGTGCACGTGGAAACGCAGATCCGCCATGCCGTGAACGCCGAGGTGATGGTCGGACTCGGCCTGCTGATCACTTCGGCACTCGGAACGAACACCCAGCCGGGCGTTGCCTCCATGCTGGCCGACCTCATCCGCTTTCGGGAAACGTGCCGCGCCTTTGCCATTGCCGCAGAGGAGACCGGGTTCCTCACTCCGGGCGGCATGTACAAGCCGAACAACATCTTCGTCGACTTCGGTCGGGCGTACTACCTCGAGAACATTGCCAAGATGACCGACACGTTGATCGACTTCTGTGGCCGCGGCGTGATCGTGTTCCCGACAGCCGCCGATTTCGCCGACCCGTACATGGGACCGAAGCTGGAGCAGGTGTTCCGCGGCCCAGGCATGTCGGCGCAGGACCGGACGAAGATCTTCAAGATGATCCACGAGCGTTTCCTGACGGAATGGGGCCTGCGCAAGGAGATGTTCGAGAAGTTCAACGGCACACCGCTGTACCTCATCAGGCTGTTGACGATGCAACGAACCGACTATGCCGTCGACGGCCCGCTCACCGAGCTCGCACGCGACATCATCGGCCTCGGATCGATGGAGGAGATCGCGTTGCGCGCCAAGGAGGCCGAGGAGAAGTCGAACTACATGAGCGTGAAGTACCAGCCAGAGTTCGCTCAACGGCAGGATCAGGCGGATTACATCGGCGCGAGCGCAGGTGCGGCCGGACACAAAGCACTCCCACGGAAGACTCGGCTCTAACATCACGTCGTGGCATTGGGGGACATCGACCTCAATCTGCTCGTAACCCTCGACGCCCTGCTGGCGGAGCGGAACGTGACCAGAGCTGGCCGTCGACTGAACGTCAGTCAGTCGACGGTCAGCGACGCGCTTGCTCGGCTGCGCCGGATGCTCGGTGATCCTCTGCTCGTGCGCGTCGGCCGTGAGATGCAGTTGACGCCGAGGGCCGAGGGGCTACGCGACGAACTGCACGACACACTGCACTCGATCGAGCGAATGGTCCGCGACCGGCCCGCCTTCGATCCCGCGGTGGATGACCGCGAGTTCTCCATCAGCTCATCCGACTACGTGGCGCTCGTCTTGCTGAGGTTGGTCATCGCCCAGGTCAGCTCGCAAGCACCGAAGCTGCGGCTGCACTTCCTGCCGCGAAGCGAAGATCCGCGCGGTTTGCTGCTTCGCAACGAAGTCGACTTGGTGATCGAGCCGACCATCGCCATGGATGCATCCGGGCTCGGTAGTCAGATCTTGTTCAGTGACGACTGGCAATGCGTAGTCGCGGCGGCAAACCCTCTTACCGATGCCGGGCTCGACGAAGACACGTTCCTCAGCTCTCCCTACCTGACCTACACGCTCGGGTCGAGCCGCATCCCGAACCTTGCCGACCAGTACCTGGCGACCGTTGGCATGCTCCCCGAGCCGTGGGTGACGACCGAGAACTTCGTACTCGTGCCGTTCCTGCTGCAGGGCACCCCGCTGATCGCGCTGGTCCTGCGCCATTCCCTCACAGCGTTTCACGGAGCGCCCGAGGTGCGTGCACTCGTGCCTCCGGTCGATGTTCCACCAGTGGTCGAGGCGATGTACTGGAACCCCCGCGAGACCGACGACCCGGCGCATACCTGGCTGCGACAATGCATCGCAACCGCGTCCGAAACACTTGCCGCTCCCGCCTGAACTCGGATGGCACCACGTCGGACGAGGTTGGTGCTGGCACGATGTTGGCCCTCACGGGGAACGGCTTTACTTGTGGTGTGAGGGCAATTGCGTACCGGTTGCGCTGCGTACTTCGGAAGCGCTGGCTGGCAACCGTCGGGTTGTGCCTGGTCGTCGCGGCCGTCAGTGGCGTCGTTCTGGCCTTCGCCGCGGGCGCCCAACGCACCTCGACCGTGGCCGACCGCTACACATCGGCGAACGGTGACGATTTCCGCGGGGTCATCTACCAAAACGAGGGCCGCCCGCGGACGTCAGAGGTTGCTGCGCTACCGGGCGCCGCACACGTCGACTCGATCACGTTCGTGTTCGGCGGGATCTTCGCGACGGGAAGCTCGGAGGCAATGAATGCCTCGTCGCTGGCCGGCTCCTACCTCGCCACCGGCTCCCGGCTGATCTCGGGCCGCGCACCATCCCCCACGCGAACGGCGAGTTCGTGGCATCGCGATCGTTCATCGACGCCACCCACGCTGCGATCGGTAACAGGTTCGAGCTCAAGACCTTGACCCAGGCACAGGCTGACGCCAATGGTTACGGCAACGAACCACCGGGGGGCCCGACGGTGCATGGCGTCCTCGTCGGAGTCATCGACGGACCGGCCAACCTCGATGACCCGACACCGTCGCTGGTGTTCTCGCCGGCATTGCTCGACGATCCGCAGATCGGTATCAAGGTGACGATCATGACGGTCGGCCTCAAGCCCGGCGTCGATCTCGACACGTTTCGAACCCAGTTGGACACCTTGCCGGACAGCGGCTCACTGAGCCTCGACAAGGGCGTACTGGTCAGTCCCGCTTTGAGGAAGGCCATCGACGCCCAGGCGTCGGGACTGTGGGCGCTCGCCGCCGTCGCTGCGGTTGCGGCTGCCGCTGCGCTCGGTCAGTTGATCACGCGGCACGTGCGTTTGACTGACGCGGAACAGGCCCGGCTCTCGTCGATCGGCTACGTCGATTCCCAGATCGTCGGGGAATCAATCGCGCGCGCCGCGGTTCCGATCCTGTCGAGCGGGGTAGCCGGAGTTGGAGTCGCCTCCGCGTTCTCGGGGGTCTTCCCGACTGGGTTCGTGCGGCGCATCGAGCCCGACCCGGGGTTGCGGTTCGAGTCAGCGGTCCTCCTACTCGGTGCCGCTGCGTTGATCGGCGCGCTCCTCCTGTGGATGTCGACAGTGCTCCTTCTGTCCCGACTGACCGCTCGTCGTAGAGATCGGACGGCGACGGCGACGGCGGTCGAGGCGATCGCGACCAGGACTGGTTCGGCAACGGTCTCGACCGGCCTGCGTTTCGCCTTCGCACGTCGAGAGAACGATCGTGGATCGATTCGGGCGATCGTCGGCGGGCTCTCGCTGACGATCGTCGGATTGGTGGCAGCACTGACCTTTGCCACGAGCATGGCCCGCCTCGTGAGTCAGCCCGTGCGATACGGCGTCAACTACGACATCATGATCGGGAGCGGCGCGGACACCATCCCCGACGATCAGAGAGCCGCGCTCGACGCCGATGCCGACATCGCCGCGCTGACGTTGTACGCCGATGGTCAGGCTCGGCATGGAGCCACAACCGTGCGGCTGGTCGGGATGAAGTCGGTCAAGGGTGACGTCGGGCCACCGGTGCTCGACGGTCGACTCCCCGCCAGCGATGACGAGATCGCCCTCGGCCGCCTCACCGCCAAGTCGTTCTTGGTGGCGATCGGTGATCAACTCGAACTCGACGGTGGCGGCGGATCCCGACAACTCCACGTGACAGGCCTGGTCGTCGTCCCGTCGATCGGAGTCAACGAGGGCGTTGGGCAGGACGCGGTCATCACGCTCGGAGCGATGGCCGCAATCGATCCCTCTGCCAGCACCGGGACTGCAGTCGCCAGGTTTGCAGGAGTCACCCAAAGGGACGGGATGCTGCGGTTGTCCCAACAGCTGGGCCTGGACCCTTCCCTCCTCGGCGACCCGACTCAGCAAGACTCTCGCCCGGCGGCGATCGTCAACGTCGCGCGCGTCCGCTCGATCCCATTTGTCCTTGCGGCGCTGCTGACCGTCCTTGCCGTGTTGACCCTCGGCTACGTGATGATCACGTCGGTCCAGAACCGAGGAAGAGACAAGCGTTGGATCAGCCGCGCAACCCACTGGCAGGCAACCACGTTCACCGTGGTTCCGGTGATCATCGGCATACCGCTCGGACTCATCATCGGCAGGCTCGTCTTTCGCTCGTTTGCCGACAGCATCGGCACGTTGAACGACGCATCGATTCCCCTGCTTCTCATGGCCGCGCTGGCCGTCGGTCTCGCCCTCGTCGCCAACACCGTCGCCGCACTGGCGGCCCGCCGCTCAGATCGGCTCACGCCCGCGGCACTCCTGCGATCGGAGTGACCACGTGGGACAGTCCTAGAGCGCGATGGCGGATCCCTCGGAAACTGCGAGCAATGCGAGCAGGTCCGCTGGCTGGCCGGTCGGGTTGCGCAGCGTCAGCGATCCGCCGCGTCGCTCGAGCTCGAGCCGGGCGGCGACCAGGCCGCCATATCCGGAGCAGTCCATGAACGTCGTCTGCCCCATTTCGACCGCGACATCGTGGTACTCACTGGCGACGCAAGCTCGATGGACCAGGTCACGGGTGGCAATGTCGAGCTCGCCGGCGAGATGCACTTGGTAGCAGCCGCTCTCGAACGACGTGGTGACCATGAACTGCGGGTCGTCGTCAACAGCGAACGCCGCCCACTGGGTTGGCGAGGCAATTGTGCACACGTTGAGCCTCCATCGGATGGCGTGGTGCGCGACCGAGGTCCAGAGCAACGCTTGAGCGCGGAGTACCCGGCCCGAATCGCACTGTACACCGGCCAACGGGCTGCGTGCAGAAAATCCCAAATTCTCTACCGCCTGACGCAGATCCAAACATTCAGGTTCGGGCGGCCAACGACGCCTCGACGTCATCGGCGGGCGCCGGTCGAGCAAACTAGTAGCCCTGAAATGAGTCACAGCCCAGCAAGGCGACCTGCTCGGCTGACTCGACACCTTCGGCGACAACAACCATGCCGAGCTCAGCGTTTCAGTCCGGCCCGATGCCTGGCGAGGCGGTGCTGCCCGAGGTCGAGTGCAGCATGGCTCGCACCGCCCCTGCGCTTGGCTTGGCACATCGCCATGTCGGCTTCCTGGAGGACCTTCTCGGGGAGGTGATTGCCCTGGCCGGCGAAGGCAATTCCAATGCTGGCGCTGACTTGTACCTCCGCACTGGAGAGAACGAACGCTTCTGTCAGCGCGGCCTCAATTCGAGCGGCAATCGGCTCGACCTGAGACGCATGGTCGATGTCCTCGCACAAGATCACGAACTCGTCCCCTGAAAGGCGGGCCACCGTGTCGCCGGGTCGAAGCAACGCAGTCAATCGCTCGGCGACGGCAACCAGCAATTCATCACCGATGTGGTGACCGAACGTGTCGTTGATCGTCTTGAACAGATCGAGGTCGGCGAACAGGATCGCCACCATCTTCCCGGATCGTCGGCAGCGCAAGATCGCGTGGTCGAGGCGCTGCACCAGCAGGGCGCGATTGGGTAACCCCGTGAGATCGTCGTGCAGCGAATTTTTTTCCCGCGCCGTTTCGGACGACTCGCGCAGGTCCTCCCGCGCACGTGCGTTGAGCAGATACGCGGTGGCGACGTCGGCCAAGGTCTGGGCCGACCTCATCGCCTCGCCGTTCAGCGGGCCGGCGGTCGTCCGGTACAGGTCGAGGGCGCCGAGGCGTACATCACCGTGTCGTAGGGGAAACGTGAACACCGCCATGAGCCCTTCCTCGATGGCGCGCGGCGAGAAGAGCGGGAAGCGATCGTCGTGAGCCAGATCGGGCACGGCGACGGCTTCTCCCAATTCGTACGCCGCGAGGCAGGGTCCTTCGCCCAACTCACTCTGGAGTTGCTCGAATCGCAGGGCCGAGTCGTCGGACGCCGCAATGTAGTGAGGGTCGGAGCCCGGGGCGATGAGGGTGACTCCCGCCGAAGTGATCGGCAACACGTCGACGATTCTCACCACGAGATGATCGAGGATCGTCTGGATCGGAAAGTCGGTCAGGAGGGTGCGGGCGAATTCACCGAGCACGCTCGATAGTCGCCTTTCCATGTCCACGGGGCCACCCTCCGGCAAGGAACACAAGTTGGCCGCGGGGGCTGGGCGGGCGTATCAATGAGTTACAACCGGCGCCAGCGTACACCTTGAGGAGTTGGACTCATGCGGACCGCGTTCACTTTTCGGGTGAATCAGGCGGCGTGTTGTCGAGCTTCATCGCGTCGGTCAGCAGCGTCACATGACGATGGATCTCGGCGAGTGTGTCGGTATTGGCCTTGACCTGTCGTGTCAGCTCGGTGTTCTCATTGAGCAACTTCGTGTCGGCTTCGGTGTTGTTGAACGTGTGCATCGCCAGCTCAGACGAGATGCTGTCGGCTCGCTTTGCAGCGATCAGCAGGATCGCTCCCTGCAATCCGGCAACCATCGACAAGAACAGATTGAGAAGAATGTATGGGTAGGGATCGAAGCCCTTCTTGCCGTTGCTTCCACCGAGCGCCAAGATCGAGTTGACGATCGCCCACACACCCATAGAACCCAAGAAGGCGAAAACGAACGGCCACGAACCCATGCCGTTGCGAACATGATCTGCCGCTCGTTCGCCAAGCGTTAGTTGTTTGTCCTTGAAGGCCGGATGGCGACTCCACGCGGAACGTTGTCGGGGCTTGCTCGTGTCTTTGCTCATAGCGCAGCATACGAACTGCGCTGGACACACCAATACGGAGGCAAACTTCGGCGCAGGTGCAGCATGTCGAGGCACGAACGAATGCGCCCCAAGCGGGCATTCGGGGCGTCGCACACCTTGGTGATGAAGTCGCCGTCGTACTGTGAAGCCGCGGAACCGTACGTGTCGTTCTGTGGCTTCACAGTTCGAGCCGGATCGACAACCCGCACCGATCTGCCAATATCGCGCGGGGTGGCAACGGCCGGGTTTCCAGTTGATTCAGCGGGTCGCCCGGGACGATCTCGAGGTGCACCTTCACCCCGCCGGGTCGCTGTCAACGAGACCACGCGGGCGAACACCGGATCGCTTCATCGCCCGTCGCCACGGTCGCACCCACGACGGCCAAACGAACAGAAAAGGCTAGCTGAACAGCTTCTTTGCGAGCACGATGCGTTGGATCTGATTGGTGCCTTCGTAGATCTGGGTGATCCCTCACAATCGTCCAGCTGGTGTTGCTCAGTGCCGCTGAGCAGGGACGATAGTCCAGCTCGTGTTGGCTCGTGATGCCTCGTGACGCCCAGTTGTAGGGATGAAAGTAGGGATTTCAGCCGTTCGAGCGGTCCAAAACACCCCGCCGAGCACAGGCAAACCATAGCCCGATCGGGACGAGACCACCGCCGCAATCCCAACTTCGCCGGCTGGAAGGAACGCCATCGGACACTCATGCGCGCCGTTGGGGTGTGCCTCGACTGCGAGAGACGGAGCGAAGTTCTGCGCCGTTGCTATGCGTCCCAGACCGGCACATTAGTGGTACCGCACTGGGTCACTGTTGCCGCCAGGGATGGCCGACCCGATGATCAGCACTTTGTACCGGCTGATCTTCGAACTGGTCGAAGCGAACTGCTGACAGCCATTACGCAAGCGCGCACTCCGCGCAGGCTGAGCGGCGCTTCGGGTTCTTCGTTCGGGCGGTGTGATCGTCACGAGCAGCAACAACCTCACCAGCTCGTTGGTCAGCACCTCTTCCCGGGCCCTCCGGTGGTCGATCACCCGGCAGCGGATGTCACGGTTCTTGAAACTGAACGCGACGATTGTCGAATCCAACTCGTCATCATCGAGGATCTCGACGGTCTTCCCGGCGGTGTCGCGCAGCCGATCTGGTCGGATCCGAAATACGCGAACGATGCACGACGCGCGAACTGAACTACGACGAGTAGGACGTTCGTCGCAAGGCACGCCGAATGTTTGTTCCCGGCCCGCGAAGAACAGCGCACAGAGCGGCGATCTGCTCGGATTGCGATGGCGGCTTTGATCTGGTGAGTTCTCGATATCACCGTTCCAGAATGCGATCGGCCGTCCGCATCAGCCGGGCGGACTTCGACCTCCCCTCGATGCCGCGGGCCGGTCGCACATCAAGCGATGATCATTGCCTCGGGGCTATAGCTCCAAGCCGAAGCCCTCGATCTCCACCTCGGTTGCGGGTGGATTTGGTTCGTACGGCGAAACCACTTCTGCGACCCTGACGTAGCTCTCGATGTAGGCGCGGCCGGCTCGAGAGCCGGGGTAGTGGCCGATGCCATTGGTGATATCGAAGGCAGCCTGATGTTGGAGAAGGAGCCCGGCGGCGTCACTCCACTCACGTACGTCAGCACCGGGCAGTGGACGATCGCCGAGAACAGCGACGACCGCCTCTGGTTGCTCGAGGCGTGCAACACGGGTGCGCACTCGGAGATCATCTGCAAGCTGGTCGTCGATCTCGGCGATCTGCGACTCCACCGCGGGACGATCGCCGAGCAGGTCGATGGCTGACGAGTGACGGGTCATCAGGTCCTCGATGGTCGCGTCGGCCGCGTCGCGCTGTTCCTCAGCGCCGATGATGCGACTTGGAAGTTGTTGCAGGTCTCGCTTGGCATCGACGATCTCAATCTCGTGGCGCCGACGGTGGAGTGGTCGGTCCCACCGAGCGACGACTTCCTCCGCGGCAGACCTCGCGGAGACGAGTTCGCCAATCGATTTCTCGGCCGCAGCGCGCGCTCGCTCCGCAGTCTGTAGCTCCTTCGGGTACCGCGCAACGGTTAACTCGGCCCGCTCGATGAAGCCGATGATGTCAAACTTCTCCTTCAACAACTGGCGAACCACAGCTCCGTCGAGCAAGCCCGGTCGATGGAGCACCGTGTCATTGATCTCGGCCTGCCGGATGTGTGCGGGCTGGTCGATCCAGTCGCTAGCGATGCATTGCGCGAACACGTCGGCAGCGCACTGCTCACCTGTGATGGCGATGAACGCTTCGTTGGTGGTCGTGCCGCGACTCATCGCCACGTAGACGTTTCGGACATCGGTGGGCCGGTCGATGAACAGCACGCCAGCAGTCACGGTGCGCCCCTGGGCGCCGTGGTCGGTGCAGGCGTAGGCCAGCTCGACGTGCTCGGTCACATAGCTGGCAGGAAGGCGGACGGTGCCGTGCTGGCCGGTGACGGTCATTGAGTGATCGGGATGAACGTGATCGACCGTCCACGTCGCCCGGTTGCGGATCATCTCGCGCCGATCGGTCACCAGCCGACGGTCGTTGTGACGCGTGGTGATCTCGTCGCGGCAACGAATGCGGTACGGGCCGGCGCAGACGCCTGGGCCGGCGTCGTCGATGTCGCCCGCGTTGATGCGTTGCTGTTGACATCGTTGGTTGAGTCGTTCGACGGCCTCGTTGTTCGGCGCCATCAACAGCACCGTGTCGCCGTTGGTGCGGCGGTCCCACCATTGCCGGACCGCGGCCCGCTCCATCTGCGCCGTCGTGCCCCCGTGCAGTCGATCGTTCGCCTCGTAATCGTCGACGACTGTGACATCTCCACGGCGCATTCGAAGCGTGGCGTCGCGTTCCCAGGCGTATTCGAAGCGATGGACGCGCTCCAGTTCGATTGCGCCGAAGGTGTCGACGAGCATGCCGAACATCCCTCCTCTGCCGACGGCGGAGAACTGCAACGGGTCGCCGACCAGGGCGACACGCCAGCCCTTGACATCGGCCAAGTCGGCCAGCTCGGACAGTTTCGTCGTCGAAATCATGCCGGCTTCGTCTACGAGCACCGTCGCCCCGATCGGCAGGTCGTAGCGGTGATCCGGTGGGCGTTGCAGGCGGTGCTCAATGAGCAGCTTGTCGACCGTGTCAGCCACCACTCCGGTCTCGTACTGCAGCACGTCGGCCGCTGTCGCCGATGGCGCAACGCCGAACACAACCCGACCTTCGGCGCGCAGTTGGGCGACTGCGGGTGCAAGCGCCGTGGTTTTGCCGGTGCCGGCCGGACCGACCACCAACACCAGGTCGTCGGTGCCGGCAACTGCTGCGGCGGCGTCGGCCTGGGCGATGTTCAGGTCGAGACCGGCTTGGTTGATTGCGGACGGGTTGTCCACACCGACGTAGCGCAGCCGCCGATCCGCCCACGTGACCAGCGCAGCTTCTTGATCGAGGATCGCTTGCGTCGTCAACGCCCGGTCGACGACTGACTCGGTGACCGGTCGACCGTCCTTGCGCAACAGCGCGCCGGCTGGCACAGGCTTGGAGATGTCGACGCAATGGTTGCGCATGACGTAGTCCCCGACATCGTCGAGCCATGCCACCAAATCACGAACTGGCAAGGTGGTGTCTGTCGGCACCTGAGCAGCGAGCTCTCGTTGCAGCTCGGTGGGCCGCCACGTCGACTGCTTCTCGGCCATCGCCTTCATCGCTGCATGTGCGATCTGTGCCGTTTGATGTGGGTTGATGCTGTCCTGTCCGACGAGGTGGCCGATCGTGTTCGCCACGACGCTTGGCGGGTCGAAGCCGAGCGCCACCGCTTGCTTGGCCCACGCCTGGTGCAGGCTCGCCGCATCGACCCCTTTGACCTTGGCCGGGCGACTGTCGATCGCCGCTTGGCGTTCCAACTTCCATCGCTCTCGAGG
>JANYKU010000089.1 GCA_025358075.1 Ilumatobacteraceae bacterium
GGGCCGGGATCACCGCCGAGAGGGCGCCGACGATTGCGGGTGCGCTGATCGATGCCGGCGTCGACTACGTCGTGGTCGTGCGCGGCTCGATCTACTCCGCCGAGCAGACCCGACCAGACTTCCACCAGCCAACCGGCTTCAACATCGACATCTGCCGCGCAGTCAAGGCAGCCCTCCCGAACACGCCGGTGTTCCTTCAAGGCTCGGTCGTGCGGTGCGATCAAGCCGAGCAGGCGATTGCCGACGGGGTGTGTGATGCAGTGGAGATGACGCGCGCCCAGATCGCCGACCCTGACCTTGTTGCCAAGCTGCGAGCAGGTACCACTGACACGATCCGGCCGTGCATCCGCTGCAATCAGAAGTGTCAGGTGCGCGATGTACGCAACCCGCTCGTGAGTTGTGTCGGCGAGCCCTCTGCCGGCCGCGAGACCGAGGATCCCGACTGGTACACACCTGCCGACGAACCCCGCCGAATCGTCGTGATCGGCAGCGGCGTGGCCGGGCTCGAGGCTGCCCGCGTCGCTGCAATTCGGGGACATCACGCCATCGTCGTAGAACGGTCCGAACAAGTTGGCGGGATGGCCGCGCTTGCCGGTCCGGGGGCGCCGCTCGCCGCATGGTTGGAGTCGGAATGCCGCCGCCTCGGCGTCGACATCCGCGCCGATACCGCGTCGATGCCCGCGGGTGACGTGACCATCCAATGCACCGGGTCAATAATGGGTCGGCGCGAGTACGAACTGGTCGATCCGTCGATGGTCATCGACATCGCCGACATTCGCCGAGGCACCGCCCTACCGAGCGGCTACATCGCGCTGTTCGACCCGATCGGCGGCCCGATCGCTGTCGCGCTCGCCGAGGAACTCGGTGACCGGGCGATCCTGATCACCCAGGACCACATCGCCGGAAACGAACTGTCGCCGAGTGGTGATCTTGCGCCGGCCAACGTTCGCCTGGCACAGCGCGGCGTGACCATCGAACGACGCACGTTGCTGCGCGCGGTGCGACCCGGCGAGATCGAGGTCGAAGACCGCTTCACCGGTCAGCGACGCACGATCGCCTGCGCGGCGCTCGTCGACTGCGGGTTCCGTCTGCCGACTGCGCCACTTCCCGGGGCCGATCTGCAAGCCGGCGATTGCGTCGCACCCCGAACGATCTACGAGGCCGTGCTCGAAGGCCGCCGCGCCGCCTTGGCCGTCGACCTCCTGCCTTAGCCGCAAGTACCTCAGCCGGACGAGGCGATCAGGGCGATGCCGGCGGCGACCAACACCAAGCCGATCACGACCTGGACGACGCGAGACCGGCACGATGGGGTGCCCTCGTAGCCGCGGGTGGACACCCGCTGGTTACCCAGCATGACGTTGCGGGCCGACACCGAACCACTGACGCCACCCCTGGGGACCATGAGGGCGAATCCGACGAGCACCGCGAGCATGCCGATGGCGAGCACGTCGCGCATGGTACTGCACCCATGCCGAGTCATGAGCCGACGCGATGAATAGCCTCGACTGAGCATGACCTCAACCCGGCGGCCCGACCGTGCCCAAGGCCGACCGGCCGCCGTCCTGTGGGACATGGACGGCACGCTCGTCGACACCGAGCCGTACTGGATGGACTGCGAGTTCGAGCTCGTCGCGGCCCACGGCGGCACGTGGAGCGATGAACATGCCCACGCCATCATCGGCAGCGATCTACGCGAATCCGGTCGATACATCCGCGATCACGGCGGGGTCGATCTGCCGATCGACGAGATCGTCAATCAACTGCTCGACGGTGTCATCGCCCGCGTGCGCGAGACCATGCCGTGGCGACCGGGAGCACGCGACCTTCTGGCCGAGCTGCACGACAACGACATCCCCTGCGCGCTGGTCACCATGTCGTGGCGCCGGCTCGTCGACGCAATCGTCGGCGGACTTCCGCAAGGTTCGTTCGCGGCGACCATCGTCGGTGACGAGGTTCGCCTGGGCAAGCCGCACCCCGCGCCATACCTGGCCGCAGCGCGAGCTCTGTCGGTGTCGCCGCGGGATTGCGTGGCGCTCGAAGACTCACCCACGGGGGTACGGTCGGCCACCGCCGCCGGGTGCCAGGTGATCGCCATCCCGCACGTCGTCGACGTGCCGGCGCAACGCGGCCTGCGCATGGCTGACTCGCTGACCGAGCTCCACGTCGACAACCTGCTCGCCACCCCTCATCGACGACGAGGCGTCGCACTGGGCGCCGGCGTGCTGGTGCTGGCTGCGGCCGCGGCCGGGGCGGTGCTGATCCGCAACAACCCGCCGCCACCGCTGCCGCCCCTCATCGACATCCCGATCGACGCGTGGGCGCCGTACTGGACGCTGCCCGACGCACAGAGCACGCTCGCCACCAACGGACGGATGCTGCGCCAGGTGTCGCCCTTCTGGTACTCGACTCACGATGCCACCGCGATCACCGTCGACGGCAACCTCACGACCGATGCGACGGCCGCGTTCATATCGGCGGCGCGGGCCGCAGGGACACGTGTGGTTCCTTCGATCGTCGACGCCATGCCTGCCGGTGGCATGGCCGCGCTGCTGGCCGACCCCACCGCGCGCGCCGCGCACGTCGCCGCCATCGCCGACCTGGCCGCCACCAACGGCTTCGACGGCATCGACCTCGACTACGAACAGTTCGCGTTCGCCGACAACAGGACCACGTGGTCGACGACGCGTCCATTGTGGATCAGCTTCGTCACCGAGCTCGGCGACCGCCTGCATGCCGACGGCCGCACGCTGACGGTCAGCGTGCCGTACATCACCGACACCGGGCGCACCGATCTCAGTGGCTTCTGGGTCTACGACTACGCGGGGATGGAACCACACGTCGATCAGATCCGCATCATGGCCTACGATTACTCGACGGCCAAGGCCGGTCCGATCGCTCCGCTGTCGTTCGTCGAGCAGGCCATCGGCGCCGCCAAGAAGGCAGTGCACGACGACACCAAGCTGGTGCTCGGCGTTGCGCTGTACGGATACAACTGGCCGATCGCTACGGTTGGCACTTGTCCGGCCGACCAAGAAGGTAAGACCAGCGTGACCCAGAAGAACATCGACGAACTGATCGCCAAGCGAACGGCGACGCCCGTGCACGACCCGCTCACGGGCGAGTCGTCGTTCACCTACCAGCTGGAAGTCAGCGACGGTACGACGACGTGCACGCAGACCCGCGAAGTGCACTACGTCGACGCCGAGGGTGCCCGACAGCGAATCGACATTGCCCGACGCGAGCGGTTGGGTGCCGTGGCCTTGTGGGCGCTCGGTTTCGACAGCCCGGCCACCTGGCAGAGCATCGGCCAGTTGGCCCAGCTACCCGGATCGACGACGTCGGTGTCGGCGCCATGACCACGTTCGGCGTGATGTTCCGCAGGGAGTGGCCTGCCGATCGACTGATGACGTACGCCCGCAAGGTCGAAGAGGCCAACCTCGACGAGTTGTGGGTCGTCGAAGACCTCAGCTTCCACGGCGGGTTCACCCAGGCGACCGCGGCCTTGGCGGCCACCAGGCAGATCGGCGTCGGCATCGGCATCGCCCCGGCCGTGGTTCGCAACGTCGCCTACACGGCGATGGAGATCGCCACGCTCGCCCAGATGTTTCCTGGCCGGTTCCACATGGGCTTCGGTCATGGGGTCGATTTCTGGATCGAACAGGTCGGCGCCGCCCCAACGTCGTGGATGTCATCGCTGCGCGAAGTCGTCGTCGCCGTCACCCGGCTGCTGGCCGGCGAGACCGTGACGATGGACGGAGCACACGTTCATCTCGACAAGGTCCAACTCGCCCATGCCGCAAACGTCATTCCGCC
The DNA here is from genome assembly GCA_025358075.1 of Ilumatobacteraceae bacterium. GTDB lineage: Bacteria > Actinomycetota > Acidimicrobiia > Acidimicrobiales > Ilumatobacteraceae > JAENVT01. The sequence goes on from JANYKU010000089.1 coordinate 3,814, forward strand.
GATCTCACTGGGTGTCCGTGGTCCCCGGTCGATGGCATTGGCCGACGAGGTCGCCGATGGGATCATCTTCGCCGAATGGTCGGGTCCGAAGTACCTCCAGCAGGTGCGTGCCCAGATCGGCGACGCGACGAAGTTCACTGCCTTCGTTCAAGCCAGCCGCGACGTCGAGGCACTCGAGGCGATGATGCACGAGAAGATGGCCTTGCCCCGCTTCGCCAGCCAACTCGCCGCCTACGGGTCTGAACGCCCGCCGCTGGAGGAACTGGTGATCGCCGGCGATCCGGCCACCTGGTTCGACCAGGCCCAGAAGTGGATCGACGCCGGTGCCGCCGCTGTTGTTTTCTGTCCGCTACCAACCGACCCCGTGGAGCTGCCGCTATGACCGTCGACGCCGATGAACGCACTCGCCTGGCCGCCCGTCGCGCCGAACTCAGTGCTCAGTACCTCGCTCCGCGCGCCGAGCGAGCCGTCAGCACCGCCCGCGGCGTGCACCACGTCGCCTTGATCAGCAGCGACGTCGAGCGCACGGTGCAGTTCTTCCAGGGCGTCCTCGGGTTTCCGCTGATCGAGATGTTCGAGAACCGCGACTACGAAGGTTCGACGCACTTCTTCTTCGACATCGGGCACGGCAACACGCTTGCCTACTTCGACCTGCCCGGTCTCGACCTCGGGCCATACCAGGAAGTGCTCGGCGGCCATCATCACCTGGCCATCTCCGTCGAACGCTCGAACTGGGAGAACCTCAAGGCCCGTCTCGACGACAACCAGGTCGAGTACGCCCACGTCGGCGGCTCGTCGCTGTACTTCCGCGGGCCCGATGGTGAACGCCTCGAGCTGATCAGCGACCCGTTGCTGGAGATGTACGGCAAGCCGGTCGGGTGACATGGCTGTGAGCGGAATAGTTGCGACCGCAACAATGTTGCAGGGACCATGACCATCACTGTCCAACGGGCCGCAGACCGCGCCCACACCGCCATCGACTGGCTCGACTCCAAGCATTCGTTCAACTTCGGCGAGCACTACCGAGCCAGCGACACTGGCCACGGTCTGCTCCTTGTCAACAACGACGACACCGTCGCCCCGGGTGCCGGCTTCGGGTTCCACGGCCACCGCGACATGGAGATCGTGACGTGGGTGCTGTCCGGCAAGTTGGAGCATCACGACTCCGAGGGCAACAACGGCGTGCTCTACCCAGGCCTCGCCCAACGCATGTCTGCAGGCCGCGGCATTCGCCATAGCGAGATGAACGCGAGCGCGACCGAGCCCGTGCACTTCGTGCAGATGTGGGTGCTCCCGGACTCGCGGGGAATCGATCCCGGCTACGAGCAGCGCGACATCAACGAGGCGCTTGCGGCGGCAACGCTGGTACCGATCGCGTCGGGCAAGGGCCACGCCGGGGCGGTAACGATCCATCAGAAGGACGCCGTGCTCTGGGGCGGTCGCTTGCCGGCCGGAACCACGGTCGAGCTACCGACCGACGAACATGTGCACGCCTTCGTCGCACTCGGAGACGGCAGCCTGGACAACGACACGGTTCTCAGCACGGGCGACGGTGTGCGCATCACGGAGCCACAAGCGCTGCGATTCACGGCTGGCGACAACGGTGCCGAACTTTTGGTGTGGGCCACCGCGTGACCGAACGGCACTTTCCGGCCGGCACGTGTGACACACACATGCACATCTACGACAGCCACTACGCGGTTGCGCCGACGGCCCTTCTGCAGCCACCTGACGCGACGATCGACGACTATCGGCAGGTGCAAGCCGACCTTGGTCTACAGCGCGTCGTGGTGGTTCAACCGACGACGTACGGGTTCGACAACTCCTGCACGCTCGACGCCGTCGCCGAACTCGGGGCCGGCGCCCGAGCAATCGTCGTGGTCGACGATCTGGTCGCTGACGTCGAACTCGAGCGATTGACACGCCTCGGGGGGCGCGGCGCGCGGTTCCACATGTTGCCCGGTGGCGCCGTGCCGTGGGAGATGATGCAGGCCGTCGCCGAACGCATCGCTTCGTTCGGGTGGCACATCCAGCTTCAGATGAACGGCCGAGATCTGATCGATCGATTGGAGGCCCTCATGGCACTGCCAACGCCAGTGGTCATCGATCACGTCGGCCGCTACATGCCGCCGGTCCAGCCCGCCGACGAACGGTTCCAGGTCTTGCTGCGGTTGCTCGACACGGGGCGTTGTTGGGTCAAGCTGTCGGCGCCGTACGAGTCGGCGACCGATGCCACCCACCAGTATCTAGCGGTCACGCGGCTCGTCCACACGCTCGTCGAACACGCACCTCAGCGAATGCTGTGGGCGACGAACTGGCCACATCCCGGCCAGGCCAGTCCGCCGTCGTTGGCGGATCTCCGCCGAATGGCATTCGACTGGATGCCCGATGACGCGGTTCGACAACGCGTCCTCGTCGACAACCCCGCGGAGCTGTATCAGTTCGAGTCCATCACAGCGTCGTGAGCGCTTACCCCAGGAGCCCCCGTGCCCAGTAACTACGCCTCGTATCCATCACTCGTCGACCGCACCGTCTTCATCACCGGTGGAGCCGACGGAATCGGCAGCGCGATGGTCGAGCAGTTCGCCCGCCAAGGGAGCAAAGTCGCATTCGTCGACAAGAACGTCGAGTACGCCCTCGCCACGATCCAACGTTGCGTCGATGCCGGCGTCGCCCACGCGCCGGCGTTCTACGAGGTCGACCTGCTCGACATCGCCGCACTGCGGGCCGCGTGCGCGGCGGCGATCGCGGCACTCGGTGGCGTGACCGTACTGGTCAACAACGCGGCCAACGACGATCGCCACGATTGGCGCGACGTGACCCCGGAGTACTTCGACAATCGGATCAACACCAACCTTCGTCACTACTTCTTCGCCATCCAGGCCCTGGCGCCGCAGATGATCGAGGCTGGTGTCGGGTCGATCATCAACATCGGCTCGAGCAGCTACATGATGAAAGAAGACATCTTCCCCGGGTACGCGATCGCCAAGTCGGCGGTGGAAGGCATCACCCGCACGATGGCACGCACGTTCGGCCCACACGGCGTGCGGGTCAACACCGTGTTGCCCGGCTGGGTACCGACCGAACGACAACTCGCCAAGTGGTGGACGCCCGAAGGCGAGCAATCGACGATGAACAACCAGTCGATCAAGCGGCGGATCACGCCCGACGAGTTCGCTCAGATGGTGTTGTTTCTCGCCGCCGACGACGGCGCGGCGTGCACCGCCCAGCAATTCCTGGTCGACGGCGGTCGCCGCTAGTAGGGCCGACTTGTGCCCCGCTTCGGGGCTATGTACTCTTCCACTAACCACTTAGTGGAAGAGGGGTTTGATGATCGAATTCCAGCTCGACACCGCATCCGGTGTCGCCACCTATCTGCAACTCGTCCAGCAGGTGCATCAGGCCCTGCAGCTCGGCCTGCTCGAGCCGGGTGACCAGCTACCGACCGCCCAGCAAGTCGTCGCCAAGCTGGCGATCAACCCCAACACGGTGCTCAAGGCCTACCGCGATCTCGAGCGCGAGGGCCTGGCGCGTGCTCGTCCTGGCATGGGAACGTTCATCGTCGCCTCGCCGCCGCGCACCGACCCTGCCGCTCAGGCAAGGTTTCTCAACTCGATGTCCGAGTGGCTGCGCGCCGCGCGGGCGAACGGCCTTGGTCCGGACGACATCGAGGCGATCTATCGCACGGCGTTCCGAAGCTGCTTCGCGGAGGGTGTTGCATGACCGCCGTTCTCGAGACCAATGCGCTCGGCAAGAAGTACGGACGACGTTGGGCCCTCCACGACTGCACCCTGGTCATCCCGGATGGCAAGGTCGTCGGGCTCGTCGGACCGAACGGCGCCGGCAAGACCACCCTGCTCCATCTCGCCGTCGGCTTGTTGGCTCCCACGTCAGGAACGATCACGGTGCTCGGGGGTCGTCCCGCCGACGGACCGGCCCAACTCGGGCGGGTCGGCTTCGTCGCCCAGGACACGCCCACGTACGCACGAATGTCGGTTGCCAACCATCTCGAGATGGGCGCCTGGCTCAACCCGGGCTGGGACGGCGAGCTGGCCGAAGGGCGGATCCAACAGCTCGCCCTCGACCCGCGCCAGCGCGCCGGGTCGCTCTCGGGCGGCCAGCGGGCCCAGCTTGCGCTGACCATGGCCATCGCCAAACGCCCGGAGCTCCTCGTCCTCGACGAGCCCGTCGCCAGTCTGGATCCCCTCGCCCGACGCGAGTTCCTTTAGAGCCTGATGGAGGTTGTCGCCGAGCACGGAGTCAGTGTCGTGCTCTCCTCGCATCTCGTTGCCGACCTCGAACGCGTCTGCGACTACCTCGTCGTGCTCGCCGCCTCCCGCGTGCAGCTGTGTGGAGAGGTCAGCGAGATACTGGCCTCGCACTTCCGCATCTCCGGATCGCTCCGGAACCCGGCCACCCTTCCGGCGAACCAGGAGGTCATCGAGGAAAGTCACACCGACCGACAGACCACGCTCCTCGTGCGTACCGACGAGCCGATCCTCGACCCGGCCTGGAACGTCAAACCCGTCACGCTGGAAGATGTCGTGCTCGCCTACATGAGCCGCTCCCGCGACGACCAACTCGTCCCGGGCCGCCGGCCCGGACTGGCGGTGGTCCGATGATCCGCTTCGCATGGCTGCAGTCGCGTACGCAGACCCTCGTCGCGGCCGTCGGGCTCGCCATGGTGGCAATCATCTACTTCGTCACGGGCCGCGGTTTGGTTTACCTGTACAACACGATCATCGCCCCGTGTACGGCCAGCGGCGACTGCTCGCCAACCACCATCACCTCGTTCCTGCAGAACGACAACGGCCTGCGAACGTGGCTCGGGATCCTGGTCGTCGTCCTACCAGGCATCGTCGGAGTCTTCTGGGGGGCGCCGCTGGTCGCTCGCGAGATCGAGGCCGGCACGCACCGTCTGGCATGGACGCAGAGCGTCACCCGCAGCCGCTGGCTGTCCGTCAAGGTGGGTGTCACCCTGGTGATCAGCATGGCGGTCGCCGCGATGCTCAGTCTGATGGTCACCCGATGGGCGCACCGTTCGACACGATCACCATGGACGCCTTCGGGAACTTCGAACGGCGCGACATCGTCCCGATCGGCTACGCCGCCTTTGGTCTCGCGCTCGGCGTCACTGCAGGTGTCTTCATCCGCCGCACCCTTCCCGCAATGGCAACCACGGCGGTCGTGTTCACCGCGGCCAGGGTCTCCATGGTCCAATGGATCCGGCCGCACCTCATCGCCCCCGCGCATCTCGTCGTCGCGCTCGACCCGGTGTCGACGGGCTATGGCCGAACGAACTCAGGCCCCGACACGTTGCAAGCCAGCGCGCCGCGGCTTCCGAATGCTTGGATCAACTCGACGCAGATTCTCGACAAAGCAGGCCACGCGTTGAGCCCCCAGTTCCTGGCCAGTGCCTGCCCTGATCTCGGTACGGTCGGGCCGCCACCGGGAGGACCCGGGGTTCGCACTCAGGTACCGGACAGCGTGAGGACGGCGCTCGGGAACTGCGTCACCAAGGTCGGCGAGACGTACCACGTTGTGGTGACGTACCAACCCGCCAGCCGCTACTGGGCATTCCAGTGGTACGAGACGGCGATCTTCCTCGGCGCGGCCCTCGTACTGGCCGGCGTGTGCATCTGGTCGGTTCGCCGCCGCCGGACCTGATCCACGTTCGACGGCCCGTCGTAGGATGCGGGGATGTTCGAACTGACCAGTGATCTGATCGCCGTTCTGAAATCCATCGACACGCCGACGGTTTGCAACGCGCTGGAGATCCTGGTCCCCGAGCGGCGTGGCCATGGGTTCACGACCAAACCGCTCGTCTGCACTCGGCCCGAGATCGGGCCCATCGTCGGCATTGCCCGCACGGCGACGATCCGCGCCGCGCATCCCAGCGACCCCGACACCGACCAGGCTCACTTGCGCGACGCCTACTACGCGTACATCGATGGCGGGCCGAAGCCGAGCATCGTCGTCATTCAAGACCTCGACGAGGAGCAGGGCTACGGCTCGTTCTGGGGCGAGGTCAACAGCAACATCCACAAAGGTCTCGGATGCGATGCGGTGATCACCAACGGCAGCGTGCGCGACCTGCCCGACATCGCTGACGGGTTTCAGATGTTCGCCGATCGCATCGGCCCGTCTCACGCGTTCGTTCACGTGGTCGACTTCTCCCGACCCGTGACGGTCGCGGGGATGCGGGTTTCAGATGGCGACGTGATCCATGCCGACCAGCACGGTGCCGTTGTGATCCCCCACAAGGTTTGCGCCAAGGTCAAACAGGCGGCCGATCTGATCGGTCGTCGCGAGCGGGTGATCATCTCCGCCGCACAACAGCCTGGTTTCGATGTCGAGGCGTTGCGTAAGGCCCAACGCGAATCGGCTCAGATCTGACAAAAGTTGCGCCAGGTCGTCGCCGACCCCCGGGTTCCCGACGGCTGGCGCAATGCGGCAGCGCGATTCCTCTCCCGATAGCAAGCGCCGAGCTACTCGACCAGTCGGCGCCGAACCGGGAACAAGTCGGCGCCGAGCTTGCGCCGGATCGTGCCCCAGATGCCACCCTGCAGCCACAGCGCCACGGCGATGGCGAGCATGCCCATCGAGATCAGGTACACGGTCTGGTGATCCTTGAAACGATCACGCAAGAAGTAGTAGAGCACGGCCCCGATGACCGGGCCCTCGATCGTGCCGATCCCACCGATGACCACGATGAAGATGATCGGTGCCGTCCACTGCACGACACTGAACGCTCCACCGGTGCCGGCCGGCTGCACGCGCAGCAGTTGCAAGTAGTAGGTCGCGCTGGCGAGGCCGGTCCAGAACGCGGCGAGCACCCACACCAGGAAACGTGTGCGATAGACGTTGGCACCAAGACCGCGGGCGCCGTCTTCGCTGTCGCGGATGGCCTGCATCTGCAGACCGAGACGTGATCGCAGGACGAGGTAGGTGATCAGCACCGAGCCGACGCCGACGACGAGCGCGAACCAATAGCTGTTGTCTTGCCGAGTGGCCAGGGCGTACCCCTTGACCTTCAGTGACACCCCGTTTCCGGCACCGACACTCTTCTGCAGGATGATGATCAGGCTGACCGCCTCGGCGAGCACCCACGTGCCGATGGCGAAGTAGCTGCCGCGCAGACGGAACGCGATCAGGCCGATCGGGATCGAGGCGACCGCGGTGATCAGACCCGAGAGCGGCACGGACGCATAGAGGTTCTGACCGTGCACGTTGACCAGGGCGATCATCGAGTAGGCGCCGAGGCCGACGAAGACCTGCTGACCGACCGAGACAACACCGGCAAATCCGGCGAGGAGGTTCCACATCACCGCGAGCGCGAGCAGTGTGAACAGCTCGACCATCTTGCGTTGCAATGAGATCGATCCCCACGATGGCAGGGCAGCGAGCACAACAACACCGGCGATCGCCACGACGGCGAACACCTTGCTGGCCACCGTGCCACGGACGACTCGCATGGTCATCGCGACTGCACCTTCCCGAACAGCCCTGTCGGGCGCAGAACGAGCACTGCGAGGAACACGCAGTGACCGAACAGTTCGCCCCATTGCGGGTTGATCTGGCGGCCGATGGTCTGAGCGACGCCGAGGGTGATGCCGCCTGCCAACGTGCCCCACAGCGAGCCGAGTCCGCCGATGATCACTGCCTCGAAGGCGTAGATCAAACGTGCCGGGCCGACGAACGGGTCGAACGACGACCGGCTTCCGAACAACACGCCGGCGAGGGCGACGGTGGCGATCGCCAACGCCATCGAGACGGCGAAGACCCGCTTGATGTCGATGCCCATCAGCCGTGCCGCGTCGGCATCATCGGACGTCGCCCGAAACGCTCGGCCGAGCTTGGTGTGCTGCAGGAACAAGGCCAGCGAGCCGAGCACCGCGACCGCGGTTGCGAACGTGAACAATGGCAACCAGCCGATACCGATCGTGTCGTTGACCTTGATCGTCGACGTCTTCAACTTGCCGACGTTGAGACCCTGTGTGTCGGCGGTGTACTTCTCCAGCAACGCGTTTTGGATGACGATGCCCAGCCCGAAGGTCGCCACGATCTGGAACGCCGGATCGACACCGACGACGCGGTCGAAGATCAGCCGTTGCAGGATGTACCCGACAATGAACGCAGCAGGAACGACGATCACCAGTGCGACGAGTGGGTTGATCTTCAACGTCGTGGAGATCGACAACGTCATGAACGCGGCAAAGATCGCCAGGTCGCCGTGCGCCAGGTTGACCAGCCGCATGACCCCGAACGAGAGCGACAGGCCGGTGGCGAACAGCGCGTACAAACCGCCGAGCAGGATGCCTTGGATGACTGCGTTCGTCCAGACCATCAGGGCCTGCCACCAGATGCGGGCATGCCGAAGTAGGCCTGCGTGATCTGCTCTTTGGGAATCTCGCCCGGAACTCCGCTGAGTGCGATCCGTCCTTCGAGAAGGCAGTAGAAACGATCGGCCACGGCGAGCGCTTGATTGACGTCTTGCTCGACGATCAACACCGTGGTGCCCTGGGCCTTGATGACCGGAACGGCCTCGTACACCTGCCGTACAACGATCGGTGCGAGCCCGAGCGAGACTTCATCGAGCAGCAGCAGCCGCGGGTTGGACATCAATGCTCGGGCAATGGCCAGGGTCTGCCGTTCGCCGCCCGACAGTCCCTCGCCACTGCGCTTGAGGAGTCTGGTCAGCAGCGGAAAAGCCTCGAGCACGCGATGCTTCGTCCACGGGCCCGGCCGGCCGACGTCGCCGCCGATGACGATGTTCTCTTCCACCGTCAGCGAGGGAAAGATGCGCCGTCCTTCCGGCACGAGGGCGATGCCCTGAGCAACTCTCTTGTGCGCGGCGGTGCCGGCAACCGAGGCACCGGCATAGCGGATGTCGCCGCGCATCGGTCGCACCAACCCGACGATCGCCTTCAACAGCGTCGACTTGCCTGCGCCGTTGGCGCCGATGATCGACACGGTCTCGGCCTCGGCAACGTGTAGATCGATGCCGAAGAGCGCTTGAAAATCACCGTAGCCGACGTCGAGCCGGTCGAGTTGGAGCAACGGCTCGCTCATGGCCCGGCCTCGATGTCGTCACCGAGGTACACGCTGCGCACCTCGTCGGAAGCCATCACTTCGAGTGGATCGCCTTCGATCAACTTGCGTCCGGCGTCGACCGCCATCATCCGGTCGACGACGCGCAGCAGCGCGTGAACGATGTGCTCGATCCACACGATCGAGACTCCGGTTGCTCGGATCCGCTTGATCGTCTCGACCAGTTCGAGGACCTCGGCCTCGGTGAGGCCACCGGCGATCTCGTCGAGCAGCAGCAACCGCGGCTGGGTGGCCAACGCCCTGGCGAGTTCGAGGCGCTTGCGGTCGAGCAGGGTCAGCGCGCCGGCTACCACGTTGGCCTTGCCGAGCATGCCGGCCTGTTCGAGGGCGTCGATCGCTGCCGCGTCGCGGTTGCCCTGCAGCCGTCCTGACGTGCCGAACGTGGAACCGACCAAGGCGTTCTCGAACACCGTGAGCCCCTCGAACGGGCGCGGGATCTGCGCAGTTCTGGCGACCCCCCGATGGCATCGCACGTGAGCGGGCAGCTTGGTGAGGTCGTCACCCGCCAGGCTGATGCTGCCCCGGTCGGGCCGTAGATCACCAGCGACGAGGTTGAGCAAGGTGGTCTTGCCGGCACCATTCGGTCCGACGATGCCGAGGGCCTCGCCCTCGGCAACGACGAACGAAAAGTCCTCCACGACCTGGAGCGCGCCGAAGCGCTTCCAGAGGTCGACGACTTCCAGTAGTGCCCCCACTGAAACTTGAGATTAGGCCAGTGGCGTGAGCGTGCCGTTGGTCGGGATCTCCGGCGATTGCTTGTTGCTGACGACCAACAACTCGAACGGGAACTTGCCACCAGTGGTCTTCTTCCACTGGCCACCGACCAGCGACGTCGGGCTGATGTTCTTCGGAAGGCCGTTCTTGCCGTAGGCGATGGGACCGACGACGGTGTCGAGCTTCGTTGCCGCAGCGGCATCGGCGATCGCCTTCTTGTCGGTGCTGCCGGCACGTGCCAACACGTCGAAGCAGACCTCGAACAGGGCGTGCACGAAGCCGACGAACTGCGTCCATTGCTTGCCAGTCGACGCTTCGTACTTGTCGGAGATGTCCTTCGACTTCTCACCGGTGAGCGAGCTGGTGAACGGGTGATTCGGTGTCCACCACACCTCGCTGGCCAACCCGTCGCCGGCGTCGCCGAGTGCCTCGACAGCGGACGAGAAGAGGACGGCCTTGGCCATGGTGACCAGCTTGGGCTTGAAGCCCTGCTGCTTGGCCTGCGTCCAGAACGTGGCGAAGTCGGGCGGGATCGGGATGCCGCTGACGATCTCGACGCCACCGTCTTTCATCTGGCCGATGACCGCCGAGAAGTCGTCACTCAGGTCCTGGAAGCGGCCCGGGTCGACGAGCTTGTAACCGAGAGCCGACACGCCGGCCGGGAAGCCGGTCTTGGGATCGGCAAGGGCATTGCCATCGGGATCGTTGGGGCACAACAGGCCGACTGTCTTGTCGGTGTCGACCGTCTGCCACATGTCGCCGAACACCTTGACCAGCTGATCGGCGCCCCAGAAGAAGTGGTACGTCCAGTCGAAGCCCTTCGCCGGATCGCCGCCGCGCCCGAAGAAGTACGGCTGCCACGGTGCCAGCGTCGAGAGACACGGAACTCCGTTGGCCTCGCACTGATCGGCGACCGGGTTGATCATCTCCGGCGTGGCGATCGCCAACATCAGGTCGACACCGCTGGTGATCAACTCACCCGCGCGAGATGCGGCCGTGTCGGAGTTGGACTCGACGTCCTTCTGCGTGATCTCGACCTTGTACGACTTGTCGCCGAGCATGATGCCGTTGGCGGTCAGCTTGTTGATGGCGTCGAGGATGAACGGGTTGGCTTCGCCGAAGCCGGCCAGGGCACCTGTCAAGGGAGCAGTGAACCCGATCTTGACCGTGCCGTCGCCACCGCCGCCGCCGAACTTCGCCGCGTTGGTGCCGCCGGCAGCAGCGGCGGGAGCCGTGGTTGCGCTCGCCGTCGTACCACCGGTCGCCGCTGTCGTCGCGGACGCGGGCGTGGTCGCGGTGGTGGCTGCCGACGGTGTCGTGCCGGCCGGGGCAGCGGTCGTGGAACTGCTCTTCGAGCTACTTCCACACGCTGCGAGGATCGCCGCCGCGGCGGCTCCGCCACCAAGCGCCAGGATGTGACGACGACTGTAGAACGGCGTCTCCGGCCAGGTCTGGTCTTCCATTGTGATTCCCCCTTGTAGGTACTTCTTGATGTCTCTTGGTAGTCAGTTGGCCGGCGTCAGCCGGCACTCATGGCACGTTCACGAGCAGTGAGCGTTCTTGTGGTGCGGCGCAGATGGGCTTCCAGCAATCGCACCGCTTCGGCTGCATCGCTGCGCAATGCAGCCTCGACGAGAGCTCGATGTTCACCCGCCACATCGCGGTGCTCGTCGTGGCCAACCGGGCGCGACCATCGGCGGTACAACTCGGCCGCATCACGCAGCGACAGGGCCATGGTTCGCAGCCGCAGGTTCGGGCAGGCGGCCAACAATGCGCCGTGGAAGCGCGAATGCGCAATGGTCCAGTCTTCGCTCATCAGCGCCGGATCGCTGTCACTTTCCATCGGAGTGCGGTCGAGCGCGTGATGCGCGGCAACGACCTCGCTTTCCCAGGCGATGTCGCCGTGTTCGATCGACATCCGTAAGACCAGGCCCTCCAGCTCGCAGCGCGCCGTCGTGAGATCCTCGAGATCATCGTCGGACAGCGAGGTCACATGGAAGCCGTGTTGTGGCTCGGCCTGAACCAGGCCCTGCTCGGCAAGTCGGGTGAGGCCCTCGCGCACCACACTGGTGCTGCAGTCGTAGCGCTCGATCAGGTCGGCGAAGCGCAGCTTTGTGCCAGGGAGCAGACGGCCACTGAGGATGTCGGCGCGCAGTCGTGTGTACACCTCTTCGGTGCGGGTCAGTGCCGCCAGTGGCGACCGGTGGCGCGCCGGCTGCGGCTGTTGAGCTCGTTCGTCGGTCACCGCCATGAAGGCATAGTCAAGCACTTTCGTGAATCCCGCGCAATATCGAAATTTTCTTGACATGTCGAACATCGAGCGGTAGAACGAACCGGATCGAACACGGCGCTCCGGTTGGGCGCCTCATGAGGGGGTTGAACGATGACGCTGCACGGCCTTGCCGAGATGACGCTCGGGGTGCCCAACGTCGATGCGACCAAGCAGTTCTACCGCGAGTTCGGCCTCGCCGAGAGCACCGATGGCGTCTTCGCATCTGCAGACGGAGGCGATCAGTTGCGCGTTGTCGATACGCCCTACCGGCGTCTGGTGCAGTTCGCCGTCGCCGCCGACGACCACGACGACGTCGACCGCATCCGCCGCGCCGCCTCCGATCGCGACATCGCCGTGATCGACCACGATGACGGCAGCATCTCGATGCTCGAACCGATCGTCGGCATCAGCGCCAAGGTCACCGTCCGCCCGCGCATCGTCCAGGCCGAGCCGTACTCCTGGCGGGCGATGAACTCACCCGGAAACCCGGCGCGCTCGGGAACCCGGGCGCCGGCGATCTTCAACGAAGGTCCCGCCCGGCCGCGCAAGCTCGGTCACGTGCTGTACACGACTCCCGACTTCGAGGCCAGCATGCAGTTCCTCACCGACGTGCTCGGGTTCAAGGTCAGCGACACCAGTGCCGGCATCATCGCCTTCCTTCGCTGCAGCACCGATCATCACAACGTCGGGCTGATCAATGCCCCGGTGCCGTTCTTCCACCATTCGTCGTGGCAGGTCAACGATGTCGACGAGATCGGCCAGGGCGCGCAGACGTTGCTGGCGGTCGACCCGAGCCGCGACATCTGGGGTCTCGGCCGGCACTTCCTCGGTAGCAACCTGTTCTGGTACTTCCGCGACCCGGCGGGCAACTTCGCCGAGTACTACGCCGACCTCGATCAGATCCCGGAGGACGCCGAGTGGGATGCTCGCGACTGGGCTCCAGACAAGGCGCTGTACGCGTGGGGTCCGCCCGTTCCAAAAGCCTTCGTCCATCCCGCCGATGTCGAAGAGATCGCCGCCGCACTACAAGGAGTCTCATGAAGATCGCTCGCTTCACCGAAGGCGGTCGCACCCGCCTCGGGATCGTCACCACCGACACCGGTGAGATCATCGACGTCGGCACGGCCGACCCGTCGCTGCCGACCGACGTCGGCGAGCTGCTCGCCGCCGGAAAAATCACCGACCTGGCACTCACCGCCTCGTCGGCATCACGGCTGCCGTTGTCGTCCGTTCATCTCGAGGCACCGATCGCCCAGCCGCCTACGTTCCTCGCCATCGGTTTGAACTACGCCGACCACGTCGCCGAGAGCGGCATGCCGAAGCCCGCGGCGCCGGTCGTGTTCAACAAGCAATCCACGTGCGTCGTCGGACCGGGGGCGGGAATCGAAGTGCCGACGGTGGCGCCCGATTGGGTCGACTACGAGGGTGAGCTCGGAATCGTGATCGGCACTCGCTGCCGAACCGTCTCCGTCGCCGACGCTCCCTCGGTCGTCGCCGGCTACCTCATCGTCAACGACGTGTCGGTCCGCGACTGGCAGCGGGCCACACCGACGATGACGATGGGCAAGTCGTGGGACACCCACGGCCCCATCGGGCCCTGGCTGGTGACTGCCGACGAAGTCGGCGATCCGCACGACCTCGCCATCCGCACGTGGGTCGACGGCGACCTTCGCCAAAACGCGTCGACCGAGCAGATGATCACCAACTGCTGGGAGTTGATCGCCCACCTGTCCACCGCGTTCACGCTGCTGCCCGGCACCATCATCGCCACCGGCACGCCGGCCGGTGTCGGCTTCGTCATGGACCCTCCGCGCTGCATGAAGCCGGGCTCGACGGTGCGCATCGAGATCGACAAACTCGGAGTTCTCGAGAACCCCGTGATCGCTCAGCCCTGAAAGGGGAACCGACATGTTCACCGAAGGCGTCAGTTTTCTCGTCTAATTACCTTGCAAAGGAGCAACCCGTGTCGACGACCACGTCCCTGACAGCGAGCGATGCGGTCGCCCGCGCTCGCGAACTGATCCCCGAGCTGCGCGAGCGCGCCGCCCAAACCGCGGCCGATCGACGTCTGCCGCAGTCCAGCATCGACAGGCTCCGCGATGCCGGCGCGCTGAAGACCATCCAGGCCACCCGCAACGGGGGCGCGGCCCTCGGGATTCGTAGCCATCTCGACGTGATGAGCGCGCTCGGTCAGGGCTGCGGCTCGACGGCCTGGGTTGCCGGCGTCGTACAGGCCCACTCGTGGTTGATGTCGCACTTCCCCGAGCAGGGCCAAGACGATGTGTACGCCGGCCACGCCGACGCTGTGGTCTCCGCCGTCATCGGGCCGCGCGGCAAGGCGGTGCAAACAGCCGACGGCTTCCACCTTCAAGGTGTGTGGCCCTTCGGTTCCGGATGCGAGCGGGCCGACTGGCTGCTGCTGGGCGCCGTGGTGTTCGACCCTGCCGGCAACGAGGTCGACCAGGGCGACTTCATCGTGCCGACGTCGTCGGTCACGATCAAGGACGACTGGTTCGTCAGCGGGTTGGCGGGTACCGGCTCCTGCACGATGGTCGTCGAAGGAGTCGACGTGCCGGCTCACCGCTTCTTGTCACTGCCGGGACTGATCATGGGCAACAGCCCCGGCGCCGCATTGCACGGCGACGATTGGGTCCAGCGCTGTGCGCCCGTACCGGTATTGACCATCGCCTTGTGCGGCGGAGCCATCGGGATCGCCAAGCAGGCGCTGGCCGACTTCCCGGCGGCGATCAAGGGCAAGGTCATCGCCTACACCGCCGACCCGCAAGAGCCGCACCCATTCACCCACATCCGCATTGGCGACGCCGCGTCGCGCATCCGCGAGGGCGAGCTGCTGCTGTATGCAGTTGCCGACGAGCTCGACGCCACGGCACTGGCCGGCGGCGAGGTGCCGTTCCTGCGGCGTGCCGAGATGCGCAACGACTGCGCGACCGCTGTGCGCCGATTGCTGGAAGGCGTCGAGATCCTCTTCCGCGAATCCGGTGCAACCGGTGTACGCACATCGAGCCCGATGAACCGGGCACTCGCCGACATCCAGACGATCAACAACCACGGGTTGATGAAGTTGGAGACCAACCAAGAGATGTACGGCCGCCTGCTGCTCGGGTTGGAACCCAACACGCCACTGATCTAAGTCGCGTCAGCCAGTTGATCTGCCAGCTCCAGCGGTGGCTCATCAACAGTGCGCGTGCGCTGGCGGTTCCACCACGCAGCGGTCGCCATACCGACGAGCAGCACCGCTGTCGCGACGATGCCGTCGAGCAACCAGTGATAGCCGGTGAGGGTCACCGCCAACACCGTGGACACGGTATGGGCGGCTCCGATCCAACGCCATCGACTGCGCGAGACCGACACCGTGCCGATGCCGACGAGCATCGCCCAGGCAACATGCATCGACGGCATTGCCGCCAGTTGCCCGGGGTCTTGGAACCCGCCGCTGTGATACACCGATGGGCCATAACGCGCGGCCGTGTCGACGAACCCGAAGTTGGGGAAGAACCGCGGCGGCGCCAGCGGGATGAACAAGATGCACTGGCACACGATCGACACGAACGCCAGCTGATTGCGCCAGTGCGCGAACGAGTCGCGATGGCGCACATACAGCCACACCAGAAAAATACCGAGCGGAGCGACGTGGAACACGATGTAGTACGTGTTCATGAAGCGGATGAACCACGTCGCGTGCAATGCCCACCGCTGCAACGTCGCCTCGTTGGGGAGGTGCACCCACCGCTCGACATGCCAGACCCAACGCCCCCGCCCGTATGCGTCGCCCGTGCCCACGAGCGTGACCGCGCCCAACTTGCGCCATGTCGCATAGATCAGGAAGACGAGCGCCGATTCCTTGCACAGCGGCGCAACCTGGCGCTGCCAGGCACCTTCGTGGCGACGGGCGAACAACCACACGACGACGAGGAACGCCACGACCCACATCGACACCGTCACGCTGAGCCACACGACCCGACAGGTTACGACCGTGGCCCCGTTGTGCCGACCAGCGCAGCAGAATGTTGACCATGTCCCCCACGCCCCTCTGGTCTCCCACACTTGACTCGATCGCCCACAGCAACATCGGGCGGTTCATGGCATGGCTGGGCGAGCGCGGCATCGGACCGTTCGACTCCTACGACGCATTGTGGCGCTGGTCGGTCGACGATCTCGCCGGCTTCTGGGGTGCGGTGTGGGAGTTCTTCGACGTGCGGGCCAGCCGGCCGTACACACAAGTTCTCGACTCGCCGACGATGCCCGGCACGAGATGGTTCGTCGATGCGACGCTGAACTACGCCGAGCACATCCTCCGGCACCAGGGTGAACGACCGGCGATCCTCTCCTACTCGCAGTCGCGACCTTTTTCTACACTCACCTGGCATGAGCTCATCGAACAGGTCGGGAGGGCCCGCGCCGGGTTCCAGCGGCTGGGAGTCGGCCGCGGCGATCGCGTCGCTGCGTATCTCCCGAACATCCCCGAGACCATCATCGCCTTCCTCGCCACCGCCAGCCTCGGCGCGGTGTGGACGAGCTGCGCGCCGGAGTTCGGCGTGCAGGCGGCGCTCGACCGTTTCGGACAGATCGATCCGAAGGTGCTGTTGGTGGTCGATGGCTACCGCTATGGAAGCCGAGACATCGATCGTCGCGCCGAGGTCCAGGCGATCCGCGACGGCCTGTCGAGCCTGAAGGCAACCGTGGCGGTGCCGTACCTCGGCAACGACAACATGCCCGGTGCGATCACCTGGAGCGAGCTCGTCGCCGAGTCAAAGCCCCTCGCGTTCGAGCAAGTCGAGGCCGACCATCCGTTGTACGTGTTGTATTCCTCGGGCACCACCGGCATGCCGAAGCCGATCGTTCACGGGCACGGGGGCATCATGCTCGAGCATCTCAAGGTGCTCGGCTTGCACGCCGACCTCGGGCCCGCCGACCGGTTCTTCTGGTTCACCACCACTGGGTGGATGATGTGGAACTACCTCGTCAGCGGGTTGCTGACCGGCGCGTCGATCGTGACCTTCGACGGCGACCCGGCGTCGCCGACCCTCGACGCACTGTGGAGCCTGGCAGAAGGTGCCGAGATCACCTGGTTCGGCGCCAGCGCCCCGTACTACATGGCGTGCCGCAAGGCCGGTCTTCGGCCCGCACGCGACTTCGACCTTTCGAAGCTGCGCGCCGTGGGATCCACCGGGGCACCACTTCCGGCCGACGGATTCGACTGGATCTACGACGAGGTCGGGCGCAGCGTGATGCTGTCGTCGATCAGCGGCGGCACCGATGTGTGCTCGGCGTTCGTCGGCGGCTGCCCGATGGTGCCGGTGGTCGCTGGCGAGATCTCCTGCCGGTACCTGGGTGCCGCGGTCGAGGCGTTCGACGATGTCGGCAGATCGGTCGTCGGATCGCAGGGCGAGTTGGTCGTCACCAAGCCGATGCCGTCGATGCCGGTCGGGTTCTGGGGTGACGCCGACGGCTCGCGATTTCGGGCCACCTACTTCGACAACTATCCGGGTGTGTGGAGGCATGGCGACTGGATCACCATCGACGACAAGGGCAGCTGTGTCATCACCGGCCGTTCTGACGCCACCTTGAATCGCGGGGGCGTGCGCATCGGCACCAGCGAGATCTACCGCGTCGTCGAGACGATCGGCGGCATCAGCGACAGCCTGATCGTGCACCTCGAAGACATGGGTGGAGGAGGCGGCGTGCTGGTGCTGTTCGTTGTCCTCGACGAGGGTGTGGTTCTCGACGACATCGTCGGGCCGATCAAGCTGGCACTGCGCAACGGCCTGTCGCCGCGTCACGTGCCCGACGAGATCCACGCCTTGCCGTCGATTCCAACCACACTGTCGGGGAAGAAGTTAGAGCTGCCGGTGAAGAAGATCCTGCGCGGCGCCGATCCCGATTCGGTCGCCAGCCGGGGCGCGCTGAAGAACCCCGAGTCCCTCGACGCCGTGGTCGAAGTCGCCACCCTCCGCGAACCTCACTGACCCGGGTGTGGAGTGTTTTGCGCCCACCTGGGTGCCCGAACAACTCCACAGGCGCCGCAGTGAGACGTCAGGTGAGGTTTTCGATGACGATGGCGATGCCTTGGCCGACGCCGATGCACATCGTCGCCAATCCGTACCGGCCGCCGGTGCGACGCAGCAGGTGGGCCAAGGTGGTGACGAGCCGAACACCGGAGCAACCGAGCGGGTGGCCGATGGCGATGGCGCCACCCTGCTGGTTGACGATCTGCGGGTCGAGCTCGGGCCACTCGCGCAGGCAGGCCAGCGATTGGGCGGCGAACGCCTCGTTCAACTCCACGGCGGCGAGGTCACCCCACGAGAGCCCGGCTCGGCGAAGCGCGGTGCGCGCCGCTTCGACCGGGCCGATGCCGTAGAGATATGGATCGACACCGCTGGTGGCCCGGCTGACGATCCGCGCCATCGGCGTGGCCTGCGACATCTCGAGACCACGCGACGACATGACGAGCATCGCCGCAGCACCGTCGTTCATCGGCGAGGCATTGCCCGCAGTGACCGAACCGCCTTGCCGGAACACCGGCTTCAACTTGGCCAACGACTCCATCGACGAGTCGGGGCGGATGCATTCGTCGCGCTCCATCGCAGCGTCGGCAACCTGCACGGTCTCGGCAGCGAAGTGACCCGCTGCCCAGGCCGCGGCGGCCTGCTGGTGCGAACGCACCGCAAAGGCATCCTGCTCGTCGCGCGAGATCGAGTACTTGTCGGCGAGCACCTCGGCGCCCTCGCCGAGCGAGATCGTCCACTCCCCCGGCATCTTCGGGTTGATCATCCGCCATCCCAGCGCCGAGTTCCACAGCTGTTCGTGCGAGGTGGGGTAGGCCTTCGACGGCTTGAGCAACACCCACGGGGCGCGGGTCATGCTCTCGACCCCGCACGCCACGGTGATGTCGGCATCGCCGACCGCGACGGTGCGAGATGCGCCGAAGATCGCCTCGATCCCGCTACCACACAACCGGTTGACCGTGGCCGCGGGAATGGTGGTCGGCAGACCGGCCAGCAGCACCGCCATGCGACCTACGTTGCGATTGTCCTCGCCCGCGCCGTTGGCGTCGCCGGCATAGACCTCATCGATCGACGCAGGGTCGAGCGACGGGGAACGATCGACGACGGCTCGCACCGCGCCGGCCAGCAAGTCGTCGGCACGGACACCCGCCAATGCGCCGCCGATGCGACCGAGCGGCGTGCGCACCGCATCGACGATGAAGGCTTCACTGCTCATGGTCGCACTCCTTCGTAGGCACGTTCGAGGATCCCGAGCAGATCGGCCTCGTTGACTGGGCGAGGGTTGACGGTGATCTCCTCGGCAGCGGCGTGGGCAGCGCCGGGAAGATCCTCACGCTTCAACAATCCATCGTGTCCGGAGAGGTCGGCGAGCCGGGTCGGCACATGGCTGGCGACGGCGAGATCCCACAGCGCCGCGGCAGGGTCGCCGCCGGGCACGCCGAGTGCGTCGGCGAGCCTGGCCATCTCTGCCGGCAGTGCGGGCGCATTGAAGGCGATCGCGTGCGGGAGGATCACGGAGTGGGCGTCGGCGTGCACGAGGTTGAACCGACCGCCCAACACGTGGCACAACTTGTGGTGTAAACCGGTTGATGTCGTGCCGAGGGCAACACCCGACAGATACGCGCCGTACAGCAGGGTGCCACGTGCATCGACATCGCCGGGCGATTCCATCACCATCGGCAACGACTGGTGAATTGCACGCACGCCTTCGAGGGCGAGCGCCGACGTGATCGGATTGTTGCCCGGCGCGTACAGCGCTTCGACGGAGTGCGCGAGAGCGTTGAAGGCCGACGGGCCGGTGACTTGAGGAGGCAAGCCAAGCGTGAGCTCGGGGTCGTAGACGACGGTCTTGGGCAGCACGACCGGGTTCTTGCCGGTCTGCTTGTGCCGACCGCCTGTGAGGCCGTAGATCGCGGTCTGCTCGCTACCGGCGTACGTGGTCGGCACGGCGACGATCGGCAGGTTGTGACTCAAGGCCATCGCTTTAGCAAGGCCCGTCGACGAACCACCGCCGATGCACACGATGCAGTCGACAGCGGCTTCGGTGGCGGCTGCCCGCGCCCGTTCGGCAAGCTCGACCGGCACGTGTTGAGCGACCTCGTCCCATGCCAACGCAAGCCGCGACCCGAGCTGCCGCGAGACCGCGGCAGCTGATTGCGCCGTGGCCCAATCGGAGATCAGCATCACCCGCTGCCCGCCGAGCCGCTCGACTTCGGCTCCGACCTCGGCCAGGCGGCCGGCACCGAACACGATTCGTGCCGGGAACTGGTCGTAGGTGAACGGGTTCATGCCGGTTGCAATCTGCGCAGCGTGTCGAGCTCGCCCGAGGTCGGCTCGGCCGTGGTTTCCAGGTCGTCTGCGAAACGAACCGCCCACCCGGTTGCAGCCACGACCTGGTCACGAGTTATCCCGGGATGCAGCGCCACCACCACCAGCTCGCAGGTGTCGGGATCCGGTTCCATCAGGGCGAGGTCGGTGATGACCCACTTCGGTCCGCCGCCGCGAAGACCAAAGCGCTCGCGATCGCCCTTGCCGCCGCCGTAGCCAAACGACGTGCGGAAGTCGCAGCGTTCGACGAAGGCCCGCGCCGACTGGCGCATGATCACCATGACCGCCCCCGCGGACGCAGCGATCTCGGGCGCACCACCTGCGCCAGGCAGGCGGGTTTTCGGCGACTCGTACGAACCGATCACCGTCGAGTTGATGTTGGCGTAGCGGTCGAGCTGCGCGCCACTGAGGAAGCCGATGTCGACACGTCCGGCCTGCAACCAATAGGCAAAGATCTCGGGCACGCTGACCACCGCGTCGCTGGTCTCGGCGAGCTCGCCATCACCAATCGACAGCGGCAGTCGAGTCGGCTTCGAACCGATGCAACCCGACTCGTAGATCAACACCGGCTCGACCGGATACAGGCGACGCGCCAGGTTGGCCGCGGTCGACGGCAGGCCGATCCCGACGAAGCAGCGACTCTTCCCGGCCGCCGCAAGCGCACCGAGTTGGCGGGCGGCGTTGACGATCATCAACTCGTCGGTGGTGTACTCGGCCATCAGAACCCCACGCTCTCGCGGTACTCGGCGAAGTCGGCCGTGCCGACGACGTGCTTGTCGATCCACGTCGTGAACGCGTCGCGGTCTTTGGAGATCGCATCCCACGCTTTGTAGAACGCGTTGTCGCGAACGGAGAACCCCATCGCAAAGCTTGGATGGGCGCCACCGGGAACGTGGCAGACCGCACTGACCACCCAAGCCGGCAGCACGATGGCGCCGGGTACCGCCGGCAACTCATCGACGATCTCCTCGACGGTCACGATCGACCGCGTCGACGCCAGCACGGCTTCCTTCTGCACGCCGAGCAGGCCCCAGATCTGCACGTTGCCGCTTCGATCGGCACGCTGGGCATGGATGATGCCGACATCGGGGTTGATCGCCGGCACTGCTGCCAAGACCTCGCCGGTGAACGGACACTGGACCGTCTTGATCGTGGTCGTGTGCTTGGGCAGGTCGGTGCCGACGTAGCCGCGAAGCATGCCGAACGGCAGACCTGCCGCGCCGGCCGCGTAGCGAGTGGCCATGCCGGCGTGGCTGTGCTCTTCGATCTCCAACGGATGCGGCCACTGGTTCTCGACGGCGTCGCGGAACCGCTGCAGTGAGCCGACACCAGGATTGCCACCCCACGAGAACGTCAACTTGGTGACGCAGCCGGCCCCGATCAGTTGGTCGTAGACCATGTCGGGCGTCATCCGAACGACGTGAAGGTTGCGGCGTTGTTGGCGGATGATCTCGTGACCGGCGGCATGTGGGATGAGGTGGGTGAACCCCTCCAACGCCAAGGTGTCGCCGTCGTGCACCAGTTCGGCGACGGCATCTCGAAGCGAAGTGATCATCGCGATGACCTTCCCACGACCAAGGAGGGAGCAGCCGAAGCGCAGCGGAGGCCAGTCCCGACCATCAACGGGGGTACCAGGGGGGGATCTGGGCATCGACGTTGATCCAGATGCTCTTGGCCTCGGTGTACTCGCGCATCGCTTCGAAGCCCATCTCGTGGCCATACCCGCTGAGCCCGGTGCCGCCGAACGGAGAGCCGGGGTTGACTCGCTTGTACGAGTTGACCCACACCATCCCGCTGCGCATCGCCCCGGCCATGCGGTGGGCTCGCGACAGGTTCTGGGTCCACAGCCCTCCGCCGAGGCCGTAGTCGGTGCTGTTGGCGATTGCCAACGCTTCGTCGTCGCTGGAGAACGTCGAGACGGTGACGAATGGCCCGAACACTTCTTCCTGGCAGACGCGATCGCCCGGCTTGGCGCGCACGATGGTGGGCTCGATGTAGCAACCGTTGGCCAACGCCGGGTCGCTCGGGGCCGAGCCACCGGTGATGATCTCGCCGCCCTCGTCGACGGCGACCTTGACGTAGCTGAGGACCCGGTCGCGGTGCATCGGTGAGGTGAGCGGGCCCATCTCGGTGGCCGGGTCGAGCGGATTGCCGAGCCGGATCGAGCGAGCCAGGGCGACGAAGCGCTCGAGGAACTCGTCGGCGATCCGTTCGTGCAGCAGCAACCGCGACCCGGCGATGCACGCCTGACCCTGGTTGTGGAAGATTGCGAACGCACTGCCCCCGACGGCCGCAGGGATGATCGCGTCGTCGAAGACGATGTTGGCACCCTTGCCACCGAGTTCGAGTTGCACGCGCTTGAGGTTGGACGCCGAGTACTCGACGATTCGCCGGCCGGTTGCCGTCGACCCGGTGAAGGCCACCTTGGCGACACCCGCATGGGTGGCCAGACGCTCGCCGGCACCGGCCCCGTAGCCCGGCACCATGTTGACGACACCGGCGGGGAACCCGACCTCGTTCATCAGCTCGGCGAGCCGCAGCGACGACAGCGGCGTCAGCTCGCTGGGCTTCAGCACCACCGTGTTGCCCGCCGCCAGCGCAGGCCCCATCTTCCACGAGCAGAACATCAGTGGGAAGTTCCACGGCACGATCTGGCCGACGACGCCGAGCGGCTCGCGTTGCACGTAGTTCAAGAACCCGGGCTCGACGGGGATGACGTCGCCCTGCAACTTGTCGGCCATGCCACCGAAGTAGCGGAAGCAGGCCGCAGTGCGGGGCACGTCGAGCTTGCGCGCATCGCTGATCGGGTGACCGGTGTCGAGGCTTTCGAGTTGGGCGAGCTCTTCGCCATGGGCTTCGATGGCGTCGGCCAACTTCAGCAGCAGGCGACCCCGTTCGGCGGCGGCCATCGACCGCCACGCGGGAAAGGCTGCCGCCGCAGCATCGACGGCGCGATCGATGTCGGCCGCCCGGCCTTCGGCGATCTCGGTGATGACCGAGCAGTCGTGCGGGTTGATGACCTCGATGGTGCCGCCGTCAATGGCGTCGACGAACTCACCGTCGATGAACAGTTGGTTGCGCATCAAAAATCGACGGGATACACGCTCGCCTTGCCGGTGCGGATCATCTCGGGCAGCTCCGGCGATGCGTTCTCCCACACCAACAGCATCGAACGCTTCGGGCTGTAGCCCTGGTGGCGGATGTCGCCCGGCATGGCAGCAACGTCGCCGGCCTTCATGGTGACCTTCGAACGCGGCGCGCCGGTGTCGCGATCCTGCACGTCCCACACGATCTCGTCGCTGAGTTGGACGAACCATTCGACGCGGTCGTTGCCGTGGAACACCGGCAGCATGTACTCCTCGCTGGTCGGGCAGTACAGGCTGGCCTTGCACACGCTGACGACGCTGGGGTTCCACGTGACATCGCTGCGACTGATGTACTTGTACAAGTTGTACGCGGCCACCTCGTCCTCGAACCCTGGCTCTGGATACACCTCGGGCTCGTCCTGCGGCACGTCGGCGAACATGCGGTTGACCGGGTGTGTCTCGTCGGTGCGAACCTGCTCGTCGCCGGGCACGCTGACCATGCGGTTGGCGGCAACGCGACGACGGGTGATGGCCTCGGTGTTGCTGCCATCTTTGATGCCGAACGGCTTGTCGGTCTCCGCTGGGCTGGCGAACGGATCGAAGGAAGCGTTGGTCCAATCGTCGAGCATCGCCTTGAACGTGTCGCGGATCAGTGGCGTCTCGAAGTTCTCCGTGTGGTCGAGCTCGGCCTTGCGATACGCGTCGTTGAACCGACCGGCGAACATGTCGACGGTTCCGTAGTGGTTGACGGTGCCGAACACGCTGTCGAAGTTGACCGTGCCATAGAAGAAGTCCCAGGCGACATCGCGCTGGAGGGCGCGGAGGAACACGTCGGCGCTCAACACGTGCTTGCCGGTCGGCCACGTGATGTGCACGAAGTATTCGTCGCGTGAGAAGTGGAACGCACCAAGGCTGAACTCGCAGTAACCCTGGGCATTGGGTTCGGTTGATTGAACGTCGGTCACGGTCATGTCGGTGATTCCCTTCACGCAGATTTTGGTCTCGGGCAGATCTTGTTCAGCTCAGGCAGATGTCGGCCCACCGCTCGACGGTGTCGTCGCCGAGGATGGTTTGCAGCAGGATGACGCTAGGCGCAGAGGCGCTCATGCGGTAGGCAGCGTTGGCCGGCAGCAACGCTTGGTGTCCTTTGCGCAAGACGATGCGGCCCATCTTCTTGCCAACTGGCTCGCCGTCGATGCGCACCGAGCCCTCCTTGTCGGCCGGAACCGCGGGCGTGTCGAGCTTGACGAGCTCGATCGTGACTTCGCCGTCCATGCACAGCGGGAACTCGTCGTGGGCACACGTGCGCCACTCGCTGGTGCCCTCTGCGCGGATGGCCTCGAGCACGTACTGCATGTTCTTGCCGACGGCGACCTTCTCCCAGGGCTTGGAGGAACTGGCCACCTCGAAGATGTTCGAGAACGCGTAGTTCTTGGCCTGGTCGTTGATCAGGTCGATGCTGCCCTTGTCGTAGTCGGCGAGCGACCCGAACTTGGTGACGTACTCGGTCACGCAAACCCCCTCGGTTGTTTTGGCTTTGTGTTCCTTCTCGGCACACCGCAAATGTTCGCATTGCGCACACTCGTGCGATATGTGAACATTGTCGCCGGAGGTGCGCCGTAATGTCAAGTGTCGGTCTTGAACGAGATTACGTCCAATCGTTGAGCCGCGGCCTTACGGTGCTGCAGGCGTTCAACGCCGACCGCCCGGCGATGACCCTGGCCGACATGTCGCGAGCCACGGGGCTCACCAGAGCCACAGCCCGGCGGCTGTTGCTGACCCTGGTCGCGCTCGGCTTCGTCTGCACCGACGGGCGCACCTTCGAGCTCACGCCGCGGGTGCTCGACCTCGGCTTCGCCTACGTCTCGTCGCTGCAGCTGCCCGACATCGCCCAGCCGTTCATGGAAGCCCTCTCCGACCGCGTCCACGAGAGCGTGTCGGCGTCGGTGCTCGACGGTGCGGAGATCGTGTACGTGGCGCGGGTCAACACGCAACGGATCATGGGCATCTCGTTGGCGATCGGCTCTCGCCTCCCGGCGGCATGGACCTCGATGGGACGAGTGCTGCTCGCCGGGCTCAACGACGACCAGCTCGACACGTTCCTCGACGGTTTGGTCATGACCGAGCTCACCTCGCAATCGATCACCGATGTCGCTGTCCTGCGAACCGAGATCCACGCCGTGCGCAGCCAGGGCTACGCGTTCATCGACCAAGAGCTCGAGGAAGGCATCCGGTCTGTCGCAGCACCGTTGCACGATCGGCGCGGACGCACGCTGGCCGCGGTCAACGTCGGCACCCATGCGGCGCGGGTCACCCTGAAAGAGTTGCGCGGCACGATCCTTCCCGACCTCCTGGCCACCGCCCGCAACATCGAGAGCCAGCTGGCCAAGCGGTGATCACCCCACAACCTCCTCTGGCGCATCCATTGATCGATCGTCTCATGGCGTTGGTCGATCAGCTCCGCCGGCGAAGGATCGACGTGACCACCGGGTCGGTGATCGACGCAGTCGCCGCACTCACCCACCTTCCGCTCGATGAACCCGACGCGGTCAAGGCCGGGTTGCGGGCGACCCTGGTCAAGAGCTCGGATCCCACGGGAGAGTTCGATCGCGCCTTTCGGGCCGCCTTTGCCAGTCTCGACACCGCCGCTGTCGAGGTGTTGGCCGGCGACGAAGCATCCACGCAATCGCAGCCGATCGTGCCGACGCCGGGCCAGCTGTCGAGCGCCCTGCTGCAAGCCATGCAACAAGGCGACGACGCGCAGATCGCGATGCTGGCGCAGCAGGCCGTCGAGGCGTTTGCCGGGTTCGACGGCGACGACGAGCACAGCGAGCGCTACTACTTGCATCGGGTGATGCGGGCCATCGACCTCTCGCGAATGCTCAGCGCGGCCATGCAGCAACTGCGTCGCGACGGCGAGCTGACCGAGCTCGAACTGATGCTGGCCCGCAACGAGTTCGCCGAGATGCTCGTGCACTTTCGACGTCGGCTGGCCGCCGAGATCGCCAGGATGATGGCGGGCCGCAGCGATCGCAACGATGTCGAGATCGGCGCGGCGCTGGCCGACCGCGACATGCTGCAGCTCTCGGCGCTGGAGCTCGGCGAGCTGCGACGCGTGGTCCAGCCGCTCGCTCGACAACTGGCGGCGAGGATCAGCAGTCACCGCCGGCTGCGCAGCACCGGCCGCCTCGATGCGCGGCGAACGGTGCGACGATCGCTACAGGCCGGCGGTGTGCCGCTCGACGTCGTCATGCGGCGCCGGCATCCCCATCGACCCGAGCTCGTGCTGCTGTGTGACGTCAGCGGGTCGGTGGCCGAGTTCGCCCAATTCACCTTCACACTGGTGCACGCCCTGCACGACGAACTACGACGGGTGCGCAGCTTCGCTTTCGTCGACGGCATCGCCGAGGTGACCGACCTGTTCGAGTCGGCGCAACACGAGATCCACGTCAACCGATTCGTCGAACGCCGCGGCGTGCTGGGAGAAGACGGGCACAGCGACTACGGCAGAGCGTTCAGCCGATTCGTCGAGCATCACCTCGCCGACGCAGTGTCGGCGCGGTCCACCGTGATCATCTGCGGCGACGCCCGCACCAACTACCGACCCGACGGCGCCGAGGCCCTGAAAGCAATTGCCTCGCAGGCCCGGCGGGTGTTTTGGTTGAACCCCGAGCCGGAGCACGAATGGGGGGCCACCGACTCGGCCATGGACGACTACCGGGCCTATTGCCGCGGCGCGTTCGAGGTGCGATCGCTTCGCCAACTGGGCGATGTGATCGCCTCGCTCGTGTGACAGGTGCGTCGATGCCGCGGCCGCGGCAACGTCCTAGCCTTGAACCTATGAACGATCCTGTGTTGCAGGAAGTGCCGCTGGAATTCCAGTGGCCGACGGTCGATCCGTTCCTGTTCTGTGTCCACCATCTCGACCTGTACCCCAGTGGCAACGGCCGATTCGGTCCGCCGGCGGAGTCACTGGCCGGCCGCGAGATCGGGTCCGACTTCGAGCCGCGCGACGGCTGGCGCATGTACCACGGCGACGAGGTGCCGGGCTTCCCGCAGCACCCTCACCGCGGCTTCGAGACCGTCACCCTGGTCCGTCGGGGGCTGATCGACCATTCCGATTCGTTGGGTGCTGCTGCCCGCTTCGGAGGTGGCGACACGCAATGGCTGACCGCCGGTGCAGGCATCGTGCACAGCGAGATGTTCCCGCTGATCGAGACGACCGCGCCGAACCCCACCGAGCTGTTCCAGATCTGGCTCAACCTGCCCGCCGCCGACAAGATGGTCGAGCCGTACTTCACCATGCTGTGGGCGAACGAGATCCCCGTCGTCACCTTCGAAGGCGGCAGCGTCACCATCGTTGCCGGCGCAGTCGACGACGCCAAGCCTGCTTCGCCACCACCGAACTCGTGGGCTGCACGCGACGACGCCGAGGTCGCTATCTGGGTGCTGCGCCTCGACGCCGGCGCGTCGTGGACCATGCCGGCCACCCACCATCCCGACGTCGCCCGCACGGTGTACTTCTTCGAGGGCGACACGCTGACGATCGGCGAACATCGGCTCGGCTCGTCGACGGGTGCGGTGGTGCGCAGCGACAACGATGTCGAGGTCCGCGCCGGCGACACCGCGATCCAGTGCCTCGTGCTGCAGGGTCGGCCGATCGGCGAGCCGGTCGCCCAGTCCGGACCGTTCGTCATGAACACCCGTGCCGAGATCGAGCAGGCGTTCGCCGACTACCGGCGCACCGGATTCGGCGGCTGGCCGTGGGACGTCGACGGGCCTGTCCACGCCGAACCCGGGCGATTCGCCCGCCACCCCGGCGGCCTGGTCGAGCATCCTGGATGACGGCACCGCGCGTCGCCCTCACGTTCGACAACGGTCCGACTCCGGGCGTCACCGATGCAGTACTCGACGTGCTGGCTGCGCACCACGTGCCGGCGACCTTCTTTGCGATCGGTCACAAGCTGGCCACGCCCGAGGGCACCGAGCTCGGACGTGAGATCACCCGCCAGGGGCATCGGCTCGGCGGGCATACGTGGAGCCACAGCGTGCAATTCGGGGTGGCCGACGATGACGTGGTCGTCGACGAGCTCAGTCGCACGCGAGCAGCCGTCGACACCGCCGGGGGCGACGGGCTGCTGTTCCGGCCGTACGGTGCCGGAGGAGTCATCGACGATCGGTTGATGAGCCCGTTCGGCTCGGCCACCTTGTGCTCGGGCGGATACACGTGCGTGTTGTGGAACGTGCTCCCCGGCGACTGGCGCGACCAACGCGGTTGGGTCGAGTCGGCGCTCGGCGAGATCGATCAACATCCGTGGTCGGTCGTGGTCTTGCACGATGTCGTCGACGCAGCGCTCCCCCGGCTCGACGAGTTCCTCACCGAATTGCAAGTGCAACACGGCGAACCAACGTGGTCGCAAGAGTTTCCCGACGAGTGCACCCCGATACGCGACGGCTCGCCATCGTCGTCGTTCGGCACCCTCGACCAGTCGAGCTGATCACCTACGCTCCCGGCGATGGAGCTGCATTACGCCACGATCTGGGAATCGATCGCCGACACCATTCCGACCGAGACGGCCGTTGTGCACGGCGACACGATCAGGACGTGGTCGCAATACGACGAGCGCGCTGCGCGGATCGCGTCGGCATATTCGGCAGCCGGCCTTGGCCCCGACTCCAAGGTCGGTCTGTACCTCTTCAACGGCAACGAATACCTCGAGGCGCAGTACGGGGCGTTCAAGATGCGGGGGGTGCCGGTCAACGTCAACTACCGCTACCTCGATGACGAGTTGTGGTACCTGCTCGACAATGCCGATGCCGAGGCGTTGGTGTTCCACTCATCGCTCGGCGATCGCGTCGCCCGGGTCCTCGGACGGCTCCCGAAGCTGAAGCTGCTCATCGAGGTCGACGACGGCGCCGCCGGTCAGGTCACCGGGGCGCTGCAGTACGAATCCGTGCTTGCCGCGCACCAGCCGATGGAGCGAATCGCCCGCAGCGCGGACGACATCTACATGCTCTACACCGGTGGGACGACAGGCATGCCGAAGGGCGTCATGTACGACATGACGTCACACGTGGGACTGTTCCTCCGCTCCGGGTTCCCGCTGCTCGGCCAGGGGGTGCCGCAGACCGCCGACGAAGTCGCTCCGATCGTTCGCCTGATCGCCGAGTCGGGCAACCGGATGATCGCCATCCCCTGCGCGCCATTGATGCACGGCACCGGCCTGTGGCTGGGCTCGTTCGCCTCTCACCTCACCGGCGGCGAGGTGATCACCCTCACCAGTCGCACGCTCGACCCGCACGAGGTCATGAAGACTGCGCAGCGTCGGCGGGCCACGTCGCTGGTGATCGTCGGCGACGCGTTCGCCAAGCCGCTGGTAGCGGCGATCGACGAGGCCGCCGCACGCGGAGAGCCGTACGACCTGTCGAGCGTTCGCGTGATGATCTCGTCGGGCGTGATGTGGACCACCGAGGTCAAAAAGCAGCTGCTCGAACGCATCCCTCAGGTTCTGCTGTACGACGCGATCGGTTCGACCGAGGGATCGGTGGGCAATCAGATGAGCACCCGCGGCGGTTCGACGGCGACGGCCAGGTTCACCCAGAACCCGACGACCAAGGTGTTCCTCGAGGATGGCCGCGAAGTCGTGCCCGGCTCCGACGAGGTCGGCATGGTCGCTGCGGGTGGGTTCGTCCCGCTCGGCTACTTCAAGGATCCGGAGAAGTCGGCACGTACTTTCCGCACGATCGACGGAGTGCGCTACTCGTTCCCGGGTGACCTCGCCCAAGTCGCTGCCGACGGCACGCTGATCTTGCTCGGCCGAGGCAGCCAGGTGATCAACACCGGCGGCGAGAAGGTCTTCCCCGAAGAGGTCGAAGAGGCAGTCAAGCGCGTACCGGGGGTGACGGATTGTCTGGTCATCGGGATCGACGACGAACGGTTCGGGCAGGCCGTCGCCGCGGTGGTTGCCACCGACGGCACTCCGATGGATGAGGCCGGCGTGATCGCCCACGTCAAGACGCAACTCGCCGGGTTCAAGGCGCCGAAGCGCGTCGTCTTCGTCGACCAGGTGCCGCGCGCTCCGAACGGCAAGGCCGACTACAAACGCGCCAAGCAATACGTCCTCGAAGGGTCCCCGGCCCACCCCTGATCCGGCGAACTTTGGTCGCACGCGGCCGTCGTAGCCGCGTACGACCAAAGTTCCGGCCTTGCGACGGATGACGGGGATCGAAGATAGCTTCCCGCGGCATGGTCGCCTGCGCCCCTTGGGGTGCCGCTGGCGAGTTTGCAGCCTCTCGCCACGGTGCTCTCACCAGAAGCCAGGCCGCCGCCCACGGAATCAGCAGCAGGATGATCCAACGACTGCTGCGCGACGGCGTTCTCAGCGAGCCGGTGCCCGGCGTGCTCGTCGTGGTTGGGTCCGTGCCCTCCTGGCATCAAAACGTGTACGTCGCAACCCTTGCATCGCGCAGGGCTGGTGCAGGCGGGTTCCGCTCCGCCGCTGCGTTGCACCGGCTCGATTCACACGAACCTGGGCCCTTGGACCTGCTCCTTCCGAACAGGCGCAACATCGACCTGCCGAATCTGGTTCAGCACTACGGTCCGATGGGCGGTGAACATTCCGTCGACTTCACGGAGGTCGACGGAATCCGATGTACGGGCGTTGCCCGCACGTTGTGCGATCTCGGATCGGTCGAGTCCCGCGAGCTGGTCAAGATGGCCTTCGAATCAGCATGGCGCAACGGCTACAGCCTGACCTGGATGCGCCAGACTGCCGAACGCCTGCATCGTCCGGGCCAGCGCGGCACTGGCGTACTGCTGAGGCTGCTCGAAACTGCCGAGACACAGACAACACCGACGGAATCGGCGCTGGAGGTTCGCGTCGAGCGCGCCCTCGCCGGCATCCCCGGTGTGGTCCGCCAGTTCAGCATCTTCGATCCGACAGGACGGTTCGTAGCTCGAACCGACTTCGCCATCCCCGACTTGAAGATCGCCATCGAGGCACACAGTCGGAGATTTCACTTCGGCGACAACCGTGAGGACGACGACGCCGTGCGCGAGGCCAAGATGCAGGCCCAAGGCTGGATCGTGCGGTACGTCACCAATGCGCAGGCCCGCAACCCTCGGTCCCTTGGCAACTCGGTGCGAGCACTGGTGAGCGCCCGGAAGACCGCCTGAGCAACGAACTTTGGTCGTACGCGGCCGTCGTAGCCGCGTGCGACCAAAGTTCTCCGGTGGGGCGCTAGAGCTTGGCCTGGAGGAACTCGATGACCCGGGCGACGGAGGCTTCATCGCGTTGCTCGGTGAGCACGGAGTGATCGCGCTTCGACGCGCTCGGCAACTCGACGGCGATGAAGGCATCGCCGAGCAGGGCCCGCAACGACTCGAACCGACTGCCGACCAACTTGTCCTCGTCGAACCGCAGACCGAGAACCTCGCATCCGCCGGCGGCACGTTCGGCGATTCTGATTGCATCGGGCGGCGACAGGTTGAGGTCGGCGCGGCGGGCCTTGGAACCGACAGCGAAGGGCAACGACGGTTGGCTGAGCACCGGCGCCACCATCACGTCGTCGACCATCATCCCCAATGCGAAGCCTTCACTGAAGCACATGCCGACTGCGCCGACGCCGGGACCACCGGCTGATTGGTGGACGTCGACGGCCAGGGCGCGCAACCAGCGGATGATGGGAGAGGACTGCTGCAGTGCCCAAACCGTGAATTCGCGGGCGACGCACAGCTTGGCCATCGACGCCATGCCATACACGCCCGAAGGAGCTCGACCGGGTGTTCCCACGAGCGAGGGCAGCACCACGGTGAAGCCGGCATCGATCAGGTCGTTGGCAAAATGCGCAACCTTCGGAGTGATGCCCGGGATCTCGTGGATGACGATCACGCCTGGGCCGGAACCACGGCGGTACACCACCCGAGTGCGGCCGTCGGCGGTGAACTCTCGCCGCGCCCAGCCGTCGAGCACGACGTTCACGGTCCGTCGGTCAACGTCGACAGGGCGCGCTCGGCCAACGATTCGGTTGCGTTCTGGAACGCGACCATGTCGACGCCGACGTCGTCGCCCATCGCGCCGTGCAGGTAGCGGGAGTAGACACCTTCACTGATCACCGCCAGGCGCCAGCACCCGAAGGCGATGTAGTAGGCGATGCCGTCGACGTCGCGACCGGTGCGACTGGCATAGCGCTCGAGGATGTCGGCGTACGGCGGAAACCCACCGGCCGGAGTCGGGTCATTCGTGCGAACGGTCTCGGTTTCGCCGCCGAACCAATAGACACCGAGATAGCCGACGTCGGCGAGCGGATCTCCCAAGGTGCACAGTTCCCAATCGAGCACCGCGTTGATCCGCCCGGTGCTGACGTCGGCGAGACAGTTGCCGAAGCGAAAGTCACCGTGGACGATCGAGACGCTCTGCTGCACGGGGATGTCGTTGCGCAGCCGCCGGGCGACCTCGTCGATGGCCGGGAGCTCGCGGGTCTTCGACTGGTCCCACTGCGTCGACCATCGTCTCACCTGGCGCTCGATGTATCCGTCGCGCTTGGCGAGATCGCCGAGACCGATCTGGTCAACATCCGCGGCGTGCAGGTCGGCGAGCACGTCGACCAGATGCTCAGCGAGGCGTGGACGCAGGGCGAGCGGCAGCTCGGCGGCGCGCTCGGGCCCGTCGAGCACGACCCCGTCGACGAGACCCATCACGTAGAACGTCGCACCGATGACGCCGACGTCGGTGCACAGGCCGAACACCGGCGGGACCGGAACGTTGGTGCGGCCGACGGCCGAGACGATCCGGTGTTCGCGGGCCATGTCGTGAGCGGTTGCCAACACATGGCCGAGCGGCGGGCGACGCAGGACGAATCGTGAGCCGGCGGCGTCAGTGACCGCATACGTGAGGTTCGAGCGACCTCCGGCAATAAGGGAGAACTGGAACGGCGCCGCGGCACCCTCGATGTTCGTCTCGAGCCACGAACTGACTCGACCGGTGTCGATGCCTCGCACGAGCTGACACCGTATCGGGGCTAGCCCGGTCGGCCGATTCCGACGACCGTGGCCCAGTTGATGCCGACCATCCTGACGAACTCACCGGGGCGTGGGGCGTCGATCATCGACCCGCCGCCGATGTAGATGCCGACGTGGCCGATCGGCACCCCGAAGAAAACGAGGTCGCCGGGCTGGATCTCACCCTGCGAGATGTGCGGGATCGACGCATATTGGACCCGGGACTGATGAGGCAGGGCCACGCCGGCTTGGCCCCACGCGTACTTGGTGAGACCTGAGCAGTCGAAGGCGACGCCCGGCGACTCGGCGGCGAACCGGTAGGGAACGCCGAGTTGACTCCGAGCCGCAGCGACCGCGGTGCCGGCCTGCGACGAGACCGGCGGGGCAGGACTGCTACCGCCCGGGTCAACGCCGCCGGAGGCGGGCGGTGGCGAGGGGTTGGCGCCCGTGGAGGTTGCGCCACCCGACGACGAGGCCGTGCCGCCGCCACGAGGCGTCGCGGCCAGCGCCGCTGCCGCATTCTTCTGGGTCGCCGCGGCAGCCGCGGCTGCATCGGCGGCCTGCTGCTGGCGGGCTCGCTCGGCGGCGGCCGCAACTTCGGCACGACGCTCGCGCTCAAGGTCGATCGCTGCGCCGAGCTCGGTCTTGGCGGATGCCAGCTTCTGCTGGAACTCGGTCTGCAAGGTCTGGCCCTCGGCAAGCTTGGCGTTGAGCGAGGTGACGAGGTCAGCGACCTGCTTCTGCTTCTGGCTCAACGCGGCGTGCTCTTTGGCGAGATCTTCGGCGAGCGCGAGCATCTCGTCGGTGCTGCCGGCGCCACTGTCGAGCGCCAACCGGCTGAAGGAGTTCTTCTGCTCGGCCGCGGTGTAGGCGGCGGCGTTGGAGAACAACGGGCTCAGCTCGAGGGCGCTGCCGGTGACGTACTTGTCGACGGCGATGTTGCCGAGCACCCCGGAGATCTCGTCGAGCCTGGCCTGTTGCTGGGCGATCTGAGCCTGCGATTGGGCGATCTCCTGGTCGAGTGCGGCCTTGCGATCTTGTGCAGCGCCGTAGTCCTCGTCGAGTTGGGTCAGTCGGCTGTCGAGGCTGTCGAGCTGATCGGCGATCTGGTTGACCTTGGCTTGCTGGTCACCGACGCTGCCGGCGTTGACGGTGTTGGTCGCCAGCAGCAGGCTGCCGACGGCGATTGCGGCCGCGACGGATCGATGAAGAGAGCCCCTAGACCGCATGCGTCGAGCAGCATATCAATTGTTACGAACTTATGTCGAACCGACGATGTTCCGCGGCTGCGCCTATTCCCACTCGATGGTTCCGGGCGGCTTCGACGTGATGTCGTAGACGACCCGGTTCACACCGCGAACCTCGTTGATGATTCGGCTCGACATCGTCTCCAACAAGTCGTAAGGAAGTCGCGCCCAGTCCGCCGTCATCGCGTCGTCGCTGGTCACGGCCCTGATGATGATCGGATGGCCGTAGGTGCGCTCGTCGCCCATAACTCCGACGGAGCGGATGTCGGCAAGCACGGCGAAGGCCTGCCACAGCTCGCGATCGAGTCCTGCGCGATGGATCTCGTCGCGCACGATGGCGTCGGCATGTTGCAGGATCGCCACGCGTTCGGGGGTGACCTCGCCGATGATCCGAACGGCAAGACCAGGGCCGGGGAACGGCTGGCGCCAGACGATCTCGTCGGGCAAGCCCAGTTCGTGACCGAGGCGACGCACTTCGTCCTTGAACAGGGTGCGCAATGGCTCGACAAGTTTGAGCGTCATGTCGTCGGGCAGGCCGCCGACGTTGTGGTGACTCTTGATGACCGCGGCAGTGCCATCACTGCCACCGCTCTCCACGACGTCGGGGTACAAGGTTCCCTGAACGAGGAACTGGGCGTCGGTCAGCCCGCCGGTGTTCTCCTCGAAGACCCGCACGAACAGCTCGCCGATCGCCTTGCGCTTGGCCTCGGGATCGGTGACTCCGGCAAGTCGTTCGAAGAACCGCAGCCCGGCGTCGACGTGGATCAGCTCGATGCCCTGGTTGCGCCGGAACGTCTCGACGATCTGGTCGCTCTCACCGCTGCGCATCAGCCCGGTGTCGACGTACACGCAGGTCAGTTGATGGCCGATGGCCTTGTGAACGAGCGCCGCGGCGACGGCCGAATCGACGCCACCACTGAGACCGCAGATCGCCCTGGCATCGCCGACCTGGGCGCGAACCGCGTCGACCTGGGAATCGATGATCGAGTCCATGGTCCATGTCGGTTCGCAACCGGCGAGATCGTGGAGGAACCGCTGCAAGACGACCATTCCATGCGGCGAGTGGACGACCTCGGGATGGAACTGCACGCCCCAGATCCGGCGAGAATCGCTCTCCATAGCCGCAACCGGCGCGTCGGCCGTGGAGGCCGTGGCGACGAATCCCTGGGGTGCCCGAGTGACCGCATCGAAGTGGCTCATCCACACGTCGTGCGTCGACGGCAGGTCGTGGAACAGGGCCGACGGGCCGTCGGCGACCTCCAACTTGGCGCGGCCGTACTCGCCACGCATGCCCCGGCCGACCTCACCGCCGAGCTGCTGGGCGATCAGCTGGATCCCGTAACAGATGCCGAGGATCGGGATGCCGAGCTCGTAGATGGCGGGGTCGAGCGAAGGGGCGCCTTCGACGTGCACGCTCTTCGGTCCGCCGGACAGGATCAGCGCGGCAGGCGGGTCGGCAGCGAGCTCTGCCGCGGTGATGCGATGCGGCACGATCTCGCTGTACACGTTGAGATCTCGCACCCGCCGGGCGATCAGCTGGGCGTACTGCGCCCCGAAATCGACCACCAACACCGTTTCGCTGCGTTGCACCATCATCGTCGATGGTACGTGATGGAGCGGTCAGAGGTCACGTATCGCCAGGCGATGTGTGGAGATGGCACATTGCGTGCGACGATGGCCGGGTGACGAGATGTTGCCGGGTGACGAGGTGGTTGGAGCGGTGCGTAGCCATCGCCGCAGTGGCGCTGGCCGCCGTGGTCATCGCGTCGGCAGCAGCGCCCTCGGCGAGCGCCGCGGCAACTGCGCCTCCAACGACGATCGTTTCGAACCCGGCGCCGATCGCGACGAACGATCTACTGCCGGAGAACAACAACCTGGGCAACTGCGTCGGATTGGCCGAGTCGGCCAACTGCGGTAGCAAGGCTCGCTCCGACGGCCACACGTATCTCGTGTTCCTCGCCCTCGCCGCGGGCCTCACGTTCATCGGCTGGCGAGTCGGCCGCGGCGTGCGCGCTCGCGACAGGGCGCTCGAGCCGACGCCGTAATCGGCGAGCAGTACGGTGGCCGGGTGACTCCCGAGGACTTCAAGCGAAGCGGCCATCAGCTGATCGATTGGATCGCCGACTACGTCGAGAACATCGAGCGACAGCGGGTGACGTCGGAGGTTCAACCTGGCGAGGTCCGCGCTCAGCTCGACGAACACCCACCTGCCTCGCCCGACGGTTTCGATGCGGTGATGGCCGACACCGATCGGGTGATCGTGCCGGGCCTGACCCACTGGCAGCACCCCGGGTTCTTCGCCTACTTCCCGGCCAACTCGTCGTACCCGGCGATCCTCGGCGATCTGTTGACCGCAGGGCTGGGAGTTCAGGGCATGAGTTGGGTCACGGGCCCGGCGTGCACCGAAGTCGAGACATTGATGATGGACTGGATGCACGAGCTGCTCGGGTTGCCCGAGCGTTTTCGATCGACCAGCACGACCGGCAGCGGAGTGATCCACGGCTCGGCCAGCGAGGCTACGTTGGCCTCGATCCTTGCTGCTCGATGGCGGATCACCAACGGCTCGGTCAATCGCGATGGCGACACGTCACGGCTCGTTGCGTACGCCACGTCGCAGGCGCATTCGAGCATCGAGAAGGGCTTGCGAATCGCCGGCATCGGCACCGATCGTCTTCGCGTCGTGCCCCACGACGAATCGTTCGCCATGCAACCGGCAGCACTTGCCGAGATGACCGCCACCGACCGCGCCGCAGGGCTCACGCCATTCTGGGTCTGCTCGGCACATGGCACGACCAGCTCGATGGCGTTCGACCCCACCACCGAGATCGCCGCCATCGCCCAGCGCGAGGGCTTGTGGCTGCACGTCGACGGGGCGATGTGCGGCATCGCGGCACTTGCGCCCGAGTACCGATGGGTCAACGCCGGTCTCGAGCACGCCGACAGCTACTGCACCAATCCGCACAAGTGGATGGGCATCAACTTCGACTGCGACCTGTTCTGGACCGCAGATCGCCAGGCACTGCTCGGAGCACTCAGCATCCTGCCCGAGTACCTTCGATCGCAAGCCGCCGAGAGCGGTGCAGCGATCGACTACCGCGATTGGCAGGTCCCGTTGGGGCGCCGCTTTCGTTCGTTGAAGTTGTGGTTCCACCTGCGCATCGACGGCGCCGACAGCGTGCGCGAGATGATCCGCGAGCACGTCGGGCTCACCCAGTTGCTGGCGGAATGGGTGGCCGCCGACGAGCGGTTCGAGATCGTCGCCGCACATCCACTGAACCTCTTGTGCATCGCCGTGCGCGACGGCGACGCGGCGACCGATGCGCTGATCGAACGAGCCAACGCCACCGGCACGGTGCTGTTCACCCGCACGGTGCTCGATGGCCGCTCGGTCCTGCGCTTTTCGATCGGGGCCCGTGCCACACAGGAACGCCACGTGCGCTCGGCATGGAACCTGCTGCAGCACTTGGTGTAGATCTGAAAAATCGGCGATGAATTGCCCTGACGAGTTGCTCGCGCTGCACGCTGCCGATTGACTGCGCCGCGCCCCACACGGGCACGACAACCGAGGAGCACAATGAGATACACCCTCAGAGTGCTCGTCGCGGTCACGAGTGTGCTGACCGTCGCATCGCCGGCTTCCGCCGGCTCCGTCCATTCCGCCGCCGCCGATCGGGCGTACGTCGAACACATGCTGTACGCCACACCGATCAGCGGATTCATCGCCGCCGTCGGCAGCGACCAGTGGTTCAACTGGAGCACCGACTTCTGCTCGGCACCGCTGGTCGGCAACACCGGCCGGTCGTTCAACTTCACCAATGCCTGCCGTCGTCACGACTTCGGGTATCGCAACTTGCACCTGCTCGACCGACGCTATGGGTCCGGCAACTGGAACAGCATCAGTCGCCGACGCGTCGACCGCCAATTCTTGGTCGACATGATGGCCCATTGCCGGTCACGAGCCTGGTACGACGAGCCGACATGCTTCGCCTGGGCCGAGACCTTCTACGCGGCGGTGCGCATCGCCGGCGGGGTCTGAGCAGCGCGCAGTCAGAGTGCGGGTGGCTGCGGACCTTCGATGCCGTGAGCCACCCGCAGCAACTGGTGCAACATCCGCGCTGTGGCACCCCAGATGGTCTCGTCGTCGAGCTCGAAGAAGAACATCGGTCGGTGGTGCTGCTCGGGCACGGGCCAGATCTCCTCACGAAAGGTGTCGGCGCGGGTCAGCTCGACGAGCGGTACCCAGATGATCCGGTCGACCTCGTGCTCGGCCGGCGACAGGCTGGGCGGCGACTCGACGCTGCCGACCACGGGGACGATGAAGCTTCGGCTTCCCATCGTCGAGATCGGATCCAGGCGGCCACCGAGTTGCACCACCGCAGGCTCGAGCGCGACCTCCTCGTGCGCCTCGCGGAGGGCCGTCGCCTCGTACGTCTCGCCGCCATCGACCTGCCCACCGGGGAAGCTGATCTCACCACGGTGACTCGTCAGCGACTCCGACCGTCGCGTCAGCAGCACCTCGGCGCCATCGGGACCATCGGCGAGCACCACCAACACCGCCGAGATGCGCAGTGCATCAACTGGAGCAGCGTCGTCGGCCGACGGCCGCGCCGCAACAGCGGCCATCACTTCTGCCGACGTCAGTCGGCGAGCGCGGTCAACCCATGGCGCAGCACCACCTTGGCTCCAGCCTTGCGGACGCGGGATCCGCTGGTTGCCACCGCTGCGCCATGACGAACTACGCAGTGGGGCTCCAGCCGCTTTCGACCAGTTCGGCGAGCACGAAGCCGAGGCCCGCGGTCTTCAAGTTGGCGAGCACCTTGCCGGGCGGCTGCTCGCCACGCTCCCACTCCTCCCACGCGGTCTGCAGCTTGTGGAGATCCGGTGGGGGCGGGACGAACGACATGTCGGTCAGGCTACCGACCGGCTCCTCGCTGTCGACGGACGGCGTTGACCCCGTTGCCGACCACTCGCCCCGCCAACCTCCCGACTTCGTTGCTACGTCCGCCTTCGGCGGACACCTTCGCCGACTTCACTCGCTCCGTGTAGCTCGTCTGCCAACACACGAAGAGGTGGACGAAGGCGATGCCGATGATGATGATCCGCGCCCCCGACTGGAGGTTGATCCACGGCTGCACGCCTGCGGCGAA
The DNA here is from genome assembly GCA_025358075.1 of Ilumatobacteraceae bacterium. GTDB lineage: Bacteria > Actinomycetota > Acidimicrobiia > Acidimicrobiales > Ilumatobacteraceae > JAENVT01. The sequence continues at coordinate 43,745 of JANYKU010000089.1, forward strand.
CTCGGCCGCGAGCACAACAGGATCGATCACCCGATGCAGCCGGCGCCTGATCACCCTGAACGCGCCGAGTGGGCCGATCGTGATGGCCGAATGGACCATGACGATCCCGCCGAGCACGGCCGGTACCAGTGGGGTCGTACTCTGCAACCCGGAGGCGACCAGTGCGCCACCCAGGATGTACTCCACCAGTTGGTGCATCCAGAACGGGCGCTTGGCGGGCAGGGACACTGCCCGGGAGCTTATCGGGGATGAAAAAACGAAACGGCCCCGGCGGCGATTGCTCGCTGCACCGAGGCCGATTCGTTGGGGGGTATCGGGATGTAACGCCGTGCGGCCTTACATCATTCCCATGCCACCCATGCCACCCATTCCGCCGCCACCACCGCCGGCAGGCATTGCCGACTTCTTCTCGGGCTTGTCGGCAACGAGGCACTCAGTCGTGAGCACCAGCGCAGCGATCGACGCAGCATTCTGCAATGCGGCGCGGGTCACCTTGGCCGGATCGATGATGCCGGCCTTGAACAGGTCGACCATCTCACCGGTCGCGGCGTTCATGCCCATCGAGCCAGTAGCGGCCTCGATCTGGGGAACGACGACGGCGCCTTCGAGGCCGGCGTTGTCGGCGATCAACCGGCACGGCGAGGTCAGCGAATCAAACACGATTCGCGCACCGGTGGCTTCGTCACCCGTGAGGGTGTCGATGACATCGGCTACGGACTGACGAGCCCGTATCAGCGCGACACCGCCGCCGGCTACGACGCCTTCTTCGATGGCTGCACGAGTTGCCGACACTGCGTCTTCGATGCGGTGCTTCTTCTCCTTCAGCTCGACCTCGGTGGCTGCGCCGACCTTGATGACGGCAACGCCGCCGGCCAACTTGGCGAGACGCTCTTGCAGCTTCTCGCGGTCCCAGTCACTGTCGGTGTTCTCGATCTCGGCCTTGATCTGGTTGATGCGGCCGGCGACATCGTCGGCAGCACCGTCGCCGTCGACGACCGTGGTGTTGTCCTTGGTGACGATCACTCGCTTGGCCCGGCCGAGCAGGTCGAGGGTGAGGTTCTCGAGCTTGAGGCCGACTTCTTCACTGATGACCTGGCCGCCGGTGAGCACTGCCATGTCTTGCAGCATTGCCTTGCGACGATCGCCGAAGCCGGGAGCCTTGACGGCCACGGAGTTGAACGTGCCGCGGATCTTGTTGACGACCAGCGTGGCCAGGGCCTCGCCTTCGATGTCTTCAGCGATGATCAGCAGTGGGCGGCCGGTCTTCATGACGGCCTCGAGCGCCGGCAACATGGCCTGCACCGTAGAGATCTTGCCCGAGTGGAGCAGGATGTAGGCGTCTTCGAGAACGGCTTCTTGGCGTTCGGCGTCGGTCACGAAGTACGGCGAGGTGTAGCCCTTGTCGAACTGCATGCCCTCGGTGAACTCGAGCTCGGTGCCGAACGTGTTGGACTCCTCGACGGTCACGACGCCGTCTTTGCCGACCTTGTCGATCGCGTTGGCGATGACCTCGCCGACGGAAGCGTCGGCAGCCGAGATGGTGGCGACTGCGGCGATCTGCTCCTTGTCGTCGACCTCTTGGGCCTGCGACTTGATCGACTCCACCGCAGCAGCGACAGCCTTCTCGATGCCCTTCTTCAGGCCCATCGGGTTGGCCCCGGCGGCGACGTTGCGCATGCCGTGGTTGACCATGGCCTGGGCGAGCACGGTGGCGGTGGTGGTGCCATCGCCGGCGACGTCGTTGGTCTTGGTGGCGACTTCTTTCACCAGCTGGGCGCCCATGTTCTCGTACGGGTCGTCGAGCTCGATCTCTTTGGCGATCGACACGCCGTCGTTGGTGATGGTCGGTGCGCCGAACCTCTTGTCGAGCACGACGTTGCGGCCCTTCGGCCCGAGGGTGACTTTGACCGTGTCGGCCAACTTGTTGACCCCGGCCTCGAGGGCGCGACGCGCCTCGTCGTCAAACTTGAGTTGCTTTGCCATGTTGGTCGTCAGCTCACTTGCCGACGATCGCCAGCACGTCGCGGCTGGTGAGGATCAACAGATCGTCGCCGTCGATGGTGACTTCGGTGCCGCCGTACTTCGAGTACAGGACGGTGTCGCCGACCTTGATGTCGAGCGCACTGTGTGCGCCCTTGTCGTCGCTCCAGCGGCCGGGGCCGACAGCGAGTACTTCGCCCTGCTGCGGCTTCTCCTTGGCGGTATCGGGGATGACCAGACCGGATGCGGTGGTCTGCTCTGCCTCGTTGGGCTTGACGACAATGCGGTCATCGAGGGGCTTGAGATTCATGGGTGCGGGCCTCCGTTGGCATTGGCACTCGGGTACGGGGTGAGGGTTACGTGTCTGCGTTAGCACTCGGCTACCGCGAGTGCCAATCCTAGGCGCTGGCCATGGCCGTTAGCAACCGGGAGGTGAGAGTGCTAATCACCGCCGGGCAGGATTGGCGCCGATGCGCGATACTCGCGAGGTGAAGGCCTCTGGCCTGCAGGGCGATTCGCCGTCGGAGATCATCGAGATTTTCGACGGCGATCCGGATGGCTTCGATAACCGCGCCCAGAGTCACACGACCGACGACCACGGAGGCCCACGATGGATCGGGCCGGTCGCCGTGCTCGCCCTCGTCGCCGTGATCGGCTATGGGGTGGTGACCTCGACCTCGGCGAGTAGGTCACCGAAGGTGGCCAGCGCTCCGAGCACCTCCCAAGTCCCACGAACGACGCTGCCGGCGCCGTCGACGACCTTGCCGCCACAGCCCACCGTTCCCTTCTACGCGGCAGACCCGCCGCGCCAGTTCAAGATCCAGTACGCCGATGCTGCAATCGCCGACAGGGGCATCGGAGGCGACAGCAGGTTCCAGCTGTGGGCAACGCGGGCTTCGATTTCCACGCCGCGATCATGGTTCTCGATCACCAGCTCCCCTGGCAGTAGTGGCCTCACGGTTCAGAGCGCCTACCGATTGAAGACCGACCGCGGCGTGTTCGCGATCTCGCATCTGCCGTCGGGACAATCGAGCGCACAGTTCTGGTCGAACTCGGACTGGCTACTTCTCACGGCGTTCGGTTTCAGTGACGACGACCTGGTGCGGCTCGCCGAGTCGGTCACCGTTGGCAGCAGCAACAACAACAGCACCAGCGGCACGTTCTTCTTCGCCGAACCGGCCCTCGTCGCCGGCTACGAAATGATCAGCACCGTGGATCCATGGGCCGCGGTTCAAGGCCAACCCCCGGAACAGGTCTTCTACTCGGCTGCCGGTGATCCGTTCGGTGGCTTCGGCATCAGCGTCGCGCCGCTGCGGCTCGGGGGCAACGGCGACTTCACGCTCGATCGACAGAGCGCGCTCCAGTTCCTGATCGACAACGTGTCGCCGTTCACCGTCGACGGGCACGATGCCGTTGCCGGTGACCTCATCACCCAGCCCGGCTTCGCCCTCGCCAGTTGGTCGGCCGGCGATCACATGGTCACGGTGTCGGGAAAGATGTCGGTGCCGCAACTGATCGCCATCGCCCAAACCGTGCACCAAGTCAGCGCCGAAGAGTGGGCGGGCATGAAGTTCCAAGCCATCCACAACACCGCAGAGACCAACAACAGCAACAACAACTCGGCGGTCAACACACCGACACCCGTGCCCGTGTCGTTGGGTACCGACGGCCTTGCCAGATCATGGACGATCCGAGCGGCCCTGGCCACGTACGGCAACATCCGCCAGATCAATTGGGAATGGAACTGGAACGACGGCAACATCTCGACGACACCACAAGACGGCGCGCAGATCAACACCGTCGTCGATAACGACCGCACGTACGTGCTCGCCGACCTGCCCCGGGCAATCGCTGCCACGGCCGAGTTGCACGTCACCCCGGCTGGGCTCGACCCTGTGGTGATCCCGTTCAACGACATCGATCCGTCGTCGGACCGCACCCTCGCCGCCTACGCGTTCAGCGAGCCCGGGCCGTACACCGCCCAGGTCGTCGGTGCCGATGGCACCGTGCTCGCCACCTGGCCGTCGTCGTGAAGACCGAGCGCCTGCCCGAGATCATCCAGGTCATCGAGCTCATCGACGACGACAGCGACGCGTTCGGCGACCGGCAACGCACCGGCACGAGCAACGACACCGGTGGCCCGCGGTGGATCGGGCCGGTTGCTGCGGCGGCGCTGGCCAGCCTGATCGGCTACGGCGTGATCACCTCGGCGTCGACCAACGGGGCACCGAAGACCGCATCGATCACCACGACAACCGTCGCCTCGACTCCAACGACGCGGCCGGATCCGGCCAGCAGCGTCGTGCCGGCCGTGGCAGATGCGTACTACGCGGCCGACCCGCCGCCCGGGTTCACGGTTCAATACGCCAACGTCCAACCGCTCGACCACCCCCCCTTCCAGGGATACGGCTACGAGCTGTGGGCCACCCCCGACGCCTCAGCGTCCTCGGGTAGGTGGTTCTCGGTGGTGACCTACAGCGGCGCCTCCACGCTCACCGCGCCCGACGCCTATCTGCTGGTGGCCGGCCCGCTGTCGTTGGCGATCTCGCACACGGCAAGCGGACACACCATCACCCAGTTCTCCGAGAACGGGCGCATCGGCGTCACGATCACGTCGTTCGGGTGGACCGACGACGACCTGGTGCGGCTGGCAACCTCGATCCAGGCCGACGAGCACAGCGTGGGCTTCACCGACGCATGGTTCCAATCCGACCTCGCTCTTGTCAGCAACGTGCAACCGTGGCTGGCGGTGCAGAGCATTCCCGCCGAGCAGATCAGCTACATGGCAACCAGCGACCCGGCCAACAACGTCGTCATCACCGTCGGTCACCGTTTGCAACTGGACGAAGTCGGATCGGCCGACCAACGCCAGATCGCCATGCGGTTCCTGCTCGACCCGAACGTTCCCTTCAACGTCGACGGCCAGCAGGCAGTCGCCGGCACCATCGTCGGCCAGGGCGACCGCGCCCTGGCCACGTGGATCAGTGGCGACCACGTCATCACTGTCAGCGCAAACATGCCCGCCTCGCAACTGATCAATGTCGCCCGCACCGTGCACCAGGTCTCGGCGCGAGAGTGGGACGGCATGCGCTTCCAGGCCGAACACAACCAGGTCAGCACCTCGCGCTACGAACACGGTTCTGCACACACGCTGGCCAGCGGGTCCGACACCAACTCCGAAGTCACGATGGCGACTGCCGTCGTCGGCGGGCAGCGACAGATCAGTTGGTCGTGGGGCAGCAACGGCTTGGCCACCACGCCAACCGACGTGGCACAGATCCACACGATGGTCGACACCGATCACACCTACGTGCTGGCCGATCTGCCGCGCAACGTCTCCTCGTCAGGTTTCTTGAACGTCGTCCAGAACGGGCATCAGTTCGTCATGCCGTTCATCGACGTCGATCCATCCGTCGACCGCACTTTTGCCGCGTTCACCGTCGCCCTACCAGGACCCTTCACCGTCGAGATCCTCGGCGCGGACGGCGCAGTCCAAGCCGTCTGGCCCAAGCCGTGAGCACTGACGAATCCCTCGAGATCATCGAGATCATCGACGACGAGACCGATCCGTTCGGCGATCGTTCGCCTACGGTCGCGATCGACGACGCGGGCGGGCCCCGATGGATCGCACCGCTCGCCGTCGCCGCGCTGGTCGGCCTGATCGGTTACGGCGTGGTGACCTCGGGCGGCGGTTCGCCAAAGGCCGCACCGGTCACCAGCACCCGCACGGCGCCACCGACCACACCGGCGCCGACGACGACCAACGTCGTCGCGCCACCGGCCTTGGCGTACTACGCAGCGCAGCCGCCGCAGGGGTACTCGGTGCGCTTCGCCCAGAGCCAGCAGTTCGCCAACGATTTCGGATTGATCGACTATCAGTTGTGGGCCACGCCCGATGCCTCGGCGGCAATCGGATCGTGGTTCTCGGTCACCACATCACCGGGTGCCCCTGCGATGTACGCGACGGACTCGTACCGGCTGCAGGGCGGCGACCTGTCGATCGCCATGTCGCGCACGACCGACGGGCACGCGGTGGCCCAGTTCACCATTCCCGGCCACACCGGGGTGACCGTCGCCTCCTTCGGCTGGAGCGACGACAACCTGGTGCGGTTGGCGTCGTCGATGCAAGCAAATCAGTACGGATTCGCGTTCACCGACAACTGGTTCACCTCTGACCATCAACTGATCAGCACGGCGCAACCATGGCTCGCTGTGCGCGGACTGCCGGTCGAGCAGATCGTCTACACGCCGTCCACGGATCTCAGCGACGCCGTCGTAGTCACCGTCGGTCAGTTGCCTCCTGTCGCTGCGGGACCAGCGACCGACGACCGTCAGGTCGCGCTGCGCTTCCTGCTCGACCGCAACACACCGTTCTCCGTCGACGGACATTCTGCGATCGCCGGCACCGTGATCGGGCAAAGCAACTACAGCATCGCCACCTGGCTCGACGGCGACAACATCGTCACGGTCGGCGCAACGGTGCCGGTGTCGCAGCTGATCACGATCGCCCGATCGGTGCACCAGGTCCCCACCTCGGTGTGGGCCGGCATGCAGTACCAGGCCGATCAAGACCAAGCCGTCCAAGCGACGACCGACGAGACACCATCGCTCCCGGTCTCGTTCGGCACCGACGCCAACTCCGAGCCCTGGACGATCCAGGCGTCGGTAGCCCACCTCGGCGACCAGCAGAAGATCACATGGTCGTGGAGTGCGCAGAGCGGCGCGACGACGGCGCTCGAGATCGCCCAGATCAACACCGTGGTCGACGACAAGCGCACGTACGTGCTCGCCGACCTTCCTCGCGCCGTCGCCGCGGCCGCCGAGCTCCATCTGCTCCGTGACGGGCTCGACCCGGTGGTCATCCCGTTCCTCGACATCAACCCGACCCTCGACCGAACGTTCGCTGCCTTCGCCTTCACCGAATCGGGGTCATTCACCGCTCAAGTCGTTGCACCCGACGGAACGGTCCTCGCCAGCTGGCCCTCGCTGTGAAGTCGGGAGCCGCACCGGAGACCCTCGAGATCATCGAGATCATCGACGACGAGGTCGAGTTCCGCAATGGTCGCTACACGACCCACGATGCGGTCCCCGATGTCGGTCGACGCTGGGTCGGTCCCGTTGCTGCTCTCGCCCTCGTCGCTCTGATCGGCTTCGGCGTGATCACCCCGGCCAACTCGTCCGGCGCGACGGCACGACCAGTTCCGACCACACCTCCACCGTCCACCACAGTCAACTCATCGGTGGTCGACACCGTGCCCGCCGTCAACCTCATCAGCCCGCAGTTCTACGTCGCCGATCCGCCGCCGGCCGGCTTCACGATGCACTTCGCCGAAACGCTCGGCATGGGCGGCAACACCGCCGACTTCACCGACACCACCACAGCCCAGTTGTGGGCCAGCGACGGAGCAACGGCAAACAGCGGCACGTGGTTCGTCGTCTCGCGTGGCACCCACCACGCCACCGGCCGCAACTCGTACCGCACCCTTGCCGGTGATGTGATCGTGGTCGTCGAACACGATCCCGCCTCGGGTCAATCGCGCCTGTCGTTCACCAAGGACGGCGACAGCTTCGAGATCACCGCGTTCGGGTGGGCCGATCGGCAACTCCTGCGTCTCGTCGATTCGATCTGGCTCGCAGATTCGAAGATCGAGTTCCAAGACCCGTTCTTCCTCAGCGACCACAAGTTGCTGCTCGACGCCGATCCACCGACTGCGCTCTACGGACTGCCGGTCGCGTGGGTGGGCTACACCGTGGCCCTCCCGGCGTCGCTGGCCCAAAGCTTCACCGTCACCGTCTCCGGCTACCCAACTGCAAACCGCGACGTCGCCATCCGCTTCGCACTCACCGACAGTTCGCCGATCACCGTCAACGGCCTCCCCGGGATCGTCGGCCGCTCGGCTGCCGACCCCGGATTGGTGATCGTGCAATGGCGTGATGGCAACCGGCTGATCTCGCTTCGCGGCAATCTTCCCCTCGTTCCTCTCGTGGCCATTGCCCAAACCGTTCAAGCCGCACCCGACGACGCCGTGACGGAAATGGTCGATGCCGGCGCGCAGTCGATCCCGCCCGCACTCGATGCACAACCGCACACGGTCGGCTCCGGCTGGCTCGGAGGCCCATGGATCGTGCAGGTCTCGACCGCAAGCTCCGTGGTGACGCCGGAATGGTTCGTGTGGTGGATCGGGCAGCCGGGCGGGAACTCAACGCCGTCGGAGACGCGGTTCAGCATCGCCGAACCTGGACCCAGCATCGAGACGCTCGTCGAGCAAGGAAGGACGTATGTGCTGGCCAAGGTGCCGCGTTCGATGACCGGGGCGACGCTGCACGTCCATCGCAACGGTCAGCCATCGGTGGAGCTTTCACTGCTCGACGTCGATCCCGGCCTCAACGATGAGTTCGCCGCGTACGCGTTCGCCGAACCCGTTCCGTTCACCGCCCAGATCGTCGACGCCACCGGACAGACCATCGCGAACTGGCCGTTGACCTGACGTCGACGTCAGCCGGCCAATCGCAAGAAGTCGATCCCACAGCGTTGGGCGAGCTCGATCACGACGTGCAACGGCAATCCGATCACGTTGCTGACGCTGCCGCGAACGAGTTGTACCAGTGCTCCGCCGGCACCTTGCAGCGCGTACGAACCTGCCTTGCCCATCGGCTCGCCCGTAGCGACGTACCAATCGAGCGTGACGTCGTCGAGATCGACGAACGTCACCAAGGTCGTGCAGACCTCGGCGACCTCGAGATCACCGAGCCGCACGGCGACGCCGGTGTGCACCTTGTGCGTGCGCGCCGACAGACGACGCAACATCGACGCCGCATCACGCGCATCCAGGGGCTTGCCGAGGATCTCGCCGCCGAGCTCGACCGTCGTGTCCGCGGCGATGACCAGTTCGTCCGCGGTTGCAATCACCGCGGCAGCCTTGGCAAATGCCAGCCGCCGCACGTACTCCGTTGGGGTTTCGTCACCGGTCGGCGTCTCGTCGATGTCGGGCACGCGCACCGAGAAGGGCACGCCGATCTGCGTCAGCAGCTCGTGACGGCGCGGCGAGCCAGAAGCAAGGACGACCGCGGTCATCCGCCGCTGAGCGCCATCACGTGGCCATCGTCCGGCACGGTGAGATCGTCGAGATGATCGAGGTAGCCCTCGGGGAGGGCAACACGAATCGGACCGTTCGTGTGACCGCGTCGGATCCGCTCGCCACCCTCGACCAGGGCAACGGCCGGGTCCAGCGCGGCGATCAAGTCGTCGAGCTCGGCGAGCGTGCAGATGTTGGCGAAGCGCCGGCGGACCTCGCCACCCACTGGATACCCGGTGAGGTACCACGAGGTGTGCTTGCGGAAGTCGCGCATCGCCAACTCCTCGCCGAGATGGCCTGCCAGTAGGTGAGCATGACGAGCCATCACCGCGCAGGCCTCGCCGAGCAACGGTGAAGCAGGCACCGGCCGACCGTTCATCGCTTCGACCAGATCTCGGAACAACCATGGCCGACCGAGGCAGCCACGACCGATGACAACCCCGTCGCACCCGGTGGCGCGCATCATCGCCACAGCATCGGAGGCCTCCCAGATGTCGCCGTTTCCGAGAACGGGGATCTCTGGCACGGCCGACTTCAACTCGCCGATCGCGTTCCAGTCGGCGGTGCCGGCGTAGTGCTGCTCGGCAGTGCGGGCGTGAAGTGCGATCGCGGCGATGCCCTCGTCGACCGCGATGCGACCGGTGTCGATGTAGGTCAGCAACGATTCGAACAACCCTTTGCGGAACTTGATCGTGACCGGCACACCGAAAGGCGACGCGGCATCCACCGCGCCACGCAGGATCGCCCGCAGCAAGTTGGGCTTGGCGGGCACCGCCGCGCCGCCACCCTTGCGGGTGACCTTCGCCGCCGGGCAGCCGAAGTTGATGTCGATGTGATCGATCCGGTCCGCATCGCAGAGCCTGCGGATCGCTTCGCTGAGCATGACCGGATCGCTGCCGTAGATCTGCAGGCTGCGCGGTTGCTCGTCGGCACCGAAGGTCATCATTCGCTCGGTCTTGGCGTTACCGTGCACGACGGCCGTGGCCATGACCATCTCGTTGACGTAGATCAGCCCCGGGGCGAACTCGCGGCACATCGAACGGAATGGCGCGTTGGTGACACCGGCCATCGGCGCCAACACAACGGGCGCCACAGGGGTGAATGATCCGATCCTCACGCGGGCAAGGCTACGAGCGTTTGCGAGCTCCGGCCCCGACGCCCCGCGTTCCCTGATCGTCTCAGTCGTCAAACGCAAGGCGCAGGTTGGGGAGCGCGCCGACGTCGAGCGGGGTCGGGCCGTCGCTACCGAGGCGATGCCAACCAACGGCGGCGATCATCGCCGCGTTGTCGGTGCACATCGCCCGGCTCGGTATGAACACAGGAATCGAGTCGGCCTCGCCGGCTGCGACGAACCGTTCGCGCAACAGCGAATTGGCGGCGACGCCTCCACCCAGTACCAGGCCACGCGCCCCGACCGCGACCGCGGCGCGACGAGCCTTGGTCACGAGCACATCGACGACCGCCGCCTGAAACGATGCGGCCACGTCGGCGGCCGACACGTCGGGGTTCTTGCGGACGTAGTTGACGACCGACGTCTTCAGACCGCTGAAGCTGAAATCAAGGCCGTCGTTGAGCATCGCCCTCGGGAAGGCGATGGCCGTCGGGTCACCGCGTGTGGCTTCTTGGTCGATGGCCGGACCACCCGGATACCCGAGACCGAGGAAGCGGGCGACCTTGTCGAACGCCTCACCCGCGGCATCGTCGATCGTTTGGCCCAGCAGGCGATAACTGCCGTGCCCGCGCATCTCGATCAGCATCGTGTGGCCGCCCGAGACCAGCAGCACCACCAGCGGCATCTCCAGCGATCGATCCTCGAGAAACGCCGCATAGAGGTGGGCCTCCATGTGATTGACGCCGACGAACGGCACGTGCCACGTGAGGGCCAACGCCTTCGCCGCAGAAACTCCCACCAGCAGCGCGCCGACGAGACCCGGCCCGATCGTGCACGCCACGGCGTCGATCCGCTCCGGCTCGACGCCCGCTTCGACGATCGCCCTGGCAACGACCGGATTGAGCAGATCGAGATGGGCGCGGCTGGCGATCTCCGGCACCACGCCGCCGTACTGAGCGTGCAGGTCGACCTGGGTCGACACCACGCTGGAGAGAACGTCATGGCCGCCCATCACCAGAGCCGCTGCGGTCTCGTCACAACTCGTCTCGATGCCGAGTACGACCGTGGACTCGGAGACGTTCATCTTTGCCGGCCTTCGGGGACCCGGTCGGGGCACAGCGACACGAGGCGTTCCGCAAATTCTGTTGCGGCGATGTCGTGACACCACATGACGATCGCATCCTCGGTGTTCTCGTAGTACCGCTGGCGCACCCCGGCGGGCACGAATCCGAAGCGGCGATACAGGGCCTGGGCTCCGGTGTTGCTGACCCGCACTTCCAACGTCATCGCTTCGCAACCACGTCGGACGGCCTCCCACGCCAGGGTCGCCAGCAGATGGGTTCCGATGCCGGACCGTTGCTGTTCGGCGGCGACGGCGATGTTGGTGACGTGTGCATCGCCGACCACGAACATCAGCCCCGCGTAGCCGACGACGGTGCCACCGGCGCGGGCGACGACGTAATGACGTTCTCCACCGCGCGCGAGATCCAACTCGCTCTGGAACACGTTTCGCGACCAGGGCTTGGGATACGAGCCCTGCTCGATGCGCAGCACGTCGTCGAGGTGACGGCGACGCATCGGCTCGATCACCAGATGCTCGTCGGCATCGCGCCACAAGAACCGCGACAGCACGCTCATACTCCACCCTTTGTCGCCGACTGACGGGTCGACCAGTTGATCTGAGCGTCGGGGGCGCGCAGGTACAACGGTTGGATCTCCCACGGATTGACCCACTCTTCGCGCAGGGCCCGAGCGTGCGCCAGTTGCACCAACGGTGCCGCCGACGGGTGCGCCAGGTACTGCTCGGCAAAGTCGCAGTTGACCGCGGCGGCGATCTGATCGCGATATCGAAGTGCACCATCGCCGACGCAGACGCGGTCGTGGCCGCGCGCCATCAACTCACCGATCAGATCGTCGACCGAACCGCACCGTGGTTCGCCGAGGCGCTGTACGCCACCGGGCACCGGCCGATAGAACGCGAAGAACAACTCACCCTTGCGGGCGTCGATCACCGCGGCGACCTCGCGCCCGCTCTGCCGCAGTGGAAAGGCGAGCAGGTCGAGCGAACTGATCCCCATCATCGGCACCCGCAACGCTTGGGCGATCGCCTTGGCCGCAGCCAGGCCCACCCGCATGCCGGTGAACAATCCGAGACCGATGTCGACGGCAACCGCACCGAACTCCGACATCTCGATGTCGGCCTGCTTGCACACGAACTCGATCGCCGGGATCAGCGTTTCGGCGTGGCGACGACCGCGGCAGACCTGGAACATCGCCAGCACGCCTTCGTGGCCGCCGATGGCCACGCTGACCTGCTCGGTTGCTGTTTCGATGCCGAGGATCAGCATGCGAACGCCGCCAGTCGGCGTTCGATCTCGTCCCAGCGCACTGCCCACGATCTTCCGGTTGCCGTGACGACGATGCCGCGGGCATCCTCATCCGCTTCCTCGAACTCGATCCGCACCAGAAGGTGCTCGCCGAGCGTGCCGGCGACCACATCGCCCCATTCGACGATCACGATGCCATCGGACTCGAGCAGCTCGGCGAATGCCAGGTCGGCAACCTCGTGATGTGTGGACAATCGGTAGATGTCGGCGTGATGCAACGTGACCCGACCCGCCGGGTAACTGTGCACGAGGGTGTACGTCGGCGATGTGATCGGCTCGTTGACACCGATCGCCCGACCGAAGCCTTGGGCAAACGCCGTCTTGCCGACGCCCATCTCACCAGCGAGCACGATCAGGTCGCCACGGCGCGCCAGCCCCGCCAGCGACGCGGCGATTGCAGAGGTAGACGCCGGCGAGTCGGAACGGAGATGCAACATGGCCGCGAATGATGCTAGAGGGTCACGCCGCCGAGTATCGCCGGTCGACCCGCGCCGAGATCCCGCACAGCACCTCGTAGCTGATCGTGCCGAGGCGATCGCCCCACTCGGCCGCCGAGATCGACTCACCGCCCTGCGATCCGATCAGCACGGCTTCGTCACCGATGGCTACTGCGTCGGTGCCACAGTCGACCATCAGCTGATCCATGGTGACAACGCCGACGATCGGCCGCCGGCGCCCGCCGATCAGCACCTCGCCTCCGGTCTGGAAGAGCCGACGTGGCACCCCGTCCGCGTAGCCAATCGGCAAGGTGGCCACGTTGGTGCTGCCCTCGAAACGGTGGCGCAAGCCGTAGGAGATCCGGTCGCCGGCGCGCACCTGCTTGACGTGCGAGACACGCGCCCGCAACGACAGCGCCGGCCGCAGCGGACCGGCCAAGTGATCGAGCGCAGCGCTGGGCGACACCCCGTAGACGGCAATGCCGGCGCGCACCATACCGAACCGCGAATCCGGAAAGGCAAGGGTCGCCGCAGAGTTGGCAGCGTGGACGAGCGGTGGGTGATGGCAGGCCACGGCGAGCGCACTGAGCAGATCGTCGAACAATTCGATCTGCGCCGCCGTGTACGGGTCGGCGGGCTCGTCGGCGATCGCCAGATGCGTGCACACGCCAGCGAGTCGGACAGCGGTCGACTCAGCGATGGCATCCGCCAGAGCAAGTGCTTCATCGGCCGCGGCTCCGACCCGACGCATGCCCGTGTCGATCTTCAGATGCACGGGATGGTCGCGGCCGCCGGCCACGGCGATGGCTTCGAGCTGCGAATACGAGTACACGGTGAGTTCGAGACCGGCGCGCACCGCGCTGGTCAGTTCGGTCGTCGGTTGCTCGCTGAGCACCAGGATCGGGCAATCGAACCCGGCCTCGCGCAAGGCCACGCCTTCTTGCACCAGAGCGACACACAGCCCCGCAGCGCCTGCGCCGAGTGCAGCTCGGGCAACCTGTTCGGCACCGTGCCCGTACCCGTCGGCTTTGACGACGGCCCACACCGCAGCTGGCGCGGCTATCGAGCACAGCGTCTCGACGTTGTGTCGGATGGCGCCGAGGTCGATGTCGGCCCAGACCCATCGGCTCACAGGAGCTCTTCCAGCACCGCCGAAAGCAGATCGGGTAGGTCACTGGCGACCAGGCCGTGGCGCACGCCGCGCCGGCCGGCCTGCCCGTGTACCCAGGCGCCGGCTGCGGCGGCGTGCAACGGGCTCATGCCGGTGGCCAACAGCGCGCCGATGATGCCGCTGAGCACATCGCCGGTTCCTGCCGTAGCCAGTCGGGCGTCACCGGCGGTGACGACGAGCGCCTCACCACCCGGGTCGGCGACAATGGTTGCCGCGCCTTTCAGCAGCACCGTGCAGCCGCTGTCGGCAGCCAGGCGGCGGGCGGCGACCATCCGGTCAAGACCCGGAGGTCCACCCGTGAGGAGCGTGTACTCGCCGTCGTGCGGCGTCAGCACGGTCGGGCTCGCGCGGCGCCGCAACAGCGTCGTTGCGCCCTCCGAGCTCCAGCCCAGCGCGAACAACCCGTCGCCATCGAGCACCATCGGCAGTGGTGCCTCGAGGACCAGCCTGCGTACGTTGGCCCCGGTGTCGTCGGTTCTGCCGAGTCCCGGACCAACCACGATCGAGTGGAACCTTTCCAACGAGGCGAGCGCGGCATCGGCCCAATTGGTGCTCGGGAGTGGACGCTGCACGATCTCGATCGGCCCGTCGCCAAGGGTCATCCCGGGGATCGACAAGTGGACCATGCCCGCGCCGGCGCGCATCGCCGCGTGCGACACGAGGCGAGGTGCGCCGGTCATGGTCGAACTGCCGGCGATGACGCGCACCGCGCTCTGCCACTTGTGCGCGTACTCATCACGCTCTGGCCACCACCCGGCCACATCTGCGGCGAGCACCAAGTTGGCCCTGGCCCACCCGACATCGAGACCGATGTCGGCGAGCTCGAGCTCGCCGGACAGGACGCTGCCGGGCGGCATCAACAAGCCGGGCTTCAACGCGCCGAACGTGACGGTGTGAGCCGCGGCCAACACCTCGCCGCCGATGTCGCCAGTGAGTGCGTCGACGCCGCTGGGCAGGTCGACAGCGAGAACGGGTGTTGCTCCCACGTCGGGCGGCGACCACGTGCCATGGAAACCCGTGCCATACGCGGCGTCGATGACCAGGTCCGACGGAGGTAGCACTGCCGGGCAGGGGACGTCGAACACGCGAACCCTCACGCCCTTGGCCGCCAGGTGCTTGGCGGCAACCAATCCGTCGGCACCGTTGTTTCCCTTGCCGCAGATCACGTTGACCGTGCGGCCATAAGCGCCGCCGAGCATCCGCAGCGCCGCCCACGCGACGGCGGCACCCGCTCGCTCGATCAACACCTCGGTGCCTTCCGGCGCCGCTGCATCGATCGCAGCCATTTCCTCCGGGGTGACGATCGGCAGCATGCGAGCGAGGTTACGTCACGAGGCGACGACGTATGCGATGGCGACCTGATCGGTGTGGGTGATCGACAAGTGCCACGTGGCGATGCCCCGCTCGCTGGCCAGCTCCGCGGCGCGGCCGGTGACGTTCAGCTGCGGTTCACCGCTCTCGCGATGATCCACCCATACATCGTGAAACCCGAAGGCGCCGAGGCCGAGCCCCATCGCCTTCATCACGGCCTCGCGTGATGCGAACCTGGCCGCCAGAGATGGCACAGGGTCGGCCTTCGGCGCTACGTACGCCAGTTCACTTTCGGTGAACAGTCGCCGATGCATCGAGGGCGTGCGTTCGAGCGACTTGCGGAACCTTTCGATGTCGACGGCGTCGATTCCGATCCCCAGGATCAGGCCCGCCATTGGTCTGCGGCCTCGGAGATCGGTGCAATCAGCAGATCGGCGACGGCGAACTCGCCGAGCAGATCGTCGCGGAACACTCCTTCGGTCTCCGTCACCCAGTCGACGAGGCGGTCGTAGCGATGGTCGTAGCCCTGCAGCACGCCGCGCATGACCGCAGCGGGCAGCCGATCGTGGAACACCACGTGCAACAAGGTGATCCCGGTGCACACGCCGGACTTGACCTCCGGCACCATGATCACCGTGCGACCGTCGCTGCGCCCGCGGGCGACGAGGACTTGCCGCTCGGCGGCGACGCGCCGCTTTGTACCGACGAGTTGCGGGTTGCGTTCGACGCGACTCGACACCTCGAGGGAGAGCCCACCGCGCTCGACGATCGACACCTGGGCATCGACCGCCGGGTCACCGTCGATGCGGTAACGGGTGAACCCGATCACGGACTGCACGGCAGGATCGAGGTCGGCAAGAACCTTCAACGTCTGATAGCTCAGCGTGTCGCGGCCCGCACCTGCCGCGAGCGCGGCCTGCACGAGCATTCGATCGAGCACTCCTTCGTCGTTGCGGCTGATCCCCACGGTGACAGTCTTGGCCTGATGCTTGATGGCGTCCACTGGTCGAGTGAGCTCTTCGATGGCTCGGGTCAGCGAAGCAGTGAGATCGTCGATCATCACGCCAGGTGTCGCCACCTTCCCGGTGCCTCGGTGGTACGCCTCGAGCGGGAGCTCGTCGCGCAGGTCGGCGAGCAACGCCGACAGTCGCACGGCCGTCGAGGCTTCGAGATGACCGTCGTACAGCCCGGAGCGCAAGCCTTCGCCGAAGCGTTCGGCGTGATGGCCGATCCCCTGGCGAACGTTCTTGAGCACCTCGTCGCCGATGTCGGAATCGACCAGCGCATGCTCGATCACCTCTCTCGCTTCGCGAAGCGGCCGGGCGGAGGCATCGATCGCCAATGCGGCTTCGTAACCGAAGAGATGGCCGACCATCGCGGTCAGCAAGAAGGCCAGCGCCGAATCCACGGCCGGCACCGACAGCACCGCCGCCGCGGCCGCGAAGCGCTCGTCGCCTTCGGTGGCAATGACGATCGGTGTGGCCTTGTGGGCCTTGTAGATCGCGACTTCCTTGGCGACGTCGTCGGCAGTGCCGCCGACCAATCCCGCCGCGCACACCAGGATCAACGGCTCGCTCGACAGATCGATGTGCTTCTTGTCTTCGGTGACGTCGCAGGCGATCGACTTGTAGCACAGCTCGCTGAGCTTGATTCGCACCTCTTCGGCAGCAACCGTGTTGGGGCCGCTTCCGACGATGGCCCAATACCGCTTCGACGGCGCGAAGTGGCGAGCCGCGTCGCCGATGACCTCGCGGCGCGACAACACTTCGACGAGCGCGTCGGGCAGTTGCCGCAGTGATGTGAGCAGGACGTGACGACGTTGGGCGGAGCCGACGTTGGCGGCCTCGGTGATGGCGCAGGCCAGCAACACCCCGGCCGCGACCTGTGCGTAGAACGCCTTGGTCGATGCGACGCTCATCTCGACGTCGCGCCCATCACTGGTGTACATCACGCCGTCGGCTTTGTCGGTGAGATCACTGTTTCGCCGATTGACGATTCCGATGACGGCCGCACCGCGACCACGAACGAGATCGACCGTGCGATTGGTATCGGTGGTCGTTCCACTCTGGCTGACGGCGACGACCAAGGTGTCGCGCATGTCGAGACGCATGCCGAAGCCGCTCAGTTCGGTGGCCGTGATCGGGTCGACATCGAGCCGCCCGTCGGCCAACGCGTCGAGCATCGCCGCCATGCTGCGGCCGGCCACCGCTGCCGTGCCCTGGCCGATCACCTTGATCTTGGTGATGCTGCCGTCGGCGAGCCGGGCGCGGATGTCGAGCGGGAGTGCTCGGGATCCGACCGTGGCGCGCAGCAAACCGTCGACCTCCACGATCTTGCCGCGGATGGTCTTGCGGAAGCTGACCGGTGCCTCAGTGATCTCCTTCAGGAGGTAATGAGGTGAGTCACCGCGATCGATGTCGCGGGTGGTGACCTGGGCGATCGCGATATCTTTCTCCGCGAGCGGCAGCTCGCCGCCGTCGTACGCCAAACGCCGCAAGCCGTCGAGTTGACCGGCCTTGGTCCCGTCGAGCACGAAGACCTGCCCGCGACTGCCGGAGGGAGACAACGACTCGCCGTCCATACGTACGAAGCGGGTCGTTTCCTCGACGACACCGTACGGTTCGCTGGCGACGATGAAGTGGTCGTCGTTCATGCCGACGTACAGGGCCTGACCGCTGCCGCGTAGTGCAAGGAACAACTGGTCGGGCCGGTCGGCCGCCGCGGCGGCGATCGCCACGCTGCCTTCGAACTCGGCCACGGTGCGACGGAACGCCTCACCAAAATCAGCAACGCCGCCGGCCACGTGACGAGCCATCACTGCCGGGATCACCTTGGCGTCGGTCGTGATCGGCCCGGCGATCCGCAGCCCGTGGTGGATCTTGATGTCGGCATGGTTGTCGACGTCGCCATTGAGCACGGCGACCATGTAGGGCGCGCCGCCGGTCTGCTCGAGCTCTTCGCTGTTGAGCGGATGGCAGTTCGCCTCGCTGATGATGCCGACACTGGCCCACCGCGTGTGGCCGAGAACCGAGAGCCGCGCTTCGGGCTGCGACAGTGCCAGGCGGAGAAGCGAATCGTCGGCGATCGCAGCGCGCAGGGCGCTGGTGTTGTCGCCGAGCTCGCCGATCTCGGCGGCGGCCTTGTAGACGAAGCCCAAGCACCCGCCGGCGACGCGCACCGAGCCGTTCTGGAACAGCGGATCGCTGTTGCGCTCGAAGACCGCCCGCTGCACCACCGCATCGGACGCCGACAACCCGTGATTCCACACGAAGAGGTGCAAACCGGCCGAGTCGCGGCCTCGCACCTCGAGCCGGTCGAGCGCCGACAATGCCTGCTGGATGGCCAGGTATCCGGCGATTGCCGCAATCGTGCTGTCTCGGCCGGCAGCGCCTCGACTTCGCGAGCCGTGCGGAGCCGGTCGTGCCGAATGGCCCATGTCGCATCGCGGAGGTCGATCAGCTGGGCGGCGATGCGCTCGTGCTCGTCGGGATCGAGTGAAACGTCGGACTCGATGCGGTTCTCCTCGGCGGCCGCCCGGGCCTCGAGCTGATCCAGCCTGGCGACGATGCCGACGGCCAGCTCGTAGCGGCCGATGAGTGCGCACACACCGGGCACACCCTTCAGGAGGTCGTCGCAGAGGCGAGCGGCGGCGGCCGCCTGATCGAGGCTGCCGGCCGCAACTGCCTGATCGAGCGGAGCCAGCACCTCCTCAGGCTCGGGGGCCCGCCGCTGGGAGGGCCTACTGAGGATGCCGATGATGCCGCACATACGTTCAATCTACTGACCGGGAAGAACCCCGATCGGTCGCCCCCCCACCCCGAAAGTAGCGAATCAGGGTCAGCCGAAGCGGGCGAGCACCAGGGCAGCGAGGCCATCAGCGGTGGCCTGAGCCAGTGAGTGCGTGGCCGCCTCGACCATCACCCGGATCAGCGGCTCGGTGCCGCTGGGGCGCACGAGGATCCGGCCTTCACCATCGAGCGTCTGCTGAGCGGCGGCGATGTCGTCGGCCAGTTCGGTGGCGACGAGCGGGTGCCGGTCGGCGACCTTGACGTTGACCAAGACCTGCGGATACGACGTCATCACCTTGCCGGCCAGGTCGGCCAGCGGCTGCCCGGTCTGGTGGACGTACGCGGCCAGGCGCAGCCCGGCCAGCAAGCCGTCGCCGGTCGTCGCCAGATGCCGGTAGATGATGTGCCCGCTCTGCTCGCCGCCGACCGAGTAGTCGCCGGCCTCGAGGGCCTCGAGCACCGACCGATCGCCGACCGCGGTCGTGACCACGTTGATGCCTGCAGCAGTCATCGCCTTGTGGAAGCCGAGGTTGCTCATGACGGTGACGACCACCGTGTCGTGGGTGAGGCGACCCTCGTCGCGGAGCTGCAACGCTGCCAAGGCGATCATCCGGTCACCGTCGACGATGTTGCCGAGGTGGTCGACAGCGATCACACGGTCGCCATCGCCGTCGAAGGCCAACCCGAGGTCGGCAGCGTGTTCAACCACGGCGAGCCGCAAGTCGACCGGATGCGTCGCACCGCAGTGATCGTTGATGTTGCGACCGTTCGGTTCGGCGTGGATCACGATCACGTCGGCACCCAGGCTGCGGGCGACTTGCGGTGCTGCTTCGAACATTGCGCCGTTGGCGCAGTCGAGCACGATCCGCAGTCCCGCCAGCATGTCGCGTCCGATCGTCTCAACGAGATGATCGCAATACGCCGTGACCGCAGAGCTGGGGACCACGTCGAATTGATCCGAGCGATCCACCGCCGTACTGATCGCGGCCTCGATGGCCCGTTCGACGTCGTCGGTCAGTTTCAGACCTCCGGCGGCGAAGATCTTCACACCATTGTCGGCCCAGGGGTTGTGCGACGCCGTGATCATTGCCGCCGGCACGGAGTGTCGCATCGCCAGGTAGGCCAGCGCCGGAGTCGGTAGGACGCCGGTCGGCACTGGCTCGGCGCCTGCCGCTCGCAAACCAGCGGTCAGGGCATGCTCGAGCGCGGGGCCCGACTCGCGGGTGTCGCGGCCGACCAACCACTTGCCCGCACCGACCACCTCTGCGGCGGCGCGCCCCAGGGACGCGACGTAGTCAGTCGACAGTTCGTCGAACGCCCTGCCGCGCACCCCATCTGTTCCGAATCGAAGCTGGCCCACGGCCGAGCTTCGATCAGCGCTTGGTGTACTGCGGGGCCTTGCGGGCCTTCTTGAGGCCGTACTTCTTGCTCTCCTTGCGACGCGGGTCGCGAGTGAGCAGTCCGGCCTTCTTCAACCCAGCGCGTGCCTCGGGATCGAGCTCGACCAGTGACCGGGCGATTGCCATGCGCAATGCGCCGGCCTGCCCGCTGATGCCGCCGCCGTGCATCGTCGCATCGATGTCGTAGGCGGTCTCGGTCTCGGTGACCCGAAGGGCTTCGGTGACGGTCATGCGCTGCATCGCCGTGGTGAAGTAGGCGTCGAATGCCTTGCCGTTGATCGTGTGAGTGCCGGTGCCTGGACGCAGGCGGGCGCGAGCGACGGCTTCCTTGCGGCGGCCGGTGGTCTGGGTGAGCGGTTTGGTTGCCATGTGACGGGTGCCTTTCGCGCTCAGCGAGCCTTGGCCGCAGCGAGATCGAGGACGACTGGGAGCTGTGCTGCGTGAGGATGCTCGGGGCCGGCGTAGACCTTGAGCTTCTTGATCATCTGCCGACCGAGTGGGCCCTTCGGCAGCATGCCCTGGATGCTGCGACGGATCGCCTCTTCTGGCTTGCGGCCGAGCAGCTTCTCGTACGTCTCGGTCTTCAAGCCACCGGGGTAGCCGCTGTAGCGGTAGACACCCTTGTTGGCGGCCTTGTCTTTGGTCAGCACGACCTTGCTGGCGTTGATCACCACGACGTGGTCGCCGCTGTCGATGTGCGGCGCGAAGGTCGGCTTGTGCTTGCCACGCAGCACGCGGGCGGCTTCGGTGCACATGCGACCGAGCACCAGACCCTCGGCATCGATGACGTGCCAGGCGCGGGTGATCTCGCTTGCTTTCGGGCTGTAGGTAGGCATCTCGAACCTTTGAACTTGATTCGCGAACCGGGATTCGCGGCCCGGCGATGCGCCGCCAGGGAACCGTGAAATGATACGGCTTTCTCGCCGAAAGCGGCAAACGGGCCGACCGAATTCAGGCGGACTCCGACGACCACGAGCTGCGGTGGCACTCGATCACGACGTCGAGCCATCTGTCGACCCTGGCGGCCAACGCCTCGATCGAGTACTCCTCCTCGACGCGTTGGCGACACTCGACGCGATCCAGTTCGTCGATCCGACCAACGGCAGCGATCAGGCCGTCGATGTCGTCGGGCTCGACCAGGAAGCCCGTTTCGCCGTCGACGACGATCTCCGCCGGGCCGCCACGCCGATAGGCGATCACGGGAACACCCGTTGCCATTGCCTCGATTGCCACGTTGCCGAATGCCTCGACCCACTTCGGAGCCATCACCACCGCCGCGCAACCACCGATGGCCGCCTGCAGATCGTCGGTGGGCAGGAAGCCCTCGTAGGAAACCTGTGCCTCGGGATGTGCTGCGATGGCTGCATCCCACGTCGCCTGATCCTGCATCAGGCCCCAGACCTTGAGGGGAAGCCCAGTCGCCGCGGCAACGGCGACGACGTCGGCAAGCCCTTTCTCCGGGGAGATCCGGCCGATGAAACCGAGGTGCCGTGGCTCGTCGGCAGTGATGTGCAGGTCGTAACGCTCGACGGCGATGCCGCTAGCGATGATCGGCACCGAGTGGGCCAGGGTCGGAAAGGTGTCGGCCTGGGCCTGGCTGTGCATCGCCACGTTGCGCGGACGCAGCGCAGCCGCACGCTCGATGACGTCGTCCATCGTCTCGCTCAACGTCGCCATGCTGACGAGGTGGGCCAGTGGCGTGATTGCGAAGTACGGGGTGAGGTAAAGGGGCAGCCAGTCGTAGGCGAGGTTGAGGATCACGTCGAAGTGCTCCTGGTTGGCTCGCGCCCATTCGCACATGGCCGCCAGCACACCGTCGGGCGGGATGATCACCGGCGTGTCGCGGTGTGCTGTGTGCGCGGTCGGCTGCAGCGTGCCGTGGGTTTGATGCACGACGGTGCCGACGTGCAACGAACGCTCCGGTGCCAGCACCTCGACGTGATGACCACGCCCTGTCAGGCCGAGAACGAGGCTGTGCAGTGTCAGCTCGACGCCGCCACCCTCCCCGCTTCCGAGCGGCCCGACCGGAGTCGAGATGATCAAGATCCGTTTTGGCGACATCAACCCTCCGGGTAGTGGTGTTCCGGGCTCAACCATGTCGCAGCCGCGAATGTTCCTGCACGGTCATTCGTAGCCGACCTCCCACAGGCACAGACCGTGTGCCGGCGCAACCTGTCCGGCCCGCTGTCGATCCTTCGCCAGCAGGATGCCGCGCATCTCGCCGGCATGCACGCGACCGGCGCCGGCATCGACCATCGCACCGACGATCGATCGCACCATCTGATGGCAGAAGGCGTTGGCCCGGATCTCGAAACGCAGCAGACCAACGCCGTGATCGATCGGGATCTCCGACCACTTGGCCACCATCACCTTGCGAACCATCGATGCGTCGGGTTGACCGGCGGGCACCTTTGGGCGCCGGCAGAACGACGAGAAGTCGTGCTCACCGATCAACGGATCGCAGGTCAGTCGCAATGTCGGCATCGACAGTGGCTGGGCGACGTGCCACGACGTCGCCGCCAGGAACGGGTTCGGCTTCGGCGCGTTCCAGACGTGGTAGCGGTAGTGCCGCCACTTGCCATCGAACCGGGCACTGAAGTCGGGAGATTCAGCCCAAACCGTCGATCGCACGACCACCTCGGCGCCGCACATCCGGTTGACGCGACGCTCGAGCGAGTCGAGATCCATGTCATCGGGGAGATCGCAGCTGACGACCTGACCCCAGGCGTGCACGCCGGCGTCGGTGCGGCCGGCTCCGACCATCTCGACCGGCTGTCGCACGATCTTCTCCATCGCCTCGCGCAGCACACCCATCACCGTGCGCACGCCGTCGTTCTCGGCGAACCCGTGGAACAACGTGCCGTCGTAGGCCACGATCAGCTTCGCTCTGCGCAACATAACGCCACGAAGCTAACGCTCGTAGACCTCGATGCCCTGCGCGTGGCGGTCGCGGAACAGTTCGAGCACCTCACCGGCGTTGGCGTGGCGACCCACCTCGTACCTCGAGAACAGCACCTCGCCGTCGACTACGACGTCGAACACGCCCTTCGAACCGGTCACCAACCTGAGTTCAGCGATGACATGTTGATAGTCGTGCAGCAGATCGTGGGCGGCGCTCACGGCGCGCTCGGAATAATCTCAAGGCACGCAGTAGGTGATCGAGATCTGGTGCTTCGTCACGTCCTTGAGCCTAAGCCAGCTCACCTGTCCCGAATCGTCCGTGACGAAACTCGCCACCACATCCTCAGAGATCTGGGTGCCACGCGTGGTTCACCGCGCCTGGAGATTGCCAAACGCTGGCGCCCAGATCGTTTTCGGGGCGCGACCGAATTACGTCACCGACGATTCGGCAGGAGGTGTTGCCTAGACGAGTTCGATGCGCGCCATGGGGGCGTTGTCGCCCTGGCGCGGGCCGAGCTTGAGGATGCGCAGGTAGCCACCGTTGCGATCCCCGTAGCGCGGGGCGACGTCGTTGACCAGCTTGTGGGTCATCTCCCGGTCGCCGAGGTAGCCCTGGATCTGGCGAATGCGGTGGATGCGCATGGGGCCTTCGTCTTGGGCCTTCTTGGCCTTGGTGATCAGCTTCTCGGCGATCGGTCGCAGCGCTTTGGCCTTGGCCTCGGTGGTGGTGATGCCTTCGGCGGCGATCAGCGACGCAGTGAGGTTGGCCATCATCAGTCGTTGGTGTTGCGAGCTGCTCCCGAAGTTGCGGGCTCGGCGTGGGGTTGCAGGCATGGGTTGTCTCCGTCGCTCTTCGTCAGCCGCGCAGCGTCAAGCCGCGCTCGTCGAGCTTCTGCTTGACTTCGTCGAGGCTCTTCTGACCGAAGTTGGTGATGTTGAGCAGATCGTCTTCGGTCTTGGTGAGCAACTCGCCGACGGTGTTGATCTGGGCTCGCTTGAGGCAGTTGCGCGGACGCTCGGACAGGTCGAGGTCTTCGATCGGCAGGTCGAGGTCGGGCGATGAAGCGGCAACTGCCGCCACTTCGCCGAGCTCGAGGCCCTGCGGCTCGTCGCTGAGGTTGGCAACCAGGTCGACCAGCGAACGCAGCGTGGCGCCGGCCGAGGCGAGTGCCTCACGGGGCGAGATCGACCCGTCGGTCTCGATGTCGAGCACGAGGCGCTCGTAGTTGGTGCTCTGCTCGACGCGGGTCGGCTCGATCTCGAACATGACCCTGCGGACGGGAGAGAAGATCGCGTCGATCGGGACGACGCCGATCGTGCGGGTCTGCGAATCGCGATCGCTCGACAGGTAACCGCGCCCACGGCCGACGGTGAGGTCGACGGCGAGGCGTCCCTTGGAGTTGAGCGTGGCGACGTGCAGTTCCTTGTTGAGGACCTCGATCTCGCTGGGGCACTTGATGTCGCCGGCGGTGATGTCGGCGGGGCCACGCACGTCGAGGCGCAGGACGATGTCTTCGTCGCTGGTCGAGGTGAGCACGATGTCTTTGAGGTTCAAGATGATGTCGGTGACGTCTTCGGAGATGCCGGCGATCGTGTCGAACTCGTGCAGTGCGTCGTCGAAACGCACGGCGGTGATGGCGGCACCGGGGATCGACGACAGCAGCGTGCGGCGAAGCGAGTTACCGATGGTGTGGCCAAAACCGGGCTCGAGGGGACCGACAGCGAACCGCTGACGGTTCTTGTCTTCGTCGCCGATGGCTTCGACGGTGGGGCGCTGAATGACGAGCATGGGTGTGCCTTTGGATACGTGGTGGGCTTCGAATTACTTGGAGTAGAGCTCGACGATGAGCGATTCGCGAACCGGGACGTCGATGTGGTCGCGCTGTGGGAGATCGCGAACGGTGACCTGCTTGCCGCCGTCACCGACCTCGAGCCAACCGACCACGTTGCGATCGATCACGTCGAGGTTGTGCTGGACGACGATCATCTCGCGAGTCTTCGGGGGCAGGCTGATGACTTCGCCCTTGCGTACTCGGTAGCTGGCGATGTTGACTCGCTTGCCGTTGACCTGGATGAGCCCGTGGCTGACGAACTGGCGGGCCTGCGGACGGGTGCTGGCCCAACCGGCGCGGTAGACGACGTTGTCGAGGCGCTGTTCTAGGAGGCGCAACAGGTTCTCGCCCGTCGGGCCCTGCTGGCGGACGGCTTCTTCGTACGTGTTGCGGAACTGCCGCTCGAGCACGCCGTAGATGTACTTGGCCTTCTGCTTCTCCTGCAGCTGGGCGAGGTACTCGCTGCCGGCGTTGCGGCGCCGGGTGCGGCCGTGCGCGCCTGGCGGGAACGGTCGACGCTCGAGGGCCTTGCGGCCCTTGTCATTTTCGAAGATGTTGGTGCCGAGGCGGCGCGAGATGCGCACCTTCGGGCCGGTGTAACGAGCCATATCGGATCAGGTCCTGCGACGCTTGGGCTGACGGCAGCCGTTGTGGGGAACTGGGGTGACGTCCTTGATCGCGGTGACCTCGATGCCGGTCTGCTGGATGCTGCGCACTGCAGTGTCGCGGCCGGAGCCTGGGCCCTTGACCTGTACCTCGACTCGGCGAAGTCCGTGCTCCATCGCCGCGCGGGCGGCCTTTTCGGCGGCCATCTGGGCGGCGAACGGGGTGCTCTTGCGCGACCCCTTGAAGCCGACACCACCCGAGGAGGCCCACGAGATCACGTTGCCTTCGGTGTCGGTGATCGAGACGATCGTGTTGTTGAACGAGCTCTTGATGTGAACGACACCAACGGTGACGTTCTTGCGCTCGCGCTTGCGGGGGCGACGCCCACCTGGCTTCGGCTTGGCCATTACTTCCTCACTGCCTTCTTCTTGTTGGCGACGGTCTTCTTCGGGCCCTTGCGGGTGCGGGCATTGGTGTGCGTCCGCTGGCCACGCACCGGCAGGCCTTTGCGATGACGCACGCCTTGGTAGCAGCCGATCTCGATCTTGCGCTTGATGTCTTGGGCAACGTCGCGGCGCAGGTCGCCCTCGACGGTCAGGTTGCTGTCGACCCACACGCGGATCTTGTTGACCTCATCATCGGTCAGATCGCGTACTCGCTGGTTGGGATCGAGCTCGGTGTCGGCGCAGATCCGCTGAGCGGTCGGCTTGCCGATGCCGAAGATGTAGGTGAGGGAGATCTCCAACCGCTTCTCGCGGGGGATGTCGACGCCTGAAATACGTGCCATTTCGTACTCTTCCTCAGCCCTGACGCTGCTTGTGACGCGGGTTTTCGCAGATCACCCGAACGCGGCCGTGCCGGCGGATGACCTTGCACTTCTCACAAATTTTCTTGACACTCGGACGAACCTTCATGATGACCCTTATTTGTATCGATACGTGATGCGACCGCGCGTGAGGTCGTAGGGAGTGAGCTCAACTTGCACCTTGTCGCCAGGGAGGATTCGGATGTAGTGCATCCGCATCTTTCCCGAGATGTGCGCCAACACCTTGTGGCTGTTCTCGAGTTCTACCCGGAACATCGCATTCGGGAGGGATTCGAGGATCGTGCCTTCCAGCACAATGGCGTCGTCTTTTGGCTTGGGCAGGGTGGGCCTCTTTCGAACGGTGATAGCTGATGCCCAATACCTGCTACGCACGCGCGAAGCCGAGTTGGGCCGAAGTGCAATGCTATCGCCCGACGGACTTAACGCCAAGCCCCCGTTTTGGAAAATGAGCGGCGCTCAACGGGCCCCGAGGGGAAGAATCGTTCCGATGCCTACCCAAACCGCTCGTTGGCGCGCCCTCGCCGCCTTGCTGCGACCCGACGCCTGGCGTTGGGTCGGCCTCGGCGCGCTGGTCGCCTGCGGTTCTGGGCTGATCCTGACGGGGCCGTTGATCGTGCGCGAGATCGTCGACCGGGCGACCGCGGGCACCACGACCGGTCAACTGACCCGGCTGGCCGTGCTGTTCTTGATCGTGGCGGCGGCCACCCAGCTGATCAACATGGCCGTTGCCTGGGTGGCAACCGTCACCGCGTGGCACACGACCAACGGCATTCGGCTGCGGCTCGCCCGGCACGTGCTCGGCCTCAGCCATGGCTTCCACCGCCGGCACACCCCAGGTGAGCTGATCCAGCGAGTCGACGGCGACGTGACCTCGGTGTCCGACTTCATGGGCAGGGTCATCCCTCGTGCCGCCGGAGCCGTGTTCATGATGGTCGGCATGATCGGCGTACTGGCCGTCGTCGATTGGCGGTTGGCGCTCGGCGCAGTCGTGTACGTCGCCGTCGCCGTCGCCGTAGTCATCCGCGGCCGGCATCGTGCCGTGGGAGAGTCATCCGACGAGATGGGCTCGTATGCCCGTCTCTATGGAGGTATCGAGGAACGGCTGACGGCGGCCGAGGATCTCCGTTCCAACGGCGCCGGCGCCCATGCGATGTGGCGATTCGTGGAAGACAGTGCCGACGCACTGGGCAGCGCGGTCCGCCGCGAGAAGGCCTTCCTGCGCATGTGGTGGGCCGTCGACGGTTCGGTAGGCGCGGGATCGGTCGTCTCGCTGATTGCCAGCGCCCTCATGGTCGGTCGGCACATGATCACCGTTGCCGACGCGTTCTTGCTCTTCCAATACGTGCTTCTCTTGGCGCGCCCGTTGGAGGACATGGTCGACCAACTGGAGACCGTGCAGAAGGCCAACGGCGCGATGGTTCGAGTGATCGACCTGTTGGAGGTCGAGCCGGAGGTTCGCGACGAGGGCACCACGCTTCCGGCCGGCGGGCCGTTGAGCGTCGAGTTCCGAGACGTCGCCTTCGACTATGGCGACGAGACGGCGGTGTTGCAGTCGATCAACCTGAGCTTTGCCGCCGGCCGGGCGATCGGGCTGGTCGGTCGAACCGGCAGCGGCAAGACGACGTTGTCGCGACTGGTGCTGCGGCTCGTGGAGGCCACCGGCGGCAGCGTGCTGCTCGGCGGCGTTCCCATCGAGCAGATCCCACTCAATGAACTACGTCGGCGTGTCGCCCTGGTACCGCAAGAGGTCGAGTTGCTGAGCGGGACCATCCGCGACAACGTCACCCTCTTCGATGAGGTGCCCACCGACGACGCCGTGGCGTCGGCGCTGCGCAATGCCGGCTTGGTAAGCCTGGCGGACGGTGGGATCCACCGCAGGCTCGGCGCCGGCGGCGCGGGGCTGTCGGCGGGCGAGGCCCAATTGTTGGCATTGGCCAGGGTCTGGCTGCGCGACCCCGACATCGTCGTGCTCGACGAGGCAACCGCGCGCATCGATCCGGCAACTGAAGCAGAACTGGAAGCAGCTGTCGCCCGGCTGTGCAACGGGCGAACAACGCTGATCATCGCCCATCGACTGTCGACGCTGCGGCACGTCGACGAGATCGTCGTCCTCGACCACGGCCGCGTTGTCGAACACGGCGATCGAACCGACCTGGCCGACGACATCGACAGCCGTTACCGCCATCTCCTAGAGCTGGCCCTCGACGACGAGGCGGTGGCGCCATGAGCATCTGGCGACTGGGCTGGCGCGTATCACAACACGAGCCGCGCACCTTCTGGACCGGATACCTGCTGTTCGTACTGTTCTTCACGTTCCCGGTGCTCAGCGGGTGGCTGCTCGGGCGCGGGTTCAACGCGCTCTCGACCGGACACAACACCCGCGTCTTCTGGATCGGCGGTGCACTCGTGCTGTGCGAGGTGGCGCGGATGAGCTGCATCCACATCGGTGCGTTGAACTGGACGAGGGCCTGGGTGCACATGCAGTCGCTGCTGCGCGCCAACTTGCTCAATGCCCAAGTCGCCAGTGGCGGTCCGGAGGCCGGCCAACCGGTCGGGTCGGCCGGCGAGGCCATCACCCATTTCCGCGACGACGTCGAAGACGTCACGATGTTCATCGACGGGTTCGTCGACATCTCCGCGGGCGTGGTCTTCACCGCGCTGGCGGGTTTGGTGCTGGGCAGCGTCGACGGCCGCGCCGCACTGATGCTGCTGATCCCCTTGGTCGGCGTGGCGATGGCTACCCGCACGCTCGATGCCCGCATCAAGCGCTACCGCGCTGCCGATCGCATCGCCGCGTCGGCGGTCAGCGGTCTGCTCGGCGACGTCATGGCCGCGGCAACCACGGTGAAGGTCAACAACGCGATCGAGCCGACGATCGCCCACCTCCAAAAGCTCGTCGACGCCCGGCGGCGCACTGCTGTGCGCGACCGCGTGCTCGACGAGAGCGTGTGGGCGTTCAGTCAGGGCGCAGCCGACGTCGGGCTCGGCCTGGTGCTGCTCTCCGCGGCGGGTGCGATGGCGGCCGGCCGTTTCAGCGTTGGCGAGTTGGCGGTGTTCTCCGCGTATCTCGGTTGGTTGAGCTTCTTGCCGAGGATGGTTGGCCGCATGCTGGCCAGGCGCAAACAGGTCAGCGTTGCCTTCGACCGCATGAGCCTGCTGGTGGCCGACACGAACGCAAACAACACCGTCACCGATCGACTCCTGCCGATCGGGCTCCGCCAACATCGTGCTCGGCCGCTTGCCGTGCGACCCGAGCGCGTTCCGCTCGACGTTCTCGACGTTCGACACCTCACCGCCCACTACCCATCCGGCGACGGCGTGCACGACGTCAGCTTCAGTGTGCGCCGCGGCAGCTTCACCGTGATCACCGGGCCGATCGGGTCGGGCAAGAGCACGCTGTTGCGAGCGCTGCTCGGCCTCGCCCACCAAGCCGAGGTCACCGGCGAGGTGGCGTGGAACGGCAACGTACTGATCGATCGCGGCGCGTTCTTGATCCCGCCGAATGCGGCGTTCCTGCCGCAGGTTCCGCAACTGATCTCCGACTCGGTCGCCGACAACATCGCCCTCGGCGTGATCGACGAGGCACAGCTGTCACTCGCCCTCGAACTGGCAGCGGTGCTCGCCGACATCGAGGAGATGCCCGACGGCACCAGGACACTGATCGGCCCACGCGGACTACGGCTTTCAGGAGGCCAGCGTCAGCGCGTCGCCACGGCGCGGGCGTTGGTGCACAGCCCCGAACTCGTCGTGCTCGACGACCTGTCGAGCGCGGTCGACATCGAGACCGAGCTGCAGCTGTGGTCGAACCTCGCGGCCGTGGGAATCACGGTGATCGCCGTCTCGCATCGGGCCGTCGCCTTCGACCGCGCCGACCAGTTGCTCCGCCTCCAGGACGGCCATCTGGTGTAGCGCGCCGGCCGAGATGAACGGACCGGAACGGGGAGCTGGCGGGACCACGAACACTGGACGAACAGCGTCTCGGACGCTCCCATATTCGGCGGGCCGGTGGCAATGTCGCAGCGATGCAGTGCGTACTACTCGCCGGCGAACCGCTCCTCACGATGGAGCGTC
Source organism: Ilumatobacteraceae bacterium (assembly GCA_025358075.1). Taxonomy (GTDB): domain Bacteria; phylum Actinomycetota; class Acidimicrobiia; order Acidimicrobiales; family Ilumatobacteraceae; genus JAENVT01. Next base: position 74,642 of record JANYKU010000089.1, read on the forward strand.
AACGATGACGCTGACCGGCCCAAACGTGAACACCACCTTCTCGGAGAGGTTCATCGCCGAAACAGTGTCGGTGCTCAACGAGATCGATCCCGATCAGATCGAGGCCGTCGCTCGCGGCCTGGCGATGGTGCGCGAGGGCGGCGGCCGATTGTTCGTCCTCGAAGCCGGCGGCTCCGCCGGTGATGCCAGCCCTGTGGTGGACGACTTTCGCAAGATCTGCAACTTCGAGACCTACTCCTTCACCGACAACATCTCCGAGTTGACTGCGCGAGATGGCATGCTCGTGTTCTCCCTCGGCGGCGGAGACCTCGACACAGGCGTGTCCTTCAATCTCATCCGGGCGATCGATCAATGCAGGAAGATCGGGGCGTCGGTGTTCGGGATCGTCGGCCGCGATGGTGGCTATACCAATCAGACCTCCGACGCTTGCGTCGTTGTCCCGCCAGTGTTCGTCGAACGCATCACGGCACATACCGAGGGCCTGTTCGCGATGATCTGGCACCTGCTCGTCAGCCACCCCATCTTGCAGGCCCGGGGCACCCACTGGGAACAGGTGGCCGCAATGAAGGCTGTAGCCGACGGCGATCGACTCGCGCGGCTCACATCGTGACGTCCTGGCATCGAATCGCCTTCCTCGACCGCGACAGCACAGTGGTGAGGCGCGACACAACTGACGATGATGTCGTGCCGGCCCAGGGCCCTGTGGAGCTCGTCGACGGCGCGATCGAGGCCTGTGAAGGTCTCAAACGACTCGGCTTTGCATTGGTGATGGTGACCAACCAGCCTGACGTCGCCCGCGGAACGGTCGATCGGGAAACGGTCGTGCGAGCCAACGACTACATCACCGAACGCCTGGGCCTCGACCTGGCGCTGGCCTGCATGCACGACGACCTCGATCGATGCACGTGTAGGAAGCCACGCCCCGGCTTGCTCCTCCAGGCAGCGGCGACGCTCGAGGTCAACCTCGGTCGATCGAGCGTCATCATCGGCAACCGTTGGCGCGACATCGACGCTGGGGTCGCCGCGGGCATCACCACGATCTTGCTGGATCGGGGCTATGGCGAATTGCTGAACTGCCAACCCGACCACATCGCTCGCGACCTGGTCGACGTCGTCGAATGGATCGGTGTGCACCTCACTACGAACTCGAGATGACCTCAGGGCAAGTCAGTCCAGCCATGCGCGCAACTTCGGTTTCGCCGCCTTCTTCCAAACCGACTGGAACTCCTCGCGCAGGCGCTCTCGTTCCACTCGCTCGAGCGCCACGAGCTCGCCGGCAACGAGGCGTACGGACGGTATGGCCTTCGCCGCCTGCCGCAACCACGCCTCAGCGACCGTGGTGTCCTGGTGATCGCCGAGCACGGACTGAACCGCGGCGATCCGCTTGGCCAACCGTCGGGCGTCGCGTCCGTACAACGGTGCGACCGCTTCGACTGCATACCGCGTGCGCTTCGACCGAATGCGGACCGCGTGGAACGCGGCATCGGGTGAGTCGGGCTGAAGCGCATCGACTGCGCGGCTGAGCCGGCGCCACGGCTTGTCGACCAGATCGAGGACGAGCGGTCTCGCGGCCTGTTCGGCCAATCCCGGAGTGCCGCGGCCGAAGCGCGGCTCGCGGGTGGCATCGACGAGTGCATCGAGGAGCAAGATGAAGCGCTCGCTCGACAACGCATCGACCACGTGCCGGCGGGCGTCGACGGCCGTGTCGGCCAGGCGCTGGAGCAGACGGTCAACCGACACCGCGTCGTCGGACGGCAGCCTGGCAATTTGCGAGAGCAGACGGTCGGTCATCACGTCGGTGTCGCGGCCCATCCCGACCTCACCGCCCAACCAGGCCAGCTCGTTGCGCAGCCAGACCGTCCAACTGTGATCCAGTAGCGGAGCGAACGTGCGGAGATCAGAGCGCAGGCGACGAGCGGCGACTCGGAACAGATGGAGCTCCTCGGGGTCGTGGCCAGCCCACACACCGGCCTGGCGCTCGATGAGCGGTGCGACCGACTTGCCGATCACATGACAGATGAGTGCGCGGACCGTTGCTCGCTTGTCGATCGACGCGACCATGACGTCGGGCGGCTCGAATGCGCGTGGCCCCAGTGCTCGGACTGCCTTCGGAACCGGCGTCTCATCGTCACGGCAACCGGCTTCACGCAGTCGCGACCTGATGGCCTCGACCGCTTTACGGTTCACGCGACCCGGGGCCAACTCGACCTCGATCTCGCGCAACGAAGCGATCGGCTCGGTGCCGCCATCGGACACCACCACGTCGTCACACACGATCGCCAATGGCTTGCCCTCGAACTCGACAGCGAACTGCGAACGTTGCGTGTGCATACGAACGACCGGGTCGAGCCGCTGTGAGCGGACGTAGCCACGAGCGGCCTGGCGAGCCGCCAACGGTACGGGCCCAAGTGGTTCGTCGAACAGGTACTCGTGACGCGACAGTTCGGGCCCGCCACCCGAACTGGAAACCTTCAAGGTCCAGATCGGGCCGGGTTCACCGAGACGCGCTCGCAGCGTGACCCCCGACCGTGCCATCGACAAGGTCGGCGTGTCGTAGTACACCGCGTTCAGTTGCAGGTTCGACACCGGGCCAACGGTGATGCCCGGAAGCACGTCGGCCAGGTCGGGAAGGGTCAGGTCGATGTCGGCAGTCAACTTGAACTCACGCTCGATCGCCATGAAGGTCTCCCTGGTCGACTCAGGCTACTGGTAGCTGGCTGCGGCCCTTTCAGGCAGCCGTCATGACGAGCACTCGAGCAGCGTCCTCGACGCCCGCCGCTGCATCCTTGTTGGATGGTCGGCTGTCGGCGCGGCGGCGCACAAGACGGCGCAAGACAAAGCCCCCGAGATCGAGGACCAACATGATCAACAGAACCAAAAGGAGTACAGGGCGATGCTGGGTGCTGACCGTCGCGATCACGCTGGGCCCAGCGCCCGACACGACCACCCGCCACTTCATGGCGCCGATCGATGGCGCCGACAACTTGGCGGACACGATCTGCTGCCGAGTCTGACCGGGCCCGATCTCGCCAGGATCAGCGAGAGCGATGGCCGCGCCGGAGTCGTTCGCGCTCCGACCGACGGACCCGGATGCCGCCACGTGGCTCAGCGTGTCGGTCGTCAGGTTCTTCACCGTCACCGTGACCCGGTACATGACGGAGCCGCCGAGGCTGGACCGGATCCACCCAAGCACCCCACGCGACGTCGCGCTGGCGCTGAGCGACACAGCGACGAGAGGATCGTCGGGGCTCGGCCCACCGACCACGGGTTCGACGGGGTGGCCGAGCAAGGTGATCGGAGCGACGGCGACCTCGTCGTACGTCTGGCTCGAGACGCGGATGACGCATGGACAGGAAACAGGTGGGTCGGCCACCGGCATATCAGCCAGCGTTGACGTGCCGTCGCTGTTCAGCTTGATGCCCTCACTAGCTGTCATGTTGCAATCTGCCGAACCACGTGTGGCGTTGTTGCCGCAGACCGAGATCGTCACCAGCGATGACGTGAACCCGGCGATGGTCACAACCACGTGGTCGCCGGTGGAGATCGTCGTGTGGTTCAGTGTGACGACGGGACCGACGGTCGACGACTGGGCGTCGACCGGAACACTCGTCGACGGCTGGGCATCGGCGGGGGGCCCGAGTCCGAATGCCAGCAGCGCGGG
>JANYKU010000090.1 GCA_025358075.1 Ilumatobacteraceae bacterium
GCCCACCGCCGACTCGGCAAACGCGACCTCGAACACACCGTCGCCGCCGCCGAAACCTGGGTCAAGATCGCCTCAATCGCGATGATGCTCGACCGGCTCTGCCCCAAGCCCGGCACACCACAAGCACTCACCTGGGCCACCCGAACCGACTTCCCGGACACCCACTAAGAGGCGGCCGTCCCGCATCCCCGGTGGTATGGGACACGCCAGGCGGCTCAGATCCGGGTGACGAAGTGTCGGCAGGTCCGTCTGTTCGTTCAGAGGAGTCGGATAGTGGTGCCTGGCCGACCGGATCGTGATGGTTCAGTGGAGTTCGGGGTGGCAGAGGGCGGTGAGCATGTTGGCGATGGTTGTGATGCCGAGGTCACCGGGGTGGCTGTGGTCCGACGAGAGGATATTTCGCCGGGTTGTCGATGCCTTTCGGTCCACTGAAGACATGGAAGAAATCGACGTATTTGGCGTGATGCCGTGCCGCAGACTGATGCGGTTTCAGGGGCTGCTACTTGGGCGTAGAAGTCGGCGTCACCGGATCGTGCGGCAGTCCCACCGGGACCTTCAACACCCCTCAGATCCGAAGTGCCCGATTGAGTCGAGACGTGCGATGGCCGCGGGGCTGCCGCAATTCTCGCGGCTCACGCCTCCGACGGAGAAAGCCAGAGGTGTGAGCTGTGGAGGTTCAGCCGCAAGCAATGCTGAAACTGTTGCTGTAGGCCACGAGTTCGCCCGCGGGGGTGAACGTGAGGTGGAACAGTCCCTTCGCACTGAAACTCGCACCGCCCGTGGTGGCGGCGTTCAGTTGCACGACATAGGTGTACGTCTCGCCATCAGTGCCAATGAAGTGGTCGACTTCTTGGATGTGGCCACTCAACCGATACGCGCTACCGGTTGTATCGCCAATGGCTCGTCCACCAGCGATGTTGCGATGGAAAAGTAAGTCAGGCATGTACACGACGTTGAACTGGCCATCGGTCACTGTGACCGTCTCGCCAACACAACTCTGGATACCTGACTCCGCACTCGCGCTGAGCACGATTGGCACCTTCGTCACGGTCGGCGCTGCTGCGTTGGCCGCCGGAGCAGCCAAGGCCACGCTCGACAACGACACGGCACACATGGCAACGAGCTTCTTCCACAGCATTTAGTGCCCCTTTTGTCATGTTCGCTCATCGAGCGAGGTCCGGATGAAGCTTGGCAGGGTAAAGGTTGTTGTGTCCAGTAACTCGCGCTGTGGAAACGCGGGTCTTTCACCCACGCCTTCGACCCGCAGCTCCAGAGTGCCTGTTGCCCGACACACTCCCGGGCGGAGATGTAGCGACTTTCCCGCCAACGAACTGACGCAGTGAAGCCCTGCCGTTCGGCGGCTCGGCGGCGTTCAGTACGAGAGCGGGATCGAGTGCTCGGTTAGCGCTGCCTCGTATTTGCGCTGCACTGCTTCGAGGTCGTCGAGCACCTGACTCAGCCAGCCGATGCCGTCGTCGTGCTCACCCTGCTGGAGTTGGTCGCGGCTCCGTCTGAGGTTCGCGACGAGAATCGAGAGGCTGTCACCTTGGAGCACCACACCGGGGAACTTTCGCTCTGGGAGCCGAATCACTGCGTAGTTGCCTTGGTCGGTGAGTGCGCCGACTTCGATGGTCTTCACGCTCGACACCGTACGCGTTGCTTCGCGCCATAACTGTCGTTCGGCGTGGGCCGAGACGCTTGCGGGTGCGACCCCTGTTACACAGCACCCGCAAACTGCGTTCGACAACCTTGTCCACTCCTAATACGTCCTCTGGCGCTGAGCCGGCGTGCTAGCTGAGGGTTCACATCGAAGGGCGATCCGCTCGTCCTCCTACCGGCCATTGGCGGTCGATAAGCCGAATCGCGAGGAGCTCCGATTGACGGCTGCGGGAACCCGGAAAGCAAAGCATCTTCAGATTCCGCGACTCCGACCGCGACATTGGCTATTACGACAACAGGTCTGGATCGATGATGGCATTCGGGGTCGATCGCGTGGGTGCGTCATGGGTATACAGTCCGCGTTCTAGTGATCGCGGAGGCTTCCATGCACCCCACTCGCAAATCAACAGTTGCTCTGCTTGTCGTCGGAGTCGTGCTCTTCCTCATTTCCGCAAGCGGCCAAGACAACGGCTACTGGAAGAGTGGCCCGTCGTGGCTCGGGGCGATCGGCTGGTTCGGCTTCCTGATCTGCCTCCTGCTCCTGATCGCTTCGGGCGTGTACACGCTCGTCTCGCGGATCCAACACCGCCGCCAGCCACGCCCAGGAACAACCACCTAGCTCCGAGAATCCCTGCGGATGCTCTGGCCGATGCGTCCGCCTCAGCACAGCACCGCAGCTACACGGGGAACTTGTTGCCGCTGTGCGTGAAGCATCACCACTGCGCCCACGAGGGCGGATGGCGGTTCACACTCGCTGCCGACCGCACCCTCACGATCACCCTTCCCGATGGCAACGTGTCGTGTCACAGCCCTCCCAAAGCACTTGCCGCATGAGCCTGCCAGAGAACCTCTTCACAGACTTGGAGGATGGACCTTGAAGATCTTCGTCTCAACTCAATTCACGCAGGGCGACTCGCCAGGAGATTTCTGCTTCGTACCCGAAGGTGAGGTTGTGGGGCGCTACGCATTCGTCTGTGACCTCGAGAAGCCGGACGGCTCGGGCTGCGGCTGCGGTCAGGCTTTCGGCGGCTTCGACACGCATACGGGTACTACGACCGCAATGGTTGTCGAAGCAAACATGACCGAGCTCGAATGGCGTGCCCAACTGTTCCAGACGTTGCGCGACACCGGATGGGCCTCGGCAATGAGCGCCACCGACTTGGCCGAAGTCGTCGATGACCTCGTCGAGCACGATCTCGGGGTGGCTGCGGCGCTGCCGGTCGGTCGGGTCGTCGGACGACGGGCGTGGAACTCGCGAGGCGCCACGGTCGACCACTTGACGGATCGAGGGCCCGCCGTGCCCGGCGTGCAACACGCACGGTGACTCGGTCGAGCAGACAATCTGTTCATCTGGCGGCAAGCATCACGAAACCTTGCCCCCGTACCCTGCTGGCATGGACGAACCCATGATCGTTTCCAGAACTTTGATCCTCATCGATCCTTCGAGCCCTCACGGCGAAGGTGGGCTCGACGTGCTCACCGACGAAGACCGCGCAGTCACCTTGCTGCTCACACTCGACGGTCGGTCGGCATCTTCGTTGCGCGACTTCGCCAAGGCGGAAGACATCGACGTATCGATGGCCGGCTTGATCTATCTCGACCAGGTGGTCCGCCGCCTGAGCACGCACACCGACGACATCGAGACCATCTCGACGACGGGCTCCGATGCCGTCAACGAGATCTTTCACGTACTGCAGCACCGACCAGTAACGCGCGTGATCGTGCCGGCAAGCCTGCCGGGTCTCGGCGGTGAGGGCCTGGGCAGACTTCTGCAAGCATGCCCCGTGCCGGTCGTCGTCGCACCATCCGTCCCACCCGGCGGGTCGGAACTTCGCATCGCCTCGTAGCACGTCACTCAGGGGCGTGACACACAGCCTCGACGTTGTTGCCATCAGGGTCACGCACGAAGGCCCCGTAGTAGTTGGGGTGATACTCGGGCCACAGACGCGGCTCGTGCAACACCGCTGCACCTGCCGCGACCGCCGCGTCGAAGAACGCCTGAACCGTCGGGCGGTCTGCGGCTGAAAAGGCGATGTGCGACTCGCGGAACCCGTCGCCGCTGTTGTTCGGGCCGATCCAGAAGTCGGGCATCGGCGGCACGCCATAGCCGACGACAGGGCCGAACTCCATGATGCGGGTACCGCCGAGCGGTGCGAGCACGGCGTCGTAGAACGCCGAGCTGCTAGCGACGTCGGAACATTGGATCGAAAGATGATCGAGCATGCCAGATCATCTCATGTCAGGCAGCGGCGATCGCCTTCGTCGGGTTCGGCAACTGCCGACGTTCGATCACGTGGTCGACGAGCCCGTACGCAACGGCCTGGTCACCACGAACGATGTAGTCGCGATCGATGTCGACCTTGATCCGCTCTGCCGTCTGCCCGGTCGCCTCGACCAGGATGTCGACCATCCTCCGGCGCATCTCGACCATCTCCGCCACGGCCAGCTCCATATCGGTCGACTGACCCTGCGCACCGCCGTGAGGCTGGTGGATCAACACTCGAGCGTTCGGTAGCACGTATCGCTTGCCGGCGGCCCCCGCCGCCAGCAGCACCGCCGCGGCCGACGCAGCCTGACCAACACAGATCGTGGCCACGTCGGGGTTGATGTAGTGCATCGTGTCGTGGATGGCGAACAGCCCGTTCATGTCTCCACCCGGGCTGTTGATGTAGATGGCGATATCGGCATCAGGATTCTCGCTCTCCAAGTGCAGGAGCTGCGCCACGACAAGGTTGGTGACGTTGTCGTCGATGGCCGCGCCGAGAAAGACGATTCGATTGACGAGCAGCCGTGAATAGATGTCGAAGGCTCGCTCGCCGCGGCTGGTGCTCTCGATGACCGTCGGGATCAACATGGGATCGCCCTTTCTGCTTTGTGCAACTAACTAGTTGCAGATGGTAACCCGACCCCGGCCGAGGTGCAACCCGATGGTTGCGCTACACTGCCGTCATGTCCGACATGTCAGAACGTGACGATCTCTCCATCGAACGCAGCACCGACCTCGACCTCGATGTCGTAGCCCTGTGGACACTGCTGTCGACTGCCGACGGCTGGTGCTCGTGGCTCGTCGATCAGGCCGAGATCACGATCGCACCCGATGCGACCGGAACTACGACGACCGACAGCGTCGAGCGATCGGTGCGCATCGAGTCCGTCGCCACTGGTCGAGGCATCGGCTTCTCGTGGTGGGATCGCGACGACCCATCGACTGCCTCGTACGTGCAGCTCGAGATCGTCGAGCTGCCGCACGGCCGTTCGCATCTCGACATCACCGAGCGATTCGTCGGCGCCACCACGGCGACGAGTTGCTCCGTAGCGTCGAAGTGGGATGTCGCCCTGGTGTCGCTGTGGATGCTGGCGTTGCCGTTGCTCGTGATGGCGTGACCCGACCGTCGGTCACAGCCCTCGACACGTTGTTCGGCGCGCTCGCTGATCCGACGCGGCGACTGCTCGTCGAGCGCCTGCTGACCAACGGCCCGGCGACGGCGACGGCGCTCGCCGAGACCACTCCCCTGACCCGCCAAGCCGTCCTCAAGCACCTTCAGGTGCTCGAGGCAGCAGGCCTGATGGAGCACGAACGCTGCGGTCGCGAGGTCCGCTTTCGCGTCACGCCCCAACCATTGGCGTCAGCCGTTGCGTGGATCCTCGACACCGCCGGCCAATGGGACCGACGACTCGATCGGTTGCGCAAGTTGACGAGCTGAGCGCTACATCAACGGGACGACGTAGAACGCAATCGCTGCAAGATGACATCCGGCGGCGGCGATGGTGAACAGATGAAAGATCTCGTGGAAGCCGAACACCCTCGGCCACGGGTCGGGTCGCTTGAGGGCGTAGACCACCGCGCCGATCGTGTACAGCAGCCCACCACCGAGCACCAGTGCGAACCCGGCGCCGCCGAGACTTCTGTAGAGCTGCGGAAAGGCGACGGCGGCGGACCATCCGACGATCACATAGATGGCCGTGAACAGTGGGCGAGGCACCTTGAGCGGTAGCCACTCCAGGGTCATACCGACGACGGCCCCACCCCAAGCGGCGCTGAGCACCACCACCTTCTGCCAGCCGGTGAGGGCGACGGCCATGATCGGCGTGTACGCGCCGGCGATGGCCAAGAAGATGGCCGTGTGGTCGAGGCGACGCATGATCGAGCGACCATGCGGACCCCAACGCAACGTGTGGTACGACGCCGAGACGCCGAACATGGTCAGCGTGCCCGCAACGTAGACGGACAGCCAAACGCGCTCGCTGGCCGAGGCACCAGCAACCACCAGCATGATGATTCCGAGCACGGCGACGACGGTGAACGCGAGCACATGCGACCAACCACGCAGCAGCGGCTTCACGAGCGCCGAATCCACGGCTTCGACGGTATCCAGCCCAACCGGGATACGTTCGTGGTTTCCACATCTTCCGCAGCGAGAATGTCAGGCCCATGAGCACCACGGACAACCCCACCGGTACCGGCCTCGACTTCGTCCGCGACCTGGTGCGGGCCGACAACGAGGCCGGCACGTTCGGCGGTCGTGTTCAGACCCGCTTTCCACCGGAGCCGAATGGCTACCTGCACATCGGTCACGCCAAGGCGATCTGCATCGATTACGGCGTCGCCGCCGAGTTCGGCGGCGTGTGCAACCTGCGTTACGACGACACCAATCCCGACACCGAGGACATCGAGTTCGCCGGGTCGATCATCGACGACCTCACTTGGCTCGGCTTCCCGCCAGGTGAGCCGCTGTATGCGTCCGACTACTTCGAGCAGCTCTATCTGTGGGCCGAGTACCTCGTCACTCAGGGCCTCGCCTACGTCGACGATCAGGATGGCGAGACGATCTCGGCGCAGCGCGGCGGATACGGCAAGCCTGGCATCGACAGTCCGTACCGCCAGCGCACGATCGCCGAGAACCTCGACTTGCTCCGGCGAATGCGGGCCGGCGAGTTCGCCGACGGCGCGCGCGTCCTTCGCGCCAAGATCGACATGCAAGACGAGAACATGCAGCTTCGCGACCCGGTGATGTACCGCATCCGCCGCGGCCATCACTGGCGCACCGGCGACGAGTGGGTGATCTATCCGACGTACGACTGGGCCCACGGTCAGAGCGACGCGATCGAGGGCGTCACCCACTCGCTGTGCACCCTGGAGTTCGACAGTCACCGGGCCCTGTACGACTGGTACCTCAGCCACCTTGAACTGCCCGGCGATCAGCCTCGCCAGACCGAGTTCGCCCGGCTCGAGCTCACCTACACGATCACGTCCAAGCGGCGCCTGGCGCGATTGGTGCAAGACCGCGTCGTCGACGGCTGGGACGACCCGCGCATGCCCACACTTCGCGGCGTTCGTCGCCGCGGCTACCCGGCCGCGGCCATCCGTGCCTTCTGCAGCTACATCGGGATCGCCCGAACCAACAGCCGACATTCGATCGAGCTCTTGGAATCGTTCATCCGCCGCGAGCTCAACGAGTCGGCGCTGCGCCGCATGGCCGTGCTGCGTCCGCTCAAACTCGTCATCACCAATTGGCCTGTCGATGCCGCAGGCAAGCCTGTGGTCGAACATCACGAGGTGGCCAACAACCCGGAGAACCCTGACGACGGCGTTCGTCAGGTGCCGTTCTCCAAGGTCGTGTACATCGAGCACGACGACTTCATGGAAGTGGCGCCGCCGAAGTACTTCCGGCTCACGCCAGGCCGAGAGGTGCGGCTCCGGTCTGCCTACCTCGTCACCTGCACCGGTTGCGTCAAGGACGACGACGGCAACGTGATCGAGGTGCAGTGCACGTACGACCCGTCCACCTCTGGCGGCAACGCCCCCGACGGACGCAAGGTCAAGTCGACGATGCACTGGGTCTCGGCCGACCACGCGCTCGACGCAACCGTCGCGCTGTACGAGCGCTTGTTCTCAGCCGAGATACCAGGCGAAGCCACCGGCGACCCGTTCGACGATCTCAACCCCGGGTCACGAGAGCTGCTCACCTCGTGCAAGGTCGAGCCCACCCTCGCCGAGACTCCCCTCGGGGGCGTCGTGCAGTTCGAGCGGCTCGGCTACTTCGCTCACGACCCGGTGACGCCGATGCTCTTCCACCGTACGGTCGGCTTGCGCGACGAATGGGCGAACATCCAGAAGCGCACGTAGCCGGCGGGCCTGCGACGATGGCTCGACGATGGCTCGACGATGCACTTCGCGCCGTCAGGGCCGCAGTTCCAGCACGATGTTGAACGGCGTCGACGCGGCCGTGCGTACCCTCGTGAAGCCGGCCTCGTTGGCCACCTCTGTCAAGCGCGCAACGCCCGCCTGCGCACCGAGCGCACGACCGACCTCTTGCGATTGTGAGGCCGGGGTGCAGATCAACGAAGAGGCCGCGTAGAACAGCCGACCGATCGGATTGAGGTTCTCGGCCACGGTGTCTCCGGCTTGTGGTTCGACCAGCATCACCACGCCGTCGTCGCTGAGGGCCCGACGAGTGTGCTGCAACGCACCGACCGGATCGCCCATGTCGTGCAGGCAGTCGAAGAAGCACACCAAGTCGTAGCCCGAGCCGGAGAACGCTCCAGCACCGGCGACCTCGAACATCGTCCGATCCGCAACGCCGGCTGCCGTAGCCGCACCGCGCGCGGCCTCGACCGACGGCGCGTGGTAGTCGAACCCGGTGAACACCGACGCGGGATAGGCAGCCGCCATCAACACCGTCGAGGCACCATGTCCGCAGCCGACGTCGGCCACCTTTCCACCGCGCTCCAGCCTGGCCACCACGCCAGACAGTGACGGCAGCCAGTCACTGGTCAGCGATGCGGCATAGCCAGGTCGGAAGAACCGCTCGGTTCCCCGGAACAGGTCATGGTGATGCTCGTGCCACCCGAGCCCGCCACCGTGGCGGAACGCCTCCGTGATCTTCTCGTCAGCCTTCGCCGCCGCAGTCACCACTTGGAATCCTCCGCAGAGGAACGCCGGGCTCGATTCATTCGTGAACGCCTCCGCCTGTTCGGGTGTCATCGACCAGCGGTCGCCGTCGTCGGCGGGGCCGTCGTAGGTGACGAAGCCGGCGGCTGCCTGCGCCGACAACCACTCGCGCACATTTCGCTCGACGGTGCCCGTTCGCTCGGCCAGCTCGGTCGAGGTGGTCGACCCGCTCTCGGCAAGGGCCTTGTACAGACCGAGCCGATCGCCGACGACCACGAGGGCCGCGTTGAGCACCGATCCGAAATCACCGACAGCCTGCCCGACAAGCGCTTGCAGCACGTCAGGGTCAATGGTTCGTTGTGTCATCGTTCTCTCCTTGAGTTGTGGGTTCCAGTGGCCCGGTTCGGACCGCCGTCAACGTCAACCCTGCGACAACGCTTTTGCGGTTTTGCTGCAGCGGCGATTGCAAGCTCGTTGCAACACGGTTGGCCATCATGTCGGCATGACAGCAACACCGACCACCACTCGATCCAGCGTCGCCGAACCGGTGCAGCGCCTGCTCGATGCCATTGCCAGCGGCGCCGGCCTCCCAGACGGTCTGTTCACAGCCGACGCCGTGCTCGACGCAACCGTGCCGATGTGGCGCTACGAGGCCGCGGGCGGCGAGGCCGTTCGGGCCGAGCTCGCCAAGTGGTACGGCTTTCCTTCACACATCGAGACGATGCGACGTCGACCCTTCCCGGGGGGCGAGACCGTCGAGATCGGCATCAGCTGGATCGAGAATGGCGTGCCACACGCCGGCCATCAGCTGCACGTGCTCGAGTTGTCAGGCGACCGGATCGCCTCGGATACGGTCTTCTGCGGGGGCCGCTGGCCGGCCGAACTCCTCGCCGACATGGAGGCTGCTCGTGCGCACTGAATCGACAACGCCGTGGATCGCTGCGTCGCTCGATGAGCTGATCGCCGGCGCTACCGACCGCACGCAACTTCATCCTGAGGACGCGCGATCGGGAGCGGTGTTCGAACGACTGACCATCAACGGCGAACCACATTTCCTCAAGGTGCTGTCGGCCGACACGGATTGGATCATGCGCTGCACCGGCAACACGACGAATTGGGAGTTCAAGGTGTGGAAGGCCGGCGTCTATCAGCGCACGCCCGACGTCATCGATCACGCGATGGTCGGTATGTCGTTGGAGGGTCACGGCCCAACAGCTCGCCTCGCCCAACTGATGACCGACCGCGGCGCCGACATGGTTCCACCCGGTGACGCTCTCGTGCCGCTTGAACATCACCTCGGCTTCATCGATCACATGGCTGCGTTCCACGCCCGCTTCATGGACTGGCACGACGACATCGGCGTGCGCGACTTGGCGCGGCTCCTACAAACGTTCGCACCCGAGACCATCGCGCCGGAACTGCTCGTCGACGACGTTCCCGGTCCGGTCTTCGTGGCCAATCAGGGGTGGGGACTGCTGCCGAGTCTCGCCCCTCGGCTGAACGCTCTGGTGCGTGAGATCCATCATCATCCGCAGCACGTAGTCGACGCGATGCGCGAGACACCGATGACGTTCGTCGCCGGCGACTGGAAGCTCGGCAACGTTGGTAGGCGCTCCGACGGTCGCACGGTGCTGCTCGACTGGGCGTACCCAGGGGAGGCTCCGCCATGTTGGGACCTCGCCTGGTACCTCGCACTCAACCGGGCCCGCATGCCCCAGACGAAGGAAGCCACCATCGCCCACTACCGCAGCCGGCTCGAGCATCATGGCGTCGACACGACGGGATGGTGGGAACGCCAGCTCGGCCTGTCGATGCTCGGCGTGGTTGCGGTCTTCGCGTGGGAGAAGGCCGTGGGCGACCCGGCCGAACTGGCGTGGTGGGAAGCCGCAGCCTTCGACGGCGCGTCGTGGCTGGGCTGAGCGACCCTGCGCTGGGCGATCCCGTGTTGCTCGGTGTCGACCCCGCCCGCCATGCCTACGCCGGTGCCGGCCACCGCTGGGCCGACGACGCGACGCTCGCCTATCGACCCTTGGCGGAGCACCTCGTCGGGCGCTGCGCTCTCACCCCGAACAACCGCGCCGTGCTCGACGCCGGCGCAGGCACCGGCGCCGTCGGCGCAGTGCTCGCCGCGGCGGGCGCACTCGTCACGTCGTGCGATCTCGAACACGACATGCTGTGCGGCGATCGAGGTGTGAGCCGCGCCGGTTCCGCTGTAGTCGCCGACATCGCTGCGCTTCCGTTCCGCAACAGCATGTTCGATATCGCGGTCGCCGGTTTCGTTTTGAACCACGTCGCCGATCCGGTCGGCGGATTGAGCGAGCTCGGACGCGTGACCCGCACCGGCGGCGTTGTGCTGGCATCGGTGTTCGGCGAGGAGCGTGCCCCGGCCAAGGAGGCGATCGATGCGGTTCTCGTAACGCGGGGCTGGCAGGCGCCGACGTGGTATCGGGCGTTGCACGAACGGGCCGCCGCGTTGGCGACATCGGATCAGCTCGCAGGCGCCGCGGTCCGCGCCGGGCTTGTCGAGGCCGAGGTGGACTGCACCAATGTCGACGTCGGCCTCGACGATCCGGCGCTCATCGTCCGCTATCGATTCGGCATGCCTCAGGTGTCGGTCTTCCTCGACACGCTCACTGCGTCGGCCCGAGCCGCGATCGTCGCCGATGCAATCGAGGCAGTCGAGCGAACCGGGACCTCCTTCCGGCCGAGCGTCGTCGAGCTGGTCGCCCGAGTCAGCTGAGACGCTGCGCCGCAGCGCGAGCAAACACATCGGCGTAGACGCCGGAGTTGTCGGCGAGAAGCGACGCGCTACGATCGGCCACTACCCGTGCAATCTCGAGGCCGGTGTCGGCGGCGACGTCGGCAGCGAACCACCACGCCTCCATGGCAGCAACAGCGGCCAGCCGCTCCAGATGACCGGCCGTCGCATCAGCGTCAGCCGGGTGACCGAGTCGCGCGTTGGCCCGGGCCATCATCAGTGCAGCAAAGGTCGAATACCGTCGATCACCGCGCTTCTCTGCTGCGGCCGCCACCGCTTCCGCGGCATCGAGCGCCTCGCCAGGCGATCCATTGACGAGGGACAGACGCGCGGCGATGATTCCTGCCCGCTGCTCGCAACGCCAACGGTTGTTCACCCATGCCGGCCCATAGTGCTCGCTGGCCGCGACCAGTGCGGCGGCGGCATCGTCGGGGCGGCCGGCCGCCAAGAACCACTCGGCGAGGTCGAGGCCACCTTGACCGCGGATCTCGTTCGACGCGCCGCGCTCGAGACCGGCTCGCGCATGGTCCTCTGCCGCGGGCGAACCGAGATTGCACAGCACCCAACTGCGGTAGGTCTCCTCACTGCCGTCGTATCGTGCCTTGCTGCCTCGACGTTCCTGCTCCGCTGCCATTCGATCGATGACGGCCAAGGCGTCGTTGGCCCGCCCGACCATGCCGTAGCCGTGCGCGGTCATCTGCAGTACGTGCTCGACCCAGAAGGATTGCATGCTGCCACCGTCGGCGCCGACCAACGGCTCGAGCGCGGCAAGACCCTCGGCGGGACGGCCCTGGTGCACCCGAAGCACGCCAACCCACGCCGTGAGTCCGAGCGACGGCGGTGCGTCGAGGGCACGTGCTTGATCGAGTAGTGCCTCGGTCGCCGGCAGGTCGCCAACACCGCGATATGCAAACGCGACAGCGAGGAGGCAGCTGGCTTTCGTGCCGGCATCGGTCGCCATCGCCGCGCCCGCGCCGCCGAGGCGAATCGCCGCGTCGGTGTCGTGCCGGTTCCTCGCCGCCCAGGCACGCAGCTCCAATGCGGCGGCCCCTCCACCCAGCGCCAAGGCCCGCTCGGCGTCGGCGTCGGCACCAGCGAGATCGGCGCGCGCCATGCGAATGCGACTTCGCCGCAGACGAATCTCGGCACTGTCGTGCAACTCGACGGCCTCGTCGAGCAGATGTTCTGCGCCGGCGAGATCGAAACGGCTGCGGGCGATCTCGGCTGCGTCGGCGAGGCCTGTTGCCGCAAGAGATCGATCACCTCCCTGGCGCGCGTGTCGAGCGAGCTCCATCGGAGGCACGTCGGGACGCGCTACCAGCAGGCGTGCCGCCTGGCGATGAACCCATGCTCGACGCATCGCACTGGTGTCCGCGGCGACGGCGGCACGCACGAGTTCGTGACGGAACACCAGCACACCGTCGCGCTCGGTCAGAAAGGCTCGGCGGGTTCCTTCATCGAGATGCTCCAACACAGCGAGTGGCGAGCGCTCGATGACACCAGCGAGAAGGTCGAGGTCGACGATCGGTCCGAGGACGGCGGCAACGCGCAGCGTCGGCCCAGCCTCGCCGGCACGCCGCAGACGACCCGCAACAGCCTCCAACACCGTTGCCGGCACGTCATCGGCGTCACCGGCGGCGGCCAGCTCCACGAGCAGCAGTGCGTTGCCACCCGTGCGCTCGAAGAGCGATGCGGCGCGATCGGCACCGACAAGTTCGATGACTGCATCGAGGCCGAGCGGTCCCAAGCGAACGACCAGCGACGAGGCGATTGGTGTCTCGTCTTCGTCGCGGCGAGCAGCGAGGATCAGCAATCGGTGCTCGAGGCCACGCCGCAGGACGTACGACATCCAGGCGCGCGTCAACGCGTCGGCAAGATGCACGTCGTCGATAACGATCACCAGCCCAGCCGGCGGTGTGAGCCGCAGCAGAAGACGAGCGAGACTCTCGAACAGGCCGACTGACAAGGCATCGGACGAGGTCGTCGGGTCCGGCAGCACTGCCCACCCCAACTGGCCCTCGGTCGCAACTCTGCTCGGCGTTGAACCCAGCAACGTCTCGATCTGGCCATCGAGCTTCATGTCAATGTCGACCGCGGTGAGATGAGCCGCCAAGGCGTCGACAACCGGCTGAAGGGCGAGGCCGATCCCCTCCTCGGCGCGCCCGGTCAGCACCAGCACTCCCCGACGCCGCGCCGCCAGCGTCCACGCCTCGACCAGCGTGGTCTTGCCCGCTCCGGCTTCGCCGGCAACAACGACGACCTCGGCACGGTTGCGTGATCGCAGCAACGCTTCATCGAGGACGCGCAACTCGCGCTCGCGCCCGACCAAGCGAGCCGACGGCGCGGCTGGTTCGATGACCGCCTCTGACGGTAGATCGCCGGCCAGGATCGAGCCATGAAGCAGCTCGGTCTCGGCCGACGGGCTCACACCGAGCTCTTCCGCGAGCAGGCCGCGTGTCTCGGCGTAAGCCGCCAGCGCTGAGGCCGGGCGTCCGGCAGCCACGTGCGCACGCATCAACAGACGCAACGCGACCTCGTCGTATGGATCGTGCTCGAGGCCCGCTCGAGCATGTGAAGCAGCGTCGCCGAACTGTCCCCCGGCAAGCGCCGCGGCAGCGGCAACCGCCCGGGTTTCGGCTACCAGCACGGCTACTCTGACCCGCATCGGCGACAACCAGTCCGACGCCGGCTCGTCGGAGAGCAGCTCGCCGCGCACCAGCGCCAACGCCGCCTCGGCTGCGGCCCGGCTGCCGGCGATGTCGCCCAGCGCTTGACGACGAACCGCTTCGCGACTCAAGGCACCGAGCTCGTCACGGTCATACCAATCAGCAATCAGCGCGTAGCCCCCGGCGCGCCGCACGACTCGGTCGGCACCGACTACCGCACGGGCCCGGCTCACCAGAACTGCGAGATCCCGGGCCGGGTCCTCGGGCAGATCATGGCTCCACAACGTTTCCACGAGGGAGTCCGCACTGACCGAGGCTCCACCGGCGACGGCAAGCACCTTCAACAGCAGCCGAGCCTTCCGGCTGCGTAGGGCCGCAACGTCGACACCGTCGAGCCGGAAGTCTCCCATCACTCGCACGCCGAGCTGCTCCGCCACCGCCGCATTCTGACACCGCTCGTGCTGAACCTTCGGCCGGGTCGCGGTCGCAAGGCCATCGACTTCGGCCAGTGGCGGGAGCTACTCACGCACGGTCGGCTTGCGAGGCCTGCTTACTATCCGATCTTGGCTGTGGACTCGCCGAGCCACACATCGATCACCTCGACCTGTTCGGTGACCACGATCGAATGATCGTGAGGAAGGCCGAAGCCGGCCAGCACCTCGGTGACAGCGGGCTCGACGTGCTCGTCGCGGTACTGCACCCAGGCCTCTTCCGTCTCCCACACGTCGACGTAGCGCAAGCCGGCATCGCGAGTGATGACGATGTGGGCGATCAGGCCAGTGGGCGTCGCCGTTCCCAGCTTGGCCTTGATCATCGAGTAGATCTCGGCATTGGCAGGCACGTCTTGGATGAATGCGTAGGTCATGTTCATTCCTTCTTTTCTCGGGCATTTCTCGATATCTGATACAATGAGCTGTAATCGATACGGGAGTATGTACTGAAAAATGAGTGATGTCAAGCCGCAGCGGAACTACGACGCGACGGGACGACGTGAGCAGGCGCGACGCACACGGCTGACGGTGCTCGAGGTGGCACGGCGACGGTTCCTCGAGTCGGGCTATGCGGCCACCACGCTCGGCTCGGTCGCCGAGCTGGCCGGTGTCTCGGTCGAGACGATCTACAAGGCATTCGACAACAAGCCGGGGCTGGTGAAGGCCATCTTCGACGTGGCGGTCGTCGGCGACGACGAGCCCGTTCCGATCCTGCAGCGCGAGTTCGTGCGCCGCAACATCGCCGAGCCGGATCCTCGCAAGAAGCTGGCCGAGTACGGCGAACACGTCGGTGAGATCAGTCCGCGCACGTGCCCGATCCTGCTCGTGGTGCGCGACGCCGCGGCCAGCGATCCCGGCGCTGCGGGAGTGTGGGCGAACCTGCAGGCCGAACGCCTCACGGGCATGACGGTGTTCGCCCAGCACCTCGCATCCGGCGATCATCTGCGCGTCGACGTGTCGATCGAGGAAGCACGCGACGTGCTGTGGACGCACAACTCCGTGGAGTTGTGGGATCTGCTCGTGAACCAGCGCGGTTGGTCGAACGAGCGGTTCGGGCGATGGGTGGGTAAGCAGTTGATCGCCGCGCTGTTGCCGCCGCCGACCAGCTGAAAAGACCAGTCATGCGCTATCCGAGAAGTGCCGCAATGCCGGCCGCGCCGAGGTCGGCGGCGATCGAGGCGGCCGATTCACGAAGCGCCGTGATCGTTGTGTCCGCCGACCCATGGGCGATCTCGATCACCCTCGCCAGCTCGATCTGCGTGCGAGCCTGCCAGGGTCGCGCGCCGAGGTGCTCGGTCGTCGTCAACGCCGATCGCAGCCGTAGTTCGGCCTCGTCGAATCGGCCCATCACGCGGCACAGCGCACCGAGGTGGTAGTCGGCCGGCGCCCACCAGCCGGCGAGCGGACCGACGCCGATGGCACGCGCAGGATTGGCGGCCAGAAGGTCGTACAGCACCGGGGCGAACTCGGTGTCGTCCAGCCCGGCACAGGCGTGGCAGAAGAATCCGATGACTGGCAGCCACTCCAGGTCGCGGCGAATCTGGTCGAAGCCAGCACGAGCCTGAACGGCGAACAGTTCGCGCGCCAGCGCATGTTCGCCGGCTTCGGTGGCCGTCATGGCGAAGCCTCCCCAGAACGGGGTCGAGCGCGTCGAGAAGTAGCGCAACGGTTGACGGTCGGGGCGTGCGGCGCCGCCCGGCCTCGAGCGCGGCGATGCCGGTCGCGCTGATCCGCGCCAGCTCGGCGAGCCGCTCTTGGGTGAGCACGGCGGCCATTCGATGGCGACGCAGCAGCACACCGAATGTCTCCATGTGCCGTCTCTCGCAGATCCTCGTGCGTGGAAGCAACCCCGAAGTGGGCGGTCTTGGCAGCCCCAACGGGATTCGAACCCGTGCCGCCACCTTGAGAGAGTCGTGAGGCCGGTACGCACGGTGTTGTTCCGTCCAATTTGCCCAGGTCAATGTGTTGCGTTGTCCGTTCGATGTTGCTTGATGATGGCCCGTAACGCCAGGTTGGGTGTAAATCGGGTGTAACGGACGACGCCGAAGGCCAGGCGGCAGTACCAACTCACCATCAACTGCGTTGTCCAGTTTCGCGGCAGAATTCGCGGCGGAACCCGATCGGTGGACGACTACGAACCGTGCACCACGATCGCGACCCGACTGAGTTCGACGAGGCCGCTGGTTTCGCACGCGGCAACGATTCGATCCAGGTTCGCCACGAACAGACCAACGAGTTCGTCATTCGAAATGTTGCCCGTCGACACACCAGCAGCAGCGAGTGCGGCCGAGCCAACAGGACGTGCGAATCGAGAAAGTCTCGATTCTTGGTCACCACCACCCGAGCATCGCTGTCAGCCGCCCGCACCATCTCGACGTCAGGTGTTCGGTTTCCGACCGGCAACTGACTCGTGTGAACCACGTCGTGGCCAAGATCGGCGAGCACTGACGCCAACCTGATCGGCAACTGTGCGTCGACGAGCAACCGCATTCAGGCGGCCGAGATCGGACTCACTGATCGCGTCCGGGTGACGTTGGCCGCAAACTCAAGCGCGACAAGAACGTCGTCCAACTCGAGATCCGGGTAGTCGGCCAACACTTCCTGCGACGTCATCCCGCTAGCGAGCAAATCGACGATGAGCTCAACCGGGTAGCGCATCCCGCGAATGCACGGTCTGCCGTGGCACACAGCCGAGTCCACCGTCATTCGATCAAGACGGGTCATCTCGACAACTTATCCGACCGCCGAGTTCGGTTGACCACACATTCAGACCGCCCTGAACGGGTTTCGGACCCAGAACTTGCGGTTTCTGCGTTACGAGAGGGCGGGCGTGCCGGCGCGCACCGTCAGCCGGCGGCTCGGCCACGCCAACGCTGCGATGACCTCACCCTCACCCTCAACGCGTACGCGTACTTCCTCGGAGCCAGCGATCGCGACACGACCGACGTTAAGGGCTGGACTGATCGAACCGCCGAGCGAGTCAACGTCGCCTGTCTGATCCGAAGTCTGAGTCGGGCTCGTCCGGCTTGTATTGTGTCAACGGCCAATTCGATGTCCTCGCCGGTGGCCAAGAAAAG
>JANYKU010000124.1 GCA_025358075.1 Ilumatobacteraceae bacterium
GATCTCGTCGAACAACACCACGCTGAACGGCGTGCGCCGCACGGCCTCGGTGAGTTGGCCACCCTCTTCGTAGCCGACGTACCCAGGGGGCGCACCGACCAGACGGCTGACCGTGTGCTTCTCCATGTACTCGCTCATGTCGAGCGCGATCAGCGAACTCTCGTCGCCGAACAAGAACTCGGCGAGCGTCTTGGCGAGCTCGGTCTTGCCCACACCGGTCGGGCCGAGGAAGATGAACGAGCCACTGGGGCGCTTCGGGTCTTTCAGACCCGCACGTGTACGGCGCACGCTCTGGCTGACGGCCCTGATGGCGTTCTCTTGGCCGATGATCCGCTTGTGCAGCTCGGCTTCCATGTTGAGCAGCTTGGCGGTCTCTTCCTCGGTGAGCTTGTAGACGGGGATGCCCGTCCAGATGCTGAGCACCTCGGCGATGGCCTCTTCGTCGACCTCGTCGAACAGGTCGACGCCGCTGGCCTTGACCTCGGCCTCTTTGATGGCCTTCTCGTCGAGCAAGGACTTCTCTTGATCGCGCAGGCGCCCTGCCTCTTCGAACTGCTGCTCTTCGACAGCGCGCTTCTTGGCCTCTTGCACCTCGGTGAGCTTGCGCTCGATCTCTTTGAGATCGGGGGGCGTGCCCATGCGCTTGATGCGCAGACGGGCGCCGGCCTCGTCGATGAGGTCGATCGCCTTGTCGGGCAGGTGACGGTCGCTGATGTAACGGTCTGACAAGTTGGCAGCGGCGACGATGGCCTGGTCGGTGATCGTGACCCGGTGATGGGTCTCGTACTTGTCGCGCACACCCTTGAGGATCTCGATCGTCATGGCCAACGTCGGCTCTTCGACTCGCACCGGCTGGAAGCGGCGCTCGAGGGCCGCGTCCTTCTCGAGGTGCTTGCGGTACTCGTCGAGCGTCGTCGCCCCGATGGTCTGCAGCTCGCCACGAGCCAGCATCGGCTTGAGGATCGAGGCCGCATCGATGGCGCCTTCGGCTGCACCGGCGCCGACGAGCGTGTGGATCTCGTCGATGAACAGCACGATGTCGCCGCGCGTCTTGATCTCCTTGAGCACCTTCTTCAATCGCTCTTCGAAGTCGCCGCGGTAACGGCTGCCGGCCACGAGCGCGCCGAGGTCGAGGGTGTAGAGCTGCTTGTTGCGAAGCGTGTCGGGGATGTCGTTGCTGACGATCTTCTGGGCGAGACCTTCGACGATGGCCGTCTTGCCGACGCCCGGCTCGCCGATCAGCACCGGGTTGTTCTTGGTGCGCCGGCTGAGGATCTGCATGACCCGCTCGAGCTCGCGGGCGCGACCGATGACCGGGTCGAGCTTCTTCTCGCGGGCCAGCTGGGTGAGGTTGCGACCGAATTGGTCGAGGATCTGACTGTTGCCCTTGTCGCTCGGCGTGTCTTCCTTGCCTTGCGTCCCGGCCGCAGCGGCCTGAGGCTCGCCCTTGCCCTGGGCGCCGCCTTGGTAGCCGCTGAGCAGTTGGATGACCTGCTGGCGCACACGAGACAGATCTGCGCCGAGCTTGACCAAGACCTGCGCGGCGACGCCTTCGCCCTCGCGGATGAGGCCGAGGAGGATGTGCTCGGTACCGATGTAGTTGTGGCCGAGCTGCAACGCCTCGCGCAGCGAGAGCTCCAGCACCTTCTTCGCCCGCGGCGTGAAGGGGATGTGCCCCGACGGCGACGTACCGCCTTGGCCGATGATCTCTTCCACCTGGTTGCGCACGGCCTCGAGCGAGATGCCCAAGCTCTCGAGCGCCTTGGCGGCGACCCCTTCACCTTCGTGGATGAGACCGAGGAGGATGTGTTCGGTGCCGATGTAACTATGGCTCAGCAGCCGCGCTTCCTCCTGTGCCAGCACCACGACCCGCCGGGCCCGATCGGTGAAGCGTTCAAACATGGTGAAAGTCTATCGGCGTGGCGGTCGTGCAACATGATGCCTGATTGGTTGGGCCGATTGGCCTACCGCCTCGCTCGGCCCTCATTCCGGTCGGTTCGTTCGGGGGTTCCGAGTGCATGACTAGCCTGGCGACGTGGGCCCCTCGCCATTCTTCGCACTTGCCGGCGCGACCGCCGATGTGCAACGCATCGAAACCGCCCTGGTCGACTCGGTGCGAACGTCGGATCCATACCTCAACGAGATCGCGTCGCACCTGATCATCGCTGGGGGCAAGCGTCTTCGGCCGTTGCTCACGGTGGTGGCCGCGCAGGTGTGCGGGCCGTCCGATCCCGAGCTGCGAGAACGATCGATCCAGGGCGGGATCTCGTGCGAGCTGGTGCAGACGGGCTCGCTGTACCACGACGACGTGATGGACGAGGCGGCCACCCGGCGCGGCGTCGAAACGGTGAACGCCAAGTGGGGCAACTTGCAGGCGATCCTTGCCGGCGACTTCCTGCTGTCGCGGGCCAGCGAGATCGCCGCCTCACTGGGCACCGAGGTCGCCGGGCTGCTGGCGCGAACGATCGGTCGGTTGTGCGAAGGACAGATCGAAGAACTGCGCCACACCTACAACACGGCACGACCCGAGTCCAGCTACATGGCCTCGATCAGCGGCAAGACGGCGTCGCTGTACGCGACGGCCGCACGCATCGGTGGAATCGTCGCCGGCTTCGACGCATCGCTCACCGATGCGCTCACCGACTACGGCGAGGCCTACGGGATCGTCTTCCAGATCGTCGATGATCTGCTCGACATCACCTCGACTGACGACCAGCTCGGCAAGCCCGCCGGCCACGACATGGTCGAGGGTGTCTACACGCTGCCGGTCATGCGAACCTTGCAGGCAGGAGGCGTGCCGGCGATGGAGCTGTTGGGGTTGCTCGGCAAGACGCTCGACACCGCCGAACGCGAGAAGGCCTTGGGGATCGTCCGCGACAACGGCGGGGTCGCATCGGCCTTCGCGACGGCGGAGGAGTGGTCGATGCGGGCCATCAAGGCATGTGACGTGCTGCCGGAATCGGCAGCGACCGATGCCCTGCGCGCTGCTCCCGCCGCGCTGGTCGCTTCCGTCCTCCTCTGAGAGTGTGGGTCAGGCGTTGGGGGCGAGCTTGACCAGTTTGGCGGCGGCTTTGTAGGCGGCTTCCGCCGGGCCTAGTTCGTCGGGGCGCAGCAGGTTGGCCATGATCCGCAGTACCCACTCCATCAACGTGCGGCTGTGCATTCCGGCGCGAGTCAACTCGCGCATCAACGCCGGGCGGCCGATCACTCGGGCGAACAATCGGGCCACCTTGAAGTACTCGCCGTACTCGTCATCGAGCATCGTCGGATAGCGCTGCAACAACGTCGGGTCGCCGCTGTCGATCGCCTCGTGCAGCACCCGCGCGGCCATGTGTGCCGTCTCGTAGGCGTAGTCGATTCCTTCACCGTTGAACGGGTTGACGCTGCCCGCCGCGTCTCCGATCACGAGGTACGAGGGTCCGGCCTTCGGACCGACCGACCCGCCCATCGGGATGCGTCCGCTCGTGGCCTTGCACTCCGGTCGGTCGGGGTTGATCTCCCATCGATCGGCGACTTGGTGGGCATAGCCGTCGAGCAGTGTCGTCGTGTTGACGGTCTTGAACTCGCGGAACGTCGACAGCAGTCCGACACCGATGTTGACCGTGCCATCGCCGACCGGAAAGATCCAGCCATAGCCGGGCATCGGGTTGCCGTTGCGATCCTTGACGTCGAGTGCCGACTCGATCCACGGCTCGGCATGACGCGGTGTTTCCCAGTACGTGCGGATCGCTGTGCCATAGGGCCACTCACGCGTTCGGAAGGTGCCGAGCGCGCGACCAAACCGACTGTTGGCACCGTCAGCGACGACGACGTAGCGAGCGCGGATCTCGATCGGCGGGCCTTCCGGCGGCTGCACGACCGCGCCGCGCACGAACCCGCGATCGACGATGGGCTGCAACGCGTCGTGGCCCTCGAGCAACGTCGCTCCGGCCGCCTCGGCGTTGCGGGCGACCATCGTGTCGAGATCGCGTCGGCGCACGACGTAGCCGTACTGGGGGAAGACCGGATGCGCCGGCCATTGCAGCTCCAACTCGCGGCCCATGCCGGTGGCCCGCAGGCCGTTGTACCGGTGGAACTTGGTGAGCTGTTCGGCGAGGCCCATCTCGTTCAACTGGTGAACGGCGCGCGGAGTCAGCCCGTCGCCGCAGGTCTTCTCGCGGGGGAACGACTTGCGCTCGACGATGGTGACGTCGTGACCGAACTTCGCCAGCCAGTATGCGGCCGAAGCGCCGGCGGGGCCGCCGCCGATGACCAGTACGTCAGTCGATATCACTCAGGCGCCGGCGGATGAGCCGGCCACCGGCACCGTGCCGACCTTGATCGCGCCCGGCACCTTGGTGTCGACGTTGTCGAACGTTGCCGAGCCGTCTTGCAACGCGAGCCAAGCCGGCGCGTCGGGGGCACACCAGTTGTCGTACTCCTTCAAGTACGTGCCAGTCGGGTCGGCTCCTCCGAGTGTGTACCGCTCGTGGCAGACGACTGCGAGGATCTGCAACTCGGTGAGGGCGCCGCCGTACTTGGCACCCTGTTGTGGCATCACACCTTTGACCTTGGTGATGTGGGCCCCGCCGGGGCGCTTCGGATCGCCATAGATCTGCACGCCCGCTGCGGCGTAGGCATCGCTGCCGGAATACACCCAGCGCAACTGGTCTTCGATGCGCGGGAACGTCTTCAGCACCTCGCCCTGTGAGAACTGATACCCGACGCCACCTTCGCCGGCGGAGCCGTGGCAGCTCGAGCAACCGGTGAACACCGTGGCGCCGACGCCGAGCGGACCGGAGACCTTCTCGGTCGCGGGCGTGAGAGCGCGGACGTACATGAAGGCCCACAACGGAAGGGTGCTGAGCGTGGCGAACGCCCAGAACGGGATCTTCTTGCGGGCTTTGGCGGCAGCGACGACGGGGAGGTCGGGCTTCGGCGGCGGTGGGCCGGCAGGGACCGCAGGCGCGGCCGCTCGAGCGGCTACTGCCGGCGTGGTCTCCGGCCCAGCGACTGATGTGCCCGAGGGGGTCGCCACCGCGGCTGCGTTCTCGGCGGGAGCGGCTCCGCCTTCGGCCTGCACACGTGCGGCCTTGCTCCGCTTCAGCAGGTGCTCGGGAATTTCGGTCACGGGTGCCAACGATAGACGGCGGGATGACGAGATCAGGAAATCCTCTGGACGATTTCGACGCGTGGCGTGCACGAATTCACAACCAGTCGATTGTGGTCATCCGGCGTGGTAGACCGAAGCACGAATGTGCACGTCGAGTCGCCGAGAATGGCAGTCGACGTGATATCGGTGACTACAGTTTGTGCAGCAGTTCACGAGGAAGGACAGCCGAAGTGCTGATCGCATACGACTGGTGGAGACCGTCAAAGTTTCCGTTCTTGAATGAGGCCTTCCTCTTCGCATTCGTGCTGTCCAACGTTCTGGCATTCATGGTGATCCCCTACGCGAAGCGCCGCCCGAAGGGCACGGCCGTCTCGTGGGGCGAGGCGATGCTCGGTGCGGTGTACGTCTTCGGAACCATGTTCCTTGCCTTCGGTGTCGTCCCTCACCAATGGATCGCCCACTCCGACGCCGATCTCCAGTGGACGAAGAGCTACATCATCTACGGTCCGTTCGATCTGCTGAAGCCCAAGGCCCTCGGTGGGCACTTCCCGTTCACCGCGTCGTACGAAGCGATCCGCGACACCGTCGTGGTCTTGCTGCACGTGTGGTACTTCGGCCTCATCATCTTCTTGTGGGGCCTCTGGCAAAAGCGCGGCGACGCCAAGCCCAGCACCGAAGTCGCCACGAGCACGTACGGCCGTCCTCTGGTCAGGAAGGGCTAGCGCGTATGGCACGCACCGACGCCAACCCGCCGATGATGCCGTACACCGACGAGTACCAACTCGTCGAGGTCGACGCCGACTACCTCTCCAAGGCCGTCAAGCCAAAGCAGTTCATTCACATCGACCAGACCGAGTGCATCATGTGCGAAGGCTGCGTCGACATCTGCCCGTGGAAGTGCATCCACATGGTCACCCCCGAGGCCATCGTCGAGGCCACGGGCACCGAGTTGCCCGGCGAAGATCCGAGCGACAAGGTGCTGTTCATCATCGACGACGACATCTGCACGCGCTGCGCGCTGTGTGTCGATCGCTGTCCCACCGGAGTGATCATTTTGGGCCGGGCGGGTGCTCCCGACAAGAGTGGCGATCCGCACGTGCGCACCAACAACCATGGCTATGCCTACGGCATGCGGCTCTAGAGGTATTGACCAATGGCAAACATTCTCGACGAACGACCGAAACTGACGCTGAAGGACCGGCTGTCCAAAGTGTGGAGTGGCACGCAGGGCAGCCAGGCCTGGAACTCGATCTTCCGTCCCGGTTCGATCTTCCGCAAGGGCTACACCGACTCGCCGCGCAACCGTAGTTACGTTGTCATGAACTCGGTGCTCTACCACCTCCACCCGGTGAAGGTGAAGCGCCACGCAGTCAAGGTCAGTTACACGCTGTGCCTCGGCGGGCTCAGCTTCTTCCTCTTCATCCTGCTCACCGTCACCGGCATCTTCCTGATGTTCTTCTACCGCCCCACCGACGTGGCTGCGTGGAACGACATCTCCAATCTGCAGACATCGGTGGCGTTCGGATTACTTGTGCGAAACATGCACCGATGGGGTGCACACCTCATGGTGCTCAGTGTGTTCTTGCACATGGCCCGCGTCTTCTACCACGGCGCGTACAAGTCGCCCCGCGAGTTCAACTGGGTCATCGGTGTCGTGCTGTTGATGCTCACGTTGCTGCTCAGCTTCACCGGCTACCTGTTGCCGTGGGACCAGTTGGCGCTGTGGGCCGTGACCGTCGGAACCAACATGATGGGCTACACACCGGTGCTCGGAACGCAGGTTCGGTTCGTGCTGCTGGGTGGCAAGGAGATCGGTTCCGAAACCCTGTTGCGCTGGTACGTGCTCCATGTGTTGATGCTTCCGTTCGTCATCGTCATCTTCATGGCGATCCACTTCTGGCGAGTCCGCAAGGACGGCGGAATCAGTGGGCCGTTGTGAGGGGGGTGAGCACAGATGACTGAGATCCCAGAGCACCTTCTCAAGCGGGCGCAACAGGCTCGCGAGAAGGCCGAGGCCGAGGCAGCTCCCGCCGCGGGTGCCCCATCATCCGACGACACGGCGTCGGGCGCCGGCTCCGAGCCGGCCTCCGATCCGCGCATCCCTGCGCATCTGCTCGAGCGCAGCCGCGCGGCAAAGGCTCAGCAGGGTGGAGCCGCGGCTGGCGAGGGCGGCGAGTCCGGTGGCGGAGGAGCCGTGGCCGTACAAGAGCGGGTCGCCAGCGTCGTTGCCGGCGGGCCCACCGCTGGCGGCGTGCCCATCGGTGCTGGGCCCGGGGGCCACACGCAGCGCTTGCTCACCGTCGTCAAGAGCGGTTCGATCCAAGACGTCAAGGCCTCGCCCGTCGACAAGGTGCACACCTGGCCGCACCTGCTCGCCGCCGAATTCGTCGCCGCGATCGCCTGCACCGCATTCACCTTCTTCTTCTCGATCTGGGTCAACGCCCCACTCCTCCAACAGGCCAACCCCAACCGAACACCGAACCCGTCGAAGGCACCGTGGTACTTCCTCGGCTTGCAGGAACTGCTGACCATGTTCCACCCGATGATCGCCGGCGTGACCCTTCCCGGCGTCGGCTTGATCGTGTTGATCTTCGCCCCGTTCATCGACAAGAACCCGTCCAACAAGCCGGAGGACCGCAAATTCGCCATCTCGCTCATGACCGTGCACATCATGTTCTGGTCAGTGCTGGTCATCATCGGCTCGTTCTTCCGCGGTCCCGGGTTCAACTTCACCTTGCCGTGGCGCGACGGCTTGTTCTTCGATC
>JANYKU010000165.1 GCA_025358075.1 Ilumatobacteraceae bacterium
CGCGGTCGAACGGGCTGCGCGTGTCGAGGCTGAACAACACCCCGACGCTGCGTGCGGTGGTTTGTGGACGCACGTTTGCGCCGAGCGAGTTCTCGTACTTGGCCAGTTCGATGACCTGTGCATAGAGGTCGGGGCGGCTGTCGTGCTGAAGCAGTCCGAAGCTGACCGGACGACCACTACGCCTGCTGACCTCACCCATCCAGGCCAACTCGGCGCGAGTCGCAGGAATGTCGGCGTTGCCGCGGTCGCCTTCGCCAATGCGACTGGCGCTCTCGAAGACGCCGGCGCCGTGGCGACCGAGTACGTCGGCGAACAGGAACAGCTCCTCGGGCTCGGCGTAGGTACCGGGCACAGGGCGACCATCCGGGACCTTGTGCAAGTACGTGCGGCTGGTGCTGAAACCGAGGGCGCCGCCGCGCATCGCCTCGCCCAACAGACACGTCATGATCGCCATGTCTTCGTTAGTCGGCGGGGCCTCTTCGAGGCCGCGGGCACCCATCGCATACTGACGCAGGGCACAGTGCCCGACCATGCCACCGACGTTGAGGCCCTTCGGCTGGCGGCTGACGCTCTTCAGATACTCGCCGTAGGTCACCCAGTCCCACGCCAACCCATCGAGGATCGCGTTGCGGGGAATGTCTTCGACGCTCTCCATCATGGCCGCCAAGACTTCGCGGTCTTCGGGTTTGCACGGCGCGAACGTGACCCCGCAGTTGCCCATCACGACGCTGGTGATCCCGTGATAGCAGCTACTCGACCCGATCGGATCCCATGCCAGCTGGGCATCGAGGTGGGTGTGGATGTCGACGAAGCCAGGGGTGACGACACGGTCCTTGGCGTCGATCACTCGAGTGGCGGTGCCGACGATGTTGGGGGCGACGTCGACGACGCGGTCGTTGATGATCGCCACATCGGCGATCCGTGCCGGTGCCCCGGTGCCGTCGATCACCGTGCCACCGCGTATGAGCATGTCGAAGGTACCCACTCGTTACCCCGGTCTCGTTGCCCCCGTCAATGTCGGCTCCTGACAAGCCGATTGGGCAACCGTAGCGGTCAGTCCCCGTCAGTTGATTTCGAGAGGGTTTCATTTCTGTAACACTCCTGTCCTGCCGGACAGTACTCCGATGAGGCGCTAACGCAGAGCCCGCCCGAGACGAGCGACCCCTTCGGCGATCTCGGAATCGTCATAAAAGGCGTAGCTCAGCCTGAGGTGGTTGCCCAACGCGCCGGTCGGCGAGAACTGCGCCCCGTGGCGCACATCGACACCGTGCGTGTTGGCGTGCGCTCGCAGGGCCTTGCCATCAGTGCCCGGCGGCAGGCGTAGCCAGACGAAATATCCGCCCGTCGGGATGTCGTACTCGACCCAACTCGGCATGTGTTCGATCAGCGCGGCGACCATTGTGGCCGCGCGGCGGGCGAACGTGGCACGCAACCACTCGAGGTACTCCTGCTGCCATCCCATGCGAATCATCGCCGTCGCCAGGCTCGAGGTCACCGGGTTGAGCCCACCTCCGCTGAGGATCAGTCCGGAGTCGGCCAGGGCAGCGAGTCGTTCCACCGAGCCGTGAATCCATCCGAGGCGCATGCCCGGAGCGAGGATCTTGGAGAACGTGCCGATCGACAGGATCGGCGCGTCGTCGACGTAGGCCGACATCGGCAGCGGCATCGGGCCCGGCGCATAGCGCAGCAAGTGGTACACCTCGTCGGCCACGATCAAGACATCGTCCGCCGACGCCGCAGCAACCAGATCGCGCCGGCGCTGTGACGACATCGTGATGCCGGTCGGGTTCTGAAATGCGGGGATCGTGTACACGAACGCCACTCGCTTGCCTGCCGCCCGAATCGCGGCAACCTCGTCGATCAAGGCCTCGACGACCAAACCCTCGGCGTCGAGTGGCACGCAGCGCAACTCCAAGCCGTGGTCGCGGAACATCTGGAAGGCGAGGAAGTACGTCGGCTCCTCGACGATCACGACGTCGCCGGGCTCGGTCATCACCGTGCAGAGCATCTCCAGCGCCTGCGAATTGCCATTGGTCGAGAACAACTGCTCGGGTGCAACGGGTGTGCCGTACGCCTCGCTGAGGTAGTCGCCCAAGGCGATGCGATGGTGGCCGTCGCCCCACTCCGCCCCGTACTGCAAGAACTCTGGTGATTCGCCGAACTGCACCATCGCCGCTCTGCGGATGTAGTCGACGGGCAGGATGGCATTGTTCGGCTGGCCGACCCCGAGGTCGATGACGCCCTCCGCAACCACGACTTGCTGAAACTGAATCGTCGACACGGGTCTAACGTACGTCGATGAGCACCGCCTCACGAACCACTGCTGAGATCGTCAGCGGGAGCTGCCATCACGACTGCCCCGACACCTGCGGGTGGCACGTCACCGTCGACCGCAGCGGACCGACGCCGGTCGCCCTTCAAATGCGCGGCAACCCCGATCATCCGTACAGCAAGGGTGAGCTGTGCCCAAAGGTCAACAAGTTCCTCGATCGGGTGTACAGCGACGAACGAGTGCTGCATCCCCTTCGCCGCGTCGGCGCGAAAGGTGAAGGTCGCTTCGAGCAGATCACGTGGGAAGTCGCCCTCACCGAGATCGCCGCACGCTTCCACGAGATCATCGACCGCGATGGCGCTGAAGCGATCATGCCGTACAGCGATGCCGGCAACCAGAGCCTGCTGGCGATGGGCTTCCCGGAACGATTCTGGAATCGGGTGGCCGCGACGCGCGTCGTGCGAGCGATCTGCGGTCCAACGGTCGGCGCCGGAGTGAAGATGACCAACGGCACGACGAAGTGTCTCGATCCGCTCGAGATCCGGCACTCGAAGCTGATCGTCTTGTGGGGCACCAACACCAAGCTGACGAATCGACACCTCTGGCCGACCATCGAGGCGGCCCGCGCCGACGGTGCTCAGATCGTCGTGATCGATCCGATTCGAACGATGACCGCCGACGACGCCGACTGGTTCATCCAACCGCGGCCCGGAACCGACATCGCCTTGATGCTCGCGGTCATGCATGTGTTGATCCGCGACGATCTGACGGATCGTCAATGGGTCCGCGATCACACCCTCGGGTTCGACGAGCTGGCTGCGCACGTCACGGAATGGACTCCGCAGCGTGCTGCGGCGACCTGTGGCGTCGAGGCCGCCGACATCGAGCGCTTGGCGACCATCTACGGCACCATCCGTCCTGCGGTCATCCGCACGCTCGTGGGGGCGGAACATCACGAGAACGGGGCAATGTTCTTCCGCACCCTCGCCTGCCTACCTGCTTTGGTCGGTGCGTGGCAAGACCGCGGTGGCGGGTTGGCCCGATCGGTCGGCGTGTGGTCGGGCTCGGTGGTCGATGGCAACGTCTTGGAGGGCCGCGACCTGCTGGCCGGTCGCCAGCCACGGTGGGTCAACATGAGTCGGCTCGCCGAGATCCTCAGCGAGACGACCAATCCACCGATCCGGGGTCTGTTCGTGTGGAACTGCAATCCGCTGATGATCACACCCAACGTCGAGAAGATCCGCGCCGGCGTGATGCGCGACGATCTGTTCACCGTCGTCCACGAACAGTTCATCACCGACACGGCGCGATATGCCGACATCGTCCTGCCGGCCACCACCCAGATCGAAGCCACCGATGTCGTGCCGCCGTGGGGGCACCTCTGGTTGAGCTGGAACGAAGCGGCGATCGAGCCATGCGGCGAGTCCGTCAGCAACAGCGAGCTCTTCCGCCGGCTCGCCAAGGCGATGGGGTACACCGAACCGGAGCTGTTCGACGACGACCTCACGGCGATCCGTGCCTCGCTGCCCGGTATCGATGTCGACGAGCTGCGGCGAGTCGGGTACGTGCGGGTTCCGTATCCCGACGACGGCCGACCATTCGGCGACGGTGTCTTCCCGACTGCGAGTGGCCGCGTCGAATTCGTCAGCGAGGCACTCGTCGCGATGGGCCAGCCGGCGCTGCCGACGTTTGTCGCTCCGGTCGAGGGGCCCGGCACGGTGCTGGCCGAGCGCTACCCGCTCCAGCTGATGACCCCGAAGCACCACACCCGATTCCTCAACGGCAGCTACTCGCACCTGCCGGGCCACGGTGGACGCGAGAGCGGGCCATTCCTCGAGCTCTGTGCCGCCGACGCTTCCAGCCGCGGCATCACCGACGGCCAGTGCGTGCGGGTGTTCAACGACCGCGGATCGCTGGAAGTACCGGCGCGGGTCAGCGATCGCCTTCGTCCCGGGTTGGTCTCGATCCCGTGGGGCTGGTGGAGCCGGCATCACCCCGATGGCATGGTCGCCAACTCGCTGACCAACGACACCCTCACCGAATGGGGCGGAGGCGTCGCGTTCTACGACACGTTGGTCGAAGTCGCCGCGCACTAGTCAGCCAGTCCATCCCGTCTGAGCAGGCACGCGGGGGTAGCCTTGCGGAATGGCTGGCGACGTGATCTGGGCATTTCGAGTGATGCGCTTGCCGCTGCTCGACGCCGGCGGTTCGCCGATCGGACGCGTCGACGACATCGTCGTGATCCCGACCCGCCCAGGTGTGGCTCCTCGGGTGCTCGGCTTCGTTGCCACCAGCCAGCGCCGACGGATCTTCGTCAACGCCGGCCGCGTGGCTGCCATCGACAGCGACGGCGCCCGTCTGCGTAGTTGGGACGTCGACCTCAACCCGTTCAAGCCCAAGCCCGGCGAGGTTCTCATCGGTCGCGACATCATCGACCGGCGAATCGGCGATGAGACGGTCAGTGACGTCGGCCTGCGCGAGGCGAGCGACGGCAAGCAGACGTGGTGGCAGCTGGCCAAGCTTCGACTGGCACGGCGAAGCGCGTTGCGGCGCCGGCCGAGCTACCGACTCATCGACGTTGTCGAACTGCCCGAGCTCTTCAACACAAGCGGCTCCGAAGTGGCCGCCGAAGTTGCCCGGCTACGCGAGATGCACCCCAGCGACGTCGCCGGCATCGTGCGGGCAATGCCGATGAGCCAACGCAAGCAGTTGGCCGAGGCAATGGAGGACGACCGGCTCGCCGACCTGCTGGAGGAACTGCCAGAGGCCGAGCAGCTGCGGATCATCGAGGGTCTCGACCTCGAGCGCCTGGTCAACGTGCTCGAAGAGATGGAGTACGACGACCTGGCCGACCTGTTGGCCGAGATGCCCGGCGAGCAGCGCACCCGCGTGCTCGAGGCGATGGACGCCGAGGACGCCGACCTCGTGCGCCGTCTGCTGAGCTACGACGAAGGCACCGCCGGCGCGTTGATGACCCCCGACATCATCATCCTCGGTCCGACCTCGACGGTGGCCGAGGCGCTCGCCGAGATCCGCAATCCCGACTGGTTGGTCTCGATTGCCGCGCAGGTGTTCGTCGTTCATCCGCCCTACAAGCCGCCGACCGGAACGTACGTCGGCATCGTCCACTTCCAGCGGCTCCTACGCGAGCCACCGAGCATCGAGCTCGGGCGTTGCATCGAAGAAGAGCCGACGATCACGCCCGACCTTCCCGAGCGCGAAGTCGCCGAGCGGCTGGCCAGCTACAACATGCTGGCGGTCGGGGTCTGCGACGAAGCAAACCGGCTGCTCGGCGCGATCACCGTCGACGATGTGCTCGACCGCACCTTGCCGACCGGATGGCGCCAGCGCAGGCGGGTGAGCACAGGGACGGTCCCGCGATGAAGCGCCGGGAAGATCTCACGACACCTCGGCAGCGCCTCGGGCTGGGTGTGCACTACGACCCGGAGGCATTCGGCCGCTTCAGCGAGACCATCGCCCGCACCCTCGGCACCGCTCGATTCCTCGTCTTCCAGAGCGTGTTCATCGCCTTGTGGATCGCCCTCAACCAGCTCAAGCAGTTCGACGGCAAGCAGCTACAACTACTGACGTTGCTGCTGTCGCTGCAGGCTGCGTACGCTGCGCCGCTGATCCTGCTTGCCCAAAATCGACAGGAGCAGCGCGACCGCATCCAGACCGAGATGGATCGCCGTGTCGCCGAACGCACCCAGGTCGACACCGAGTTCTTGGCCCGCGAGTTGGCCGGCGTACGCCTCGGTCTCTCCGATGTCGCCAGCTCCAGCGAACTCGAAGATCACCTCGAACGCGTCAGCCGGGCCATCGAGGGCCTTGCTGATCGGCTCGGCGCGCTGGAGCTCCGCACCAGAACCACCGAGGCCGACTGAGTCAGACCGCCGCGGTCGTTGACACGGCAGCGACGAGCTCCACCAACTCGAGCGTGGCGGCAGCAAAGTCGTTGGGCTGCTCCCAGGCACAGAGGTGGTCGGCCACGACCTCGCGAACCTCGGCGCCCAAGGCTGCGGCGAGGGCGCGTTGCTTACGTGGCGGCACGAGGCGATCGCGAGTCGTGATCAACGACCCGGCCGGTTTGTTGAGGTCACCGGCCCACGGCCTGGCGTCGTAGCGACTCAACGCCTGCCCTGCCTGCACGATGCTCAGTGCATCGTTGCGACGGAGCTCGCCGGTGAGCCATGGCACGTAGACCTGCAACGGGCTGGTCGGGCCGAGCAGTCGCCGGAGGCCCTTGCGCAACCAGCGGGGGTAGGCGAACGACCGCAGCAGTGGCCCGATCAGGTGCACCGTCTTCCAACGCACGCGCTCGACCATCGACGAGCACCATTCGAGGGCAGTCGCCTGCACGACCATGCCGCGAACGAGGTGCGGATGGCGGCGGGCCAAGAGCATGCTGACCGGACCACCCATCGAATACCCGACGGTGATCACCGGGCCCACACCGAGCGCCTCCACCAATGCGGCAGCATCGTCGGCCACATCTTCCAGTTCGAAGCGCCCGTCAGCGCGAAGCCCGCGGCCGTGGCCACGATGATCGATGGTGACGAACGAGCAACGGGTGGCCAGCGCTTCGTACGCCGTGAAGAACTGCAGATCGGCGGTCGCCGTCCAACCGTGCAGCAGCAGCACCGTCGGCGCTGCGGGGTCGGGGTTGCGGTGGATGCGGTAGAAGAGCTCGCCTCGACCCGGAACCACCAAGGTGCGGCCCTCGGGCAGCCACGGCATCGTCGGGTCGCTCGGCACGTCGCTCACCCTGGTGACGGTATCGGGATGAGTCGGCTAGTCGGCAGTGGATCGGGCCACGCCGGTGTACTCCTGGAGGCGCACACCGAGTGCAACGGCTCGGCGGAGCAGCGCTGGTGAATCGAGCGTGGGCCCGCCAAGGAGATGGACGCCGGGCTCGAGTCGACCGGTCAGGCACGACTCGAGGCATGCGACGGTAACAACCGCGGCCAACTGACTGGTCGGTCCCGAGGCGCCGGCGATGACGGTGACTCGCGCACCGTCTTGCGCTGCGCCGCGGACCTCGACGCGCACTGCCCCGACGTCGCCTTCCGCATGTGGCGGGGTCAACATCGGCAGCCGTGCGGTGAGGCGGTCGCGTCGGGTGCCGGAGACTCTGGCGCTGATCCGCGCCGCGGTCGGGAAGATCCGATGCAACAGGAACGGATCGGGTAGGGCGGCCCGGTAGCAATCCTTGGCGCCGATCGGCTCGGGAAACCAGTCCAGCTCGCGCCCACTTCCGCCGGGCCGCTCGATCCAATCGCCATCGTGCCACCCGATTGCCGTCTCGCCGAGGGCGTCGTGGTGTTGCACCGCACAGGCCGGGCCGGCCGTGCCGTGGGTGGCGATGTGAATCTCTTCGGCGACATCCAACTGCCGCCAGAGGTAGTCGGCCAGCAGACCGGTGAGGCCTGGGCTCATCGCAGCACCAACGATGAGGGCTGCACCGTGCCTGCGAGCAACGTCGTCGAGGTCGACGAGGGCGCGCACATCGCTGATGTCGGCCGACATCGAGACCACGGAGACACCGGCGACGAGGTACTCCTCGGCCAACTGCGAATGCGGATGCGGATGACAGAGCGCGACCGCATCGGTGACCGCGAGGTCGGCCGCATCACCAACCTTGATTGCCCCTCGCGGTGAGGCCGACACCGCCGGGTCGAACACCGCGAGACGCACCTTGAGGTCAAGCAACTGCGCGCCGATCCGGCGCCCAGTTACGCCGTATCCGACCAGCCCGACAATCGGCGATGTGTCGTCGGGTGACGTCATGACGGGGGCAGTTTGAGCTCGCGCCAACCGCCCTCTTGTGGGGGGATGCCGCCCTTGCCGCGCACTCGCAGGATCCCTGCGATCGCACCGGCAAGAGAGAGGGCCACGAACGCTCGACGCAGTGCTTTCACCGTGGGGCTAGCTGGAATCGAACCAGCGACCTTCACATTATCAGTGTGACGCTCTAACCAACTGAGCTATAGCCCCGTCATCGACGGAGCGTCAGGCTACCGGGCAGCCTCAGCCGGACTCAACCGGCATTGTCGGATCCATCGACTCGACGGCCACCGACACAGGATCGGCGGACTCGGCCGACGACCCGCCCGAGACGACTCGCACCGGCTCGATACCTCGCTCGGCGCGCCCGCGGACCTCTTCTTCCAACACGCTGAGGCGAATGCCGCCGACCAGATCGGTGATCAGGTTGAACAGCGTCGCCATCAACACGGCCAGGCCAGTGAGCCCGACCGCCACGAAGAGACCGGCGATCCAGGCGTTGTGGTAGATCTGGCCACCATTGAACTTGAACGTCTGCCAACCAAAGCCCTCGAAAAACTTCTCGACGTTGTCGATCGTGCCGGTCGCATAGGCCACCTGCCAGAGCAACACGCCGGCAACCATCGTGACGGCGTAGAAGAACACGCTGAAGACCATCGCGACCTTGAAGACGCTCCAGGTGTCGACGTGGCGAAC
>JANYKU010000174.1 GCA_025358075.1 Ilumatobacteraceae bacterium
TCGATCTCGGCCTGCCCGACATCGACGGCCTCGAGGTCTGTCGCCACCTTCGGTCTGCCCACGAACACCTTCCGATCATCGTGCTGACGGCCCGGCGCGAAGAGCTCGACATCATCGAGGGGTTCGAGGCCGGAGCGGACGACTACCTCACCACGCCGTTCCGACTCAGCGAACTGCTTGCTCGCATCCGGGCTCGGCTACGAGCGACCACGGCAACGAGGCTCGAATCGGAAGACGTCGCTGTCGACGTGGCGGCTCGCCGCGCATGGCAGGCGGACCGCGAGCTGGGTTTCTCGACGAAAGAGTTCGATCTCCTCGTCGAGCTCGTTCGCGGCGCCGGCACCGTGGTCAAGCGCGAGCTGCTGCTCGACCGAGTGTGGGGCACCGACTTCACCGGCAGCAGCAAGACGCTCGACGTGCACATGGCCTGGTTGCGCCGCAAGCTCGGCGACGACGCGACGGCACCTCGCTACATCAGCACTGTGCGCGGGATCGGCTATCGGTTCGAGGGCACCGCGTCGAGCCGGTAACCCAACCGCGGCACGGTCACGATCGTCGGTGACTCGTCGTCGCGCTGCAGCTTCGACCGCAGCGTGCCGACGTGGACGGCCAGGGTGTGTGTCGATTTCGACCAGTGGCTGTCCCACACCGACGACATCAACTCGTTCTTGGTCACCGTTTCGCCGGAGCGAAGGGCGAGGGCGGACAGCAGATCGAACTCTCGCGAAGTGAGATTGAGGGGATCGCCGGCCAGATCGGCGCGCCGGCCGCGGCGATCGATGCGCAGCGCCCCGACGACCGTGAGGGGCGACGAACGGTCGAGATGGCGACGGATGCGAGCGGTCAGCACGGCGAGGGAGAACGGCTTGGTGACGTAGTCATCGGCGCCGGCGTCGAGCGCGTCGATGACATCGAGCTCGTCGTGACGTCCGGTGACGACGATGATCGGCCGCTCGGCGTAGGCAGCTCGAAGTTCACGGCACAGCTCCACGCCGTCACCATCCGGCAGTCCGAGGTCGACAAGGGCGATGTCGTGATCATCGATACCCCGCGCCGCTGCTGCCGTAGCAACTGCGGTCGAGTCGAATCCGTTGCGATCCAGTCCTCGCTCCAACGCCTGACGCACGCCAACGTCATCCTCGACGATCAACACTCGTAGCCGCGTCCTCGACATCGCCATCAAGCATGACGCACACCGGGTCGGCCTGAGGCGCGGGCTTAAGCCGTGGTGTAGGGTTCCGCCCTCTTGAGCTGCACCAGCTCCTGACGGGGCGAGTTGGGCGAATGTGGCCCAAGCGGATCGTTGTTGTCTTGCTGTCGATGGGTGGGGTGGTGCTCGGTACGACTCCGGTTGCCACACACGCGACGAGCACCGTTGATGTGGTCGGGCCAGCCGGCAGCGAGAACTTCGGCAAGGCCCAAGTGCTGGTGCTCACCAACGGCAACTACGTGGTCACCGACCCGTACTACGACGGCACCGCCATCGACGAGGGCGCCGCCTACCTCTACAACGGGCTGACCAACCAAGTCATCAGCACCCTCACCGGCTCGGGGCCGAGCGACCGCGTCGGCGAAGGCGGAGTGGTCGAGGTCGGTGACAGCAACTTCGTGGTGAGCACTCCGGGCTGGACCGCCGGGGTCGTACCCGGCAACAAGGGTGCTGTCACCTGGGGCAGCGGCACCGCCGGGGTGAGCGGCATCGTGTCGTCGGCGAACAGTCTGGTCGGCTCATCGCTCGGCGACCTCGTCGGGTCCTACCCCGTAACCGTCTTGACCAACGGCAACTACACCGTCGACTCGTTCAATTGGCACGACGGTGCAAACGGCGTCGGCGCCGTGACGTGGGGCAACGGCACCACCGGAATCTCCGGGCCCGTTACCACGACCAACAGCCTCGTGGGCACCGCCAACGCCGACAATGTCGGCGACCGCGGTGTCACCCCGCTCACCAACGGCAACTACGTCGTCCGATCCACAGGCTGGAACGGCGGCGTTGGCGCGGCGACGTGGGGCAACGGCACCACCGGCACCACCGGACCGGTATCCCCGACGAACAGCCTCGTCGGTTCGACTGCCGGCGACCAGGTCGGGCAATCCGGTATCACGGCACTCACCAATGGCAACTACGTCGTCGCCAGCTCCAACTTCGACGCCACCCGCCTCGGTGCGGCGACGTGGGGCAACGGCGCCACCGGCACCACCGGCGTCGTTTCGGCGGCGAACAGCCTGGTGGGCAGTCAGCCGAACGACAACGTCGGATCTGGCGTGATGACCGCGTTGGCCAACGGCAACTACGTCGTCTCCAGCCCGGTCTGGGACGACGGGACCACCACCGCCGACGTTGGCGCGGCAACATGGGGCGATGGCGCCACCGGAATCATCGGCCCGGTGACGACAGCCAACAGCCTCGTCGGAACGCAAGCCACTGACGAGGTCGGAATCGGCGGTGTCACGGCACTGACCAACGGCAACTACGTCGTTGCTAGCTACCGCTGGGATGACGTCGCGACGGCCGACGCCGGCGCGGCAACGTGGGGCAACGGCGCCACTGGCCTCGTCGGCACCGTGTCGGCGGCGAACAGCCTCGTCGGTTCGACTGCAAGCGACCAGATCGGCTCCGCCGGAGTCTGGCCGCTGACCAACGGCAACTACGTAGTGACCTCGCGGTCATGGCACAACGGCGCGGTTGCCCAGGCCGGTGCGGCGACATGGGGCAACGGCACCACCGGCATCACCGGTACCGTCACCCCGGCGAACAGCCTCGTCGGCACGAGCGTCGATGAGGTCGGCTCCGGCGGCGTCACTGCGCTGACCAACGGCAACTACGTGGTGCACAACTTCAATTGGGACAACGGGCTGGCCCCCAACGCCGGTGCGGCGACGTGGGGCAACGGCACGACGGGCATCACCGGCCTGGTAACGGCGGCCAACAGTCTCGTCGGCACGAGCACCGATCAGGTAGGTCTCGGTACCACTGCGCTCGCGAACGGCAACTACGTCGTCGCCAGCCCCAATTGGGACAACGGATCGATCGCCAACGCCGGCGCGATGACGTTCGGTCCGGCTGGTGGTATCACGGGCACGATCAACGCCTCGAACAGTGCGTTGGGCACGGCGCCGGGCGATGTCATCAATGCCAGCAAACGGCTGACTGCTGACAATGCGATTGCGGTGAGCACGAACTCGAATCGGGTGATCCTGTTACGCGTCCCGGATCTCGACTACGTGGCGTTGGCTCCGGCCCGGCTTGCCGAGACCCGTGCCGGGTTGCAGACCGTTGACGGCCAGTTCGCCGCCGGCGGGACACGCCCGACGGGTTCGACGTTGGCGTTGACGGTCGCTGGTCGTGGTGGGGTCGCTGCGGACGCCATCGCGGTGTCGTTGAACGTCACGGTTGCCAATCCGGCCGGCAGCGGGTTCGTCACCGTGTACCCGTGCGGGTCCACCCACCCAACCGCCTCGAACCTCAACTACACGACTGGCGCGGTGGTGCCGAACGCTGTGATCGCCAAGATCGGCAACAACGGACAGGTCTGTGTGTTCGTGTCGATGGCCACCGACCTGATCGTCGACGTCAACGGCTACTTCCCGACCACCACCAGCCTCACCCCGATCAACCCGGCGCGTGTCTTGGAAACACGCCCCGGTCTGACAACCAGCGACAACCTGCAACAAGGGATCGGGGCACGTACCGCCGGGTCGGTCACCGCCGTGCAGATCGGCGGACGCGCCACCGTGCCAGCTGATGCGTCGGCGGTGGTGTTGAACGTCACCGTCACCGCAGCCCAAGGCCCAGGGTTCGTCACCGTCTACCCGTGCGGCACCACCATCCCGACCGCGTCGAACATCAACTACATCACCGGCAGCACCGTCGCGAATCTGGTGGTCGCCAAGATCGGCTCCGGTAGCCAGGTGTGCGTCTACACCAGCAACGCCATCGATCTGATCGCCGACGTCAACGGCTACTTCCCAGCGCGCACCACCTACCGGCCACTCAACCCCGCCCGACTGTTGGAAACACGCGCCGGTCTGACGACCATCGACACCAAGTTCCAAGGCGGCGGACTGCGGTCACAGAACTCGGTCTTGGCCCTCGACGTGACCGGCCGCGGTGGCGTCCCCACCGGGGCCACCACCGCGGTCTTGAACATCACCGTCACGGAGTCGACCGCCGGCGGGTTCATCACGGTGTATCCATGCGGCATCGACCCGCCACTGGCGTCGAATCTCAACTATGACGTCAACACCACCGTCGCCAACGCCGTCATCGTCAAGATCGGCACCAACGGACAGGTCTGCCTCCTCAACTCCGGACCAACGCAACTCGTCGTCGACGTCGCCGGCTACATCAACTGACAATCGTCAGTCGCGACCCTTGACCTTGTCGCGAGCGCTATCGATGAGGTTGTCGGCCTTTTCTTTGACATCGCTGACGGCTTGCTTGGCCTTGCCCGCTCGCTCGTCGGCCTTGCCTTCGCGCTTGAGGTCTTTGTTATCGGTGAGATCGCCGACGGCCTGCTTGATCCTGCCCTTTGCCTGATCGGTGTTGTCCATGGGGATTCCTGCTTTCTGTACTCGGGGTACACCGCGGGTACCCGACGGCCCCGAGCTTCAAACGGACGGAAGGACCCGAGTTTGGGCTGGCACTGCGCTGGGTAGATGAAGCACATGCTGATTGCATCTGGTATCTACATTGGCGGCGGATTACTCGGTCTCATTCTGCTGATCGTCATCATCGTGCTCATCCTCCGATAGCGAGCGCTTGACGAGCGAGGTTTGAGAACCCGATCCGCTCCGAGCACAATGGCAGGCGATGCCGAGTCGTCACCGACCAAAAGCTCCCCCGCCACCACCGCCCAGCGATGCCGAACGCTTCGCCCAAGCAATCCGCGACCACGAAGAGGCC
Source organism: Ilumatobacteraceae bacterium (assembly GCA_025358075.1). Lineage (GTDB taxonomy): Bacteria > Actinomycetota > Acidimicrobiia > Acidimicrobiales > Ilumatobacteraceae > JAENVT01. Next base: position 4,907 of record JANYKU010000174.1, read on the forward strand.
GACCGCCGCGCCCAGCAGGCGAAGCTTGATCGCAAGGCCGAATCCGAGCGTCGCAAGATCGAAGCAGTCGAGTTCGCGGCACGGCTCGAACACGCCCGAGCGGCGCACAAACGGGCCGTGGAGTTGGTGAAAGAGGCGCAGCGAAGTGGCAGGGGCGCTGCTGCCGCCGACGTGGTGTGGCGAGCAGCCAAGGCTGAACTGATCGAGCTCGAGACCGGAGAACGACCGGCGTGGGCAGCAAAGCCCGAGTCGAGCGCGGCAGCCGACGAGCCGGACGAACCCAGCGACGACGAGTAAGCGCTACAGCAAGCGGCGGTCGGCGACCCAGGCAGTGAGCTCGTGACGGTTCGACAGCTGCAACTTGCGGAGCACCGACGAGACGTGGGTTTCGACGGTCTTCACCGACACGTGAATCCGCGCCGCGACCTCTTTGTAGGTGTAACCGCGGGCGATCAGCCGCAGCACCTCTTGTTCGCGTTGCGTCAGTCGATCCATGTCGGGATCGGAGGTGACCGGGGCCGATCCCGCAAACGCATCGAGCACGAACCCAGCGAGGCGCGGCGAGAACACCGCGTCGCCGGCGTGCACCCGGCGGATCGCATCGAGCAGCTCTTCACGCGTGATCGTCTTGGTGACGTAGCCGCGGGCACCGGCGCGGATCACGCCGATCACATCTTCGGCGGCATCCGAGACCGACAGCGCGAGGCACTTCGTATCGGGAAGGGCGTCGCCCAGTCCCTCCAGGATGGCCCTGCCACCGCCGTTGGGCAGGTGGACATCGAGCAGCACTACGTCGGGCTTCGTGGCGCGGACGGCGATGATCGCCTCGTCGACGGTGCCGACATCACCGACGATCTCCACCGCATCGCCGATCTCGGCCTTCACGCCGGAACGGAACAGAGCATGGTCGTCGACCACGAACACGCGAATCCTCGCCGTCATCTCGGCACCACGAGCTCCCACTCAGTGCCCCCGCCTCGAGCGGACTCCAACATCGCCCGACCTCCGACTCGTTCGATGCGATCGCGGATCGACATGGCGATGCCGCGACGGTCTTCACCGACCTCGGCCGGGACGAAGCCGATTCCCTTGTCGCGGACGAAGGCTGTGACGGTCGCCTGCTCGACCTCGATGTAGATGCTGACGAGATCGGCCTGCGAGTGCTTGGCGGCATTGACCGTTGCTTCACGCACAGCGAGCAGCAACGCATCGACTGCCGGAGTCACCTCGTCGTCACCGACGACGACCAGGTCGACAGGCAGGCCATGGACGAGCTCGAGGTCGGCGGCGAGCGCTTCGGCACGAGCACTCAACGAACCGATCGCCGCGGCGGCCTTGGAGTCGTAGAGCCAACTGCGTAGCTCGCGCTCCTGACGCCGTGCCAGCATCACCATCCGCCGCGGGTCGGCCGCGGCGCGCTGCATCAACGCCAGGGTCTGCAGCACCGAGTCGTGGAGGTGGGCGGCCATGTCGTTGCGTTCTTGGTCGCGGATTCGGGCGCGTTCTTCGTCTCGCAACTGCGTGGTGAGCCGGGCGACGTACGGACCGATCAAGACGGCGGCGCCGGCCAACGCCATCGCGAGTGCGGCGAGCGCTGCCGGAAGTTGTGCCACGTGCACTCCCCCGGCGACGAGTGCCACCAATCCAGCGATCGCCAGGGCGACGCCGCCCAGGGCGCGCACCGGCGTCGTGCGGCCCTGCAACACGCGCTCCAGCGGATCGCCCTCGGGATGCAGCTCGCGGCCTCGATACCACAGAAGCGCCGACCCGCTGGCGACGACGACTGCAGGGATCATGATGCCATCACCTGGCCACAGGCCGATGTTGCGAGTGCTCATCAACAGTCCACCGGTCGCCGCAGCGACCGCGGCCGACCGCAGCGACACCACGCCGGGCTCGGCGACCTTCGGCACGGTCGCCTCTTCCGGCGGCCCGCTCAGTGCCCACCCGGCGAGGTAGATGACGACGCCAAGGCCACCCGTGAGGGTCAACAGCAACAACGCGATCCTGACGACGTAGGTGTCGACCCCGTAGCGGCGGGCGGCCCCACCACAGACGCCGAGCAGCACTCGATCCGTCGGCGACCGGGTGAACTCGATCCGCCGGGCGCCGTGACGCACTGCTGCCGGGGTGGTGCTCATGCCCATATCGTGCCATCGAAACCGAGACGGCACATCAGGTAGCGACCCTGATCCGGCGGTGCCGATCTCAGGGGTCAACCAGGGTCATCCCCGATGGCGGGAACGGGTCGTCACCCGTACCGTTCGACCTATGACCAACATCGAGACGGAGCCGAGCCCGCTGCCGCCCCCAAGTCCGGCTCCGATCGAGCCCACCGAGCGACGCTGGGCACGATCCGACGAACGGGTCGTGCTCGGCGTCGCCGGCGGGTTGGCTCGCGCCTTGGCGATCGAGCCGCTCCTGGTGCGCATCGCCTTCGTGGTGATGGCGTTGTTCAGCGGCGTCGGCGTCGTCCTTTATCTGGCCGGGCTGGCGATGCTGGCCGATTCGCCGACCTCGCCGCCTCCCTCGATGATCCGGCGGATCGTCGGAGCCATCGCCGTGCTGGCCGCCGCTCGCTGGCTGTTCGCCGGCGACGCGCATCTACCTGCTGGGGGCTGGGTGGTGGCCATCGGTCTGCTCGGGATCGCAGTAGCGCTTTGGCATGGACGGGGCCCGGCCAACACGGGCTTTCCGCCACCGGTCGTCGACACCGCACCGGCAGGTGACGGCGGCTCGACCGCGGATCGCTGGAGCTCGTGGACCGCTCAACGACAGCAACGACCGCGACCGCCGCGGTCGGTGCTCGGCTTGTTGACGATCGGCGCCGCCGCAGTCGTCGGCGCCACCGTGTGGTTGTCGAACCACGGCGTCTCCAACCGCAGCACGCTCGCCTTCGGCTGGGCAACACTGGTGCTCGGCGCCGGCTTGGTCATCGGAGCGTTTGTCGGCCGTGCCCGGTGGCTGATGATCCCGGCAATCGCTACCACGGCGGCTGCGGTCATCGCCTCGGCCCTGAGCTTTGCCGGCGTGGACCTGAATCACGCCACTGGTGGCCACAGCGCGTACATCGCTCCCGGCGGCACCGTTGCCAGTACGTACCGCGCCGGAATTGGCGACTTCGAACTGTGGCTCGTCGATTACCCCAACGATGTCTCGACATCGGTCGACGTCGGCGTCGGCAACTTGAGAGTGGTCGTGCCCGACAATGCGCGCGTCCAGATCGATTCCCGCGTCGGTATCGGAACGATCGACGCGCTGGGCTCATCGGTCAGCGGCTATCGGCGCACGTTGAACCTCGACACCAAGCAGGGCGGCCAACTGATCAAGCTCACCCTCAGAGCCGGGACCGGCTCGATCGAGGTTCGCCGCGCTTCCTCCGAGGCCTTCCCCTCATTCCCGGTGCCGGTGCCGGTGCCGACGACGACGGCGGTCATGGCTCCGCTCGACGTTCCGGTGCTGCAACAGTTCGGTGACGGAACCGTGCTGTTCGCCGACGGCTCGATCAGCTTCAATGATGGTGGCCGGATCGAGGCCGACGGCACCTACCAGATCCCGATCGTCGAGCAACGCACCGACGGATCCGTGCAACTCGACAACGGTGCCACCATCCGGGCCGACGGCACTGTCGTGTCGCCAGGTGGGTTCGTGATCCACCGAAACGCCCGGCCGCCATCGCCATCGCCGTCGCCGGTGCCGACGACGGCCGCGATACCGGTCACGCCGATTCCTCCAATCACCACCACGACGTCAGGGGTACAACCGTGAAGGCTCATCGATTCGATCCAGTGTCATTGGTGTTCGGGATCGTCACCGTCGTGGTCGGGATCGCCGCGATCAACGGTCACGCCGGCAACATGATCAACTCTCGACCCGATGCGTTGGTCCCGCTGATCGTGCTCGGCGTCGGGTTGTTGGCCCTGGTCGTCGCCACTCGCCGAATGCTCACCGGACGCGACGAAGCCGCGCAGCCTGACGACGCAACGCCGTAGTCACTTCAAGATGTTGACGGCGCGAGCGATGACCAGCACCACCGTGCCCAGCGACACGACCGATTGCAGCATCATCGCCAGCTTCGCCCAGCGGGCCAGCGGCAACGTGTCGGTCGGGCTGAACGCCGCGGCGTTGGTGAACGAGATGTACAGGTAGTCGAAGAACTGCGGCTGCCAATCCGGTGGCGAGAGGTTGTCGACGGTCATCTGTGGGAACAAGAAGTCGGGGTACGACTTCAACGCCTGGGCTCGAGCAGCCGGGCCACCGCGGTCGAGGTTCCAGTACCACATGCCGAACACGATGACGTTGGTCAACCAGATCGCCCCACCCGTCAACAGCAACTTGGTCGCGCTCTCGTGGGTGCGGCCCTGCAGTAGTGCGTTGATCAGCCGGGCTGCCGACCCGGCATTGGCCAGCGTGATCACCGCGATCAGCAGGATGCTGACGATGCGAAGTTGCGGCGAATGCCGCGTGATTCGACGCGGATGCGCCACCGACAGGCCAATGGCGAGCAGTACGCCGATCGTCGGCAGTAGCCAGGTCGGGGGCATCTCGTACCGATTGGGCAAGGTCACCTGTAGCCCCGTCGCGGCGATCACGGCGATGCGCACGGGCCACGTCGACTCGCCGTCGGTCAATCGTCGCCACGCGGGCACGATGACCGAAGTGGGGATCAACTTCGCCGAGAACGCCAGCATGCGCTCGAGGTCGTCACGTACACCGCTCGGTTCACCCGGCAGTTCGTCGGGTTCGGTCACGGACCAAGTCTCGCGCGGTCGCCGGACGACCGTCGCTCATCCACCAAGCGGGCTGTACGCGTCGACCTCGATCTCGACCAGGTGATCTGGGTCGATCAAGCGGGAGACCTCCACCATCGTCGAGACCGGGCGGATGTCGGCGAAGACCTCACCGTGCGCCACGCCGACGGCCTCCCAGTCGGCGATGTCGAGTACGTAGATGCGCGAACGCACGACCTGGTCGAACCGCGCCCCGGCCTTGGTCAATGCCTCGCCGATGATGCGCAGCGCCACCCTTGCCTGCTCGCCCACGTCGCCGCGACCGACCACTTGCCCATCGACGGTGGCAGTCGTGCCGGCGACGTGCACGTAGTCACCGCTTCGCACCACCCTGCTGTAGCCGACGATGCCTTCCCACGGCCCACCGGAACCCCAACGTTCGATGCGTTCGTCCATCTGCGCAGCATGGCACAGGTCGGCCGGCCAGCGATCCTCTGTTCAACTTTGGATGATCCCCCGCCGATACAAATGCGATGAACAGCGTGCGGATCCCCCAGATGGCCGGCGTCGTGGTCTCGACGACCTCGAATCGAACGATCGTGTTCGGTCTGACGGTGATTGGAATCCTGGCAACGCTCGGAGCCTTGGGCGGGGTCATCGCAGTGGTGCGCGACCGGCGCGCCAAGCGCTGGCGGTTGGAGATGTGCGATGACTTGACCGGTGTCGGCAACCGGCGTCGACTCGACCGCGATCTGGCGATCGAGGCTGCGACCGCCGAGACACCGGTGGCGGTGATCAAGATCGATGTCGACCACTTCCAACGAGTCAACGACGAGCACGGGCGCGAGGCCGGCGACGAGGTGCTGCGGCAACTGGCCGACGTGCTGCGCACGGAGTGCCGCATCGGCGATGTCATCTACCGCTATGAGGACGAGGAGTTCTGCGTCTTGCTCGCCAAGACGACAACTGCCGAAGCCGGGCAGGTGGCCGAACGGATGCGGTTCGGCGTTTCACGGATGGCGCTGGCCGTGGCCGAGCCACTGACGGTATCGATCGGTGTTGCCTTGGGCAAGGGCGAGCACGTGGCCGAGACGATGATCCGAGCCGACGAAGCGTTGTCGAAATCGAAAGTCGGTGGATGTGATCGCGTCACGCTCGCCGCGCAACCGTTGCTCGGCCCGTTGGCAGTCAGGCACCCCGCCGACTCGGCCAGCGGCGCTACGTTTGGCTGACCATTCGCCGAACGGAGCATTCATGACCGCAACGCATTCCGTCGGAAGGCCACGCCCTGCCGTCGATCTGATGCCCTCCTATCGCCCCGGTAAGGGCGCGGCCCAGGCCGAGGCCGAGCACGGCATCACCAACGCGATCAAGTTGGCATCCAACGAGAACCCGTTGCCGCCGATCCAGGCGATCGTCGACGCCGTATCGGCAGCGGCGACCGGTGCCAACAGATACGCCGACCATCGCGCCACCGCCGTGCGCGAACGGCTGTCGACCTGGCTGGGCGTCGACGTCGAATCGGTCACCGTCGGCGCCGGATCGGTCGGTCTGTTGCAACAGTTGTTCCTGACGTACGTCGATCCAGGTGACGAGGTCGTCTACCCATGGCGTTCGTTCGAGGTGTATCCCGTCTACACCCAGCTGATGGCCGGCACAGCAATCACCACACCGCTCAACGCCGCCCACGCCTTCGATCTCGATGCCGTCGCGGCCGCAGTCACCGAACGAACCAAGCTGGTTCTGTTGGCAACGCCGAACAACCCCACCGGTACCGCGGTGTCGACTGTCGACATCGCCACGCTCGTCGACGGCATCTCCCCTGCCACGATCATCGTGATCGACGAGGCCTACCGCGAGTTCCTCGACCCCGCGCTGGGCGACCCGGTGCGTGACCTCGTTCCGCGCTACCCGAACGTGATCGTCACCCGCACGTTCTCGAAGGCGCAGGGGCTCGCAGGCATCCGAGCCGGCTACGCGATCGGACATCCCGAGGTGATCGCCGCGGTCGACAAGACACTGTTCCCGTTCGCCGTCAGCGCACTTGCTCAGGTTGCTGCGATCGCCGCGATCGATGCTGCCGACGAGATCGCACTTCGAGTCAGCGCCATCCTCAGCGAACGCGCCCGGGTGATCTCCGAGCTCGTCGCAACCGGCTGGCAACTGCCCGACGCTCAGGCCAACTTCGTCTACCTGCCGATCGGCGAACGCACCGACGAGGTCTACCTCGGCCTCGAACGCCGCGGTGTTGTCACCAGACCATTCAGCAACGAAGGCATCAGAGTGACGGTGTCGACGCCCGACGAGAACGACCGCTTCCTGCGCACACTCGCCGAGGTGTTCCAGCCGACCACCGTCAGCTGATCAGCGAGGCCAGGGCCCACACCGCTGCCACCAGGCCGATCACGCCCATCAACACACTGCGGCCGACCGGAGCCTTGGCGAGATAGCCCTCCTGCGGCGGCGGGGGCTTGACCAGTGCCATCACGTTGCCGGCGAACAAGGCGCCACCGAGCGCGAGGATCAACCAGGCCAAGAGATCGTTGCCGAGGAACACGTCCGCAAGTCTGGCGGCTGGTTGACGAGAGTGCTACGTGTCGGCGCGAGTAGTCCTAGCGGCAGCTCGTTTTAGGTTTGGTGAGAGTACGTTTTGCCCGAGGTAAAACCCACAACCACCAGCATTAGCGTCCGGAAGTGAGCGTCGTTGACGATGACCGGATCGGGACGCCGGCCAGCGCCGACGACCAGTATCCACCGGGCAAGTTACGCCGGACGAAGCCGCGGCTCGCCTGGCTGGGGATCGGCCTTGCCCTGGCCCTTGGGGTTATCGCGGTCGTCCGCGCCGGCGACCGCCCATCGACGCTGACGCCCGATCAGATCTCCAGCACCATCAGCTCCGAGGTCGACAAGGGCATCACTGCCGCCCAGAACGTGCCGCCGCCGGGCGAGACCGCCTTTCGTGCGATCCAACCGTCGATGGTGTACATCACCGCCAAGCGCGCCGGCGCGGCAACGGAGGGCACGACGTCCGGAGCCGGAGTCGTCATCAACGCCAGTGGCCAGGTCCTCACCGCCAGGCATGTCGTGGACGGTGCCGACTCGATCGAGGTGACCTTCGCCGACGGCTCGCAGTCGTCAGCGACCATTGCTTCACAGCAGGCGTCCAGCGACATCGCTGTGCTTACGCCGCAACAGCCGCCCAGCGTCATCGTGCCGGCAGTGATGGGTGGCGGCGTGCAGATCGGCGATGACGTGTACGCCACCGGTCACCCGTTCGGCCTCGTCGACTCGCTGAGTGGCGGCGTGGTCTCGGGGTTGAATCGCACGGTGCCGATCTCCGGCGGGCAGACCCTCAACGGCCTCATCCAGTTCGACGCAGCGGTCAACCCGGGCAACTCGGGCGGACCGCTGCTCAACAGCGCCGGACAGGTCGTCGGCATCGTCACAGCGCTGGCGAATCCGGCGGAGCAGACCTTCTTCGTCGGCATCGGCTTCGCCATCCCGATCGCGACGGCCGGCGGCGCAGCAGGAGCACCCCAACAATGACCGACCGCCTGACACCGATCGATACGGAGGACGCGTGAACGTGCCATCAATCAGGACATCGCCGATGGAGCACGTCGTGTTCGAGGTCAAGAAGTTGATCGTCGGACAAGACATGCTGCTCGAGCGGCTGATCGTCGCCATGCTCGCCCGAGGCCATGTGCTCGTCGAAGGCGTGCCCGGCCTGGCCAAGACGTTGGCGATCAAGACCGTGGCGCAAACGATCGGCGTCGACTTCCAGCGAATCCAGTTCACCCCCGATCTGGTGCCGGCCGACCTCATCGGAACGCGCATCTACAACCAACGCTTGGGCGAGTTCCAGACCTCCCTCGGACCAGTGCACACCAACCTGCTGCTGGCCGACGAGATCAACAGAGCGCCGGCCAAGGTGCAGAGCGCGCTGCTGGAGGTCATGCAGGAACGGCAGGTGACGATCGGACGCGAGACCCACCGCGTCGGCGATCCGTTCCTCGTGATGGCCACTCAGAACCCGATCGAATCCGAGGGCACCTACCCACTGCCCGAGGCGCAGCTCGACCGGTTCATGCTCAAGGTGCTCGTCGACTATCCGACCCCGACCGAAGAGTTCGTCATCGTCGAGCGGATGACGACCAAGATCGATCCGCCACAGCAGGTGATCGGGTCGGCCGAGCTGTTGCAGATGCAACAAGCCGCCGATGCCGTCTACGTCGACTCGGCGTTGATGGAATACGCGGTGCGCGTCGTCAACGCCACTCGCAACCCAACGACGGTCGGCTTGCACGATCTCACCCGGTACGTGACCTTTGGCGCCAGTCCGCGGGCCTCGATCAACATGATCCTCTCGGCAAAGGCACTTGCGTTTCTCAGAGGCCGGACGTATGCACTTCCGCAAGACGTGACCGACCTCGCTCTCGACGTCCTCCGTCACCGCATCGTGCTGTCATACGAGGCACTCGCCGACAACATCAGCGCCGACAGCATCCTCACCAGAGTGCTCGCTGCGGTCCCAGTTCCCGTTGTGCCACTGCGCGAATCCCCCGTTGCCTACGATGACACCATCTTCCGCCCAGACCCCTGAGCGCCTGCTGCGGCGCCTGGAGTGGCGGGTGATCCGCCGCCTCGACGGGAGCCTCCAGGGCGACTACCGAACGATGTTCCGCGGCGCCGGGCTCGACGCCGCCGACCTCCGCGAGTACGTGCCCGGCGACGATGTGCGCCACATCGATTGGAACGTCACGGCGCGCACCGACGTCACCCATGTGCGTACGTTTCTGGAAGATCGCGAACTGACCGCATGGCTCTTGCTCGATCGTTCTCCGTCGATGAGTTTCGGACCGACGGAGCGGCCGAAGGAAGCCGTGCTCATCGAGGTGGCCATCGCTCTGGCGCGTGTGCTGACCCGAGGCGGCAATCGCGTCGGCGCGATCCTCCACAACAATGCCATCGAGCGGATGATCCCGCCACGGAATGGACGCATGCAGGTGCTACGGCTCGCTCACGACCTGCTCCGGCCTGCCCCCAACTCGGGCGGCACCACCGATCTGAAGCTGTTGATCGAGGCCGGTGCCAGCGTGTTGCGACGACGCTCCCTCGTGTTCGTCATCTCCGATTTCATCAGCGAGCCGGGTTGGGAGCAAGCGATGGCCCGGCTGACGGAGCGGCACGAGGTCGTCGCCATCCGCTTGGTCGACCCCGGCGAGCTCGAGCTCCCCGATGCCGGGTGGATCGTGGTCGAGGATGTCGAGACCGGCGAGCTGCTGTCCGTCGACACGAGTGATCCCGAGTTTCGCCGCCGCTTCGGCGAGGCTGCCGCAGCACGCGAAGCCGAGGTGCGCGAGTTGGCGAAGCAGGCCGGCACCCCGCTGTACGAGGTGTCGACAGAGGACGACCTGGTCCGCGCGCTCGTGCGCATGGTCGAGAGTCGCAAGAGGCAGAGGCGCTGATGTCGTTCGCCTCGCCGCGCATGTTGGCCTTCCTCGTGCTGGTGCCACTCGCTGTCGCCGCCTACCTCCGCGTCGACACCCGACGCCGGGCCCGCAGCGCGGCGCTGGCCGCGCAGGGCTTCGCTCCCACCACTTCGGCGCGCCGACTTCGCAAGGCGCGCCACGTGCCGGCGGCGCTGTTGTTGACCGCGCTCGCCATCATGGTCGTAGCGTTCGCCCGACCGCAGATGAGCGTCGGGTTGCCGCATCGCGAAGGCACGGTCATCTTGGCCTTCGACGTGTCGAACAGCATGCTGGCGACCGACCTGCAGCCGACACGGATGGACGCCGCGAAGGCCGCCGCGAAGCAGTTCGTCGACAAGCAGCCGAGCACGATCAAGATCGGTGTCGTCGCGTTCAACAACGGCGCACTGATCACCCAGCAGCCGACCAGCGACCGGTCTGCGGCGGTGGCGGCGATCGATCGTCTGAAACCCACGGGAGCGACGTCGCTCGGGCAAGGAATCGTCGCCTCGCTCAGCGCAATCGTCGGCAAGCCACTGAGCCTGCCGAAGAACGCCTCGCCCGACGACATCGCCAACGTCGATATCGGCTACTACGGCTCGGCGGCCATCGTCTTGTTGTCTGATGGCGAAAACACCTCTGGTCCCGACGCCGGAGCGGTCGCCCAACTGGCCTCGACAGCGGGCGTGCACATCTACCCCATCGGCCTCGGCAGCACGCAGGGCACGGTCCTCAAGATCGACGGCTTCAGCGTGGCGACGGCACTCGACGAGCAGGTGCTGAAGCAGATCGCTTCGGTTACCAACGGCGCGTACTACAGCGCCAAGGACTCGGCGACGCTGTCGCAGATCTATCGAAGCATCGACCTACGGACCGTGACCGACCCGAAGGAGACAGAAGTGACCGCTTTGTTCGCGGGCGTCAGCACCCTCCCTCCTGCTCCTCCTCGGTGGCGTCATGTCGATGCTGTGGTTCGGAAGGCTGGTGTAGCGATGACGTTCGCCACTCCGCTGGCTTTGCTGGCGCTAATGATCGTGCCGCTGCTGCTCGGTGCGTACCTGTGGCAGCTGCGGCGCAAGCGCAAGCACGCCGTTCGCTATTCAAGTGTGGCGCTGATCCGCCAGGCAATCCCCCGGCGATCGCGATGGCACCGCCACGTTCCGGTCGGCCTGTTCCTGGCCGCCCTCGCCGCGCTGGCGATCGGCAGCGCTCGCCCTCGGATCTCTGAGGAGGTCGCGATCAACAAGACGTCGATCATCCTCACCCTCGACGTATCGGGCTCGATGTGCGCGACCGATGTGACGCCGAACCGACTCACCGCCGCGCAGAACGCGGCGAAGGAGTTCGTCAAGAACCAGGTCGCCGGGACGCGCATCGGGCTCATCGCCTTCGCCAGCTTCGCCCAGCTCATCGTGCCACCGACCACCGACAAAGCCGCGCTGACCCGGGCGATCGATTCGTTGACGATTGCGCGCGGAACGGTGATCGGGGCGGCGACGCTGCAGGCCATCGATGCCATCGCCTCGGTCGATCCCAACGTCGCACCGGTCGACGCCGTTGTCGAGGCCCAAGCAAACCAGGGCGGTCGCCGCAACACTGCCAACAGCCCTGCTCCTGACACGACCCCCGCACCGGTGCCGGCCCAGGGATACGTGCCCGACATCGTGGTGCTGCTGACCGACGGAGCCAACACCCGCGGCATCACGCCTGTCGATGCCGCCAAGCAGGCAGCTGCCCGGCGGGTGCGGGTGTACACGATCGGCTTCGGCACCGACAACCCGACGGCGATGGTGTGCTCGGCCGCGCAGCTTGGCGCGGCCGGCCTCGGAGGTGGGCAGGGTGGCGGCCCTGGATTCGGCGGAGGAAACGGCGGGGGCACCGGGAGGCGCAACTTCCTCGACCGCGACGAGCCCACCCTGAAGGCGGTCGCCGCGGCAACGGGCGGGACCTACTACCAGGCCGAGAACGCCGGCCAGCTGCGCGACGTCTTCGCCAAGCTCCCGAGCGACATCCAGAACCAGCACGAGGACCACGAGATCAGCGTGTGGTTCGTCGCCGTCGGCGCGCTGTTGGCTGTCGGCGCACTCGGGCTGTCGTTGTGGTGGAACCGAACCTGACTACGTCACACACTGCGCGCGGCGTTGCCAAACTTGGTGTACTGGCCACGGAAGACCAACCGCACCGTGCCCGTCGGGCCCGAACGATGCTTGGCGATGATGACCTCGGCCATGGCCTTGTCGGACGACTCCTTGTTGTAGACCTCGTCGCGGTACAAGAACATCACGACGTCCGCGTCCTGTTCGAGCGAGTTGTGGGCGATCACACCGTTGGCAACGAAGTTGTGATGCGGCTCGACCGTCGCATCGAACACTTCCATCTCGCCGAGAGGTTCGATCTCGACAACGCGATCCCACAAGACATCGCTGCTCGCCAGGTCCAGCAACCACTCATCGCCGGTAGCTGCGGCCACACGTTGGAGTCGCGCTCGTGAGAGGCCGGACTTGTACAGCGCCGAGCCGCAATACGACATACCGATCGCGGCAGCGAGGTCGCGCGCAGACATGCCGGCATCGGCAAGCGACTTGTGGCGTACGTGATCCCACACCTGCTTGGGGAGGATGTCGACATTGGGGTTCGAGCGAAGTTGCCGGTTGCCTTCGGACCGCTCGTCAAGTCGGGCAGACCGGGAACCATGGACGCCGACGACCTCCGCGAAGCGGAGTTGCTCGTCGCGACCGCTCACCTCGACTTGGTACTGCGTCCGCCCACGCGAACCCCTGACCGTTCGAAGTCGGCATCGGATGTCCAAGCGAACGAGCAACTCCTGCACGCCTCGCGCCAACTCGGGGCTGGAGGTCGCGTAGTAGATCGTTGACGCAACCGATCCGTCGGTGGCCCAGAGATGCCGAAGGAAAAGGGCAATCTTCTCGGGAGCTTGTTCGAACATGATCGAGGGGATCTTCTTCTCCCACGAACGTAGGTCCCACACGCCAAGGGCTCGCAGCCACGACGAGATCGGGTGGTGTCGACCGTGCGTCAGTCTGTATGGACTCGGTAGGTAGACCTGGGTCCAGTGACCCCTGCCCTCGACGACCTCGTGCTTGACGCGCGCGGTCACTCCGAAGAAGCGCGCGGCAGCCGTGACAGCTTCGACATTCAGTGGATCGATGGTGGTGTATTGCACGGCATGACGGGCGAGTGTGCAACCGTCGCCGATGAGGTGGCCCAGCAGGATCAGCTCGTCGTCTGCCATCGACGTGTGTCTTGTCGCTTCGGGTAGGCGACGACCCGTGGCGAGGTGAGTGCCGACTTGCACGTCCTCGACGCGCACCCAACCATCCACCGTCAGGAACGGATGATTCGCACTTGCATCGATGGTGCGCCCAGATGCAAACCGCAGGCGAAACACGGGCTTGATTCCGCTCGAGAATGCCGCCGTAACCGTGCCCTCGACCAATCGATACTTCTCGTCCAGTGACCACACCGGCACACCGACCTCGCCCGATTCGACCAGCTCGCCAAGAGTGACCTCGGCATTGGTGTCGGCGCGTACGAGACGGGTATCGGCGGTGAGGCACCCCGACTCGCGTAGGTCGGACAGCATTGGCCGCTTGTCGCCGCGGGTCTCCAAGTTTCGGCTCAGCTGGCTGAGGGCGATGATCGGCACCTCCAACTCGCGGGCCAAGATCTTCAGCCCGCGGCTGATCTCGCTGACTTCGAGCTGACGGTTCTCGACGTTGGTGCCGCCACTCATCAACTGCAGGTAGTCGATGACGATCAACGCCAGACCCTGGCGGGCCTTCATACGACGAGCCTTGGCGCGGATCTCCATCACCGTGACCCGCGGGTTGTCGTCGAGGTACATCGGCACGTCGAGACGATTGATCGCCCGGCCGATCTTGGTCCAGTCGGCCTCGACAAGGCGGCCGGTTCGCAGCTTCTGCGAATCGACCTCAGCCTCACTGGACAAGATGCGTTGGGTCAGCTCGGCGTGACCCATCTCCAACGAGAACACCAACACCGGGCGCCGCGCGGTCTGCGCCACGTAGGCGGCAATGCCGAGGCCCAGGCTGGTCTTGCCCATCGCCGGACGGGCGCCGATGATGTTGAGCGTCGACGGCTGCAGCCCGGAGAGGATCTCGTCGAGATCGTGGAACCCGGTGGCCGTGCCGGTGATGATGTCGCCGCGTTCGAACGTCTCTTGCAGCTTGTCCATCGCCAGCGGCAGCAAGTCGCTGAGCGATCGAATGGTCGTGAGGTTGACGCGCTCTTCGGCGACCTCGAACACCTTGGTCTCGGCTTCGTCGAGCGCCTTGGTGACATCGTCGGGTTCGAGGTAGGCGATCTCGGCGATCTCGCTGGCGACAGCGATCAACTTGCGCAGCATCGCCGTGTCTTGAACGATCTTGGCGTAGCGCGATGCGTTGGAGATCGCCGGTGTTGCGTTCTGCAGTTCGAGCAGCGTCTGTGGTCCGCCGATCTCGTCGAGCAGACCATTGCGGCGCAACTCGTCGGCGACCGTCACCGCGTCGACCGGCTGGCCCGTCGCAGTGAGACCCCGTATGGCCGAGTAGATGTGTTGATGGCTCGGCTTGTAGAAGTGATCGACATCGACGCCGAGCTCGCCAACGACATCGACGACATCTCGCGAAAGCAGCAAGGCGCCCAGCAAGCTCTCCTCGGCGTTGAGGTTGTGCGGGGGTATGCGAGCGTCGGATCGGCGCGGGGTGCGGTCGCGCCCGGAGTCGCGGGAGTCGCGGGAGAAATCAGTCATGGCTGACCTACCTTGCCTGATCGAGCCTGTGGAACGTAAGGGCCAACATCCTGTGATTGGCCTGTGGGGCGTGTGTGGACAAGTTCATCGCTGAGGGAACGGCATAGCCCCGGACACGGCCTTCGCGAAGGCGTGCCCGGGCTGTGGACAACCCTGTGGAGAAGAGATTGGGCGGGCGGTTACTTGTTGACGACTTCGACCGTGATCGGGAATTCCACGTCGTTGTGCAACTTTGCGGTCACCGTGTGGGTGCCGAGTGATTTGATCGGGTCCATGTGCAGCTGCCTGCGGTCGATGACCACCTTGGTCTGCTCTTCGACTGCATGAGCGACATCGCTCAAGGTGACGGAGCCGTACAGCTTGCCCTCTGGGCCCGACTTGGCGGTGATGGTGATGATCTTGGAGACCAAGGTCGAGGCAATCGTCTGAGCACTCTCGCGATCTTGCGCATCGCGTAGGTCGCGCGAGCGTCGCATCGACGCCGCTTGACTGACGGAGCCATCGGACGCAACGAGCGCGTGACCATGGGGCAGCAAGAAGTTGCGGGCATGACCGTCGGCAACCTCGACGATGTCGCCGCGCTTGCCGAGGCCCTTGCGATCTGAACGAAGAATGATTCGCATGCTCAGGCCTCTACCGTTTCGCCGGCGGCGGAGTCGATCGCAGTGTCGTCGGCCTTCGCGTCGGGCACTGCCACCGGTGCGTCGGCCTTGAACGAGTCGCGACGACCACCACTGTCTTCGCCGCGACGACCGCCGCCGCCATCTTCGTCGCGCTCGCGTGGCGGACGGCCGGCGCGGGTTTGGGACACGCGCTTGGTGTACGGAAGGAGCGCCATCTCGCGAGCGTTCTTCACCGCGTTGGCGATGTCGCGTTGCTGCTGCACCGTGTTGCCGGTGACACGCCGGTTGCGGATCTTGGAACGATCGCTGACAAAGCGGTTCAACAAGTTGACGTCTTTGTAGTCGACGAAATCGACCTTGTCGGTGACGAGCACGCTCGTCTTCTTCTTGAACTTCTTGTTGATCTCTTTGGGCGCTCTGGCCTTGTTCTTCTTGCTGGTCATCGTGGATTCTTTCTCGGAACGATCAATTCGGTCAGAACGGCTCTTCGTCGCCGTACATGGGATCGGCGGCCGGGCGACCACCGCTCGCTGCGGCGGCCGGGCGGGCGCCGCCCGATGGCGTGCCGTCGGGGCCGGTGCGTTGCGTGCGCTCGACTTCGGCGCGGGCCCAGCGCAGGCTTGGCCCGAGTTCGTCGGCGACGATCTCGACGACGTTGCGCTTCTCGCCGGCGGTGGTCTCGTACTCGCGCTGCTCGAGGCGGCCCGTGACCATGATGCGGGTTCCCTTGGTGAGCGACGCCGCGGCGTTCTCGCCCAAGCTGTCCCAGGCCGTGACGTTGAAGAACGACACCTTCTCTTGCCATTCGCCATTGACTTGGTAGCGACGATTGACGGCCACACCAAAACTGGCGACACCTTTACCGCCGGCGGTGAACCGCAGCTCGGGATCGCGGGTGAGATTTCCGACGATCGTGACAGTGCTATCGGCCATGACGGCCTCCTCTCGACAAGCGGCCCATCAGGCCGCAGGCTCCGACAAACCGCGGCGCTCTGCCTCGGAATCGGGAAGACGGATGAGCTTGTGGCGGACGATGTCGTCAGCGATGCGGAACGACCGCTCGAGGTCGTCGAGGGCTCCACCCGGAGCAAGAAGCTGGTACACGACGTAGTAGCCGTATTCCTTCTTGTTGATCGGATAGGCATATTGGCGGCGGCCCCACCAGTCGGGCTTGCCGTGAACCTGCCCACCGGCGTTGGCGATCGAATCGGTGATCGACTTCAATCTCGCCTGAGCGGCGGTGTCTTCGAGGTCACCATCGAGGATGACCATGAGTTCGTAAGCACGCATCATGCGTGTGCAACCTCCCTTCGGACCCGGGGCATACCCGGGGCCCCTCTCTGGGGCAGGGCCAATATGACCTGGCGAGTGTAGCGGTGAATGACGATGTCCACGCTCACGAGCATGACATGGGGGTGCCACACGGAAGCCCGCCGGGTACCTCGAGGTCGACCGAGGGAGGTTGTCGGGAGCGACTGGCACCCTCGCCCACCAGCTCGGGACGGGTGAACTGGTGGGCGTGGCGCCACACTGGCCGGCACCGAGGCGTCGGCTGGTGGATGTGTACACGGAGGCTCGTGCTCATGGTCGCCGCCGTGAAATTTTGCTCCGCCGGACCCCATTGTGACCCGGCGGACACACTTTAGGACTACGTTCACTCCGTGGACGTGCATACCTGGATTCGAAGCGACTTGGACAGCGTACGCGCAAAGCTCAGGGACTCCGTACTCAGCGTGGTTCCCGAACCCCGCTGGGTCGAACAAGTCGACAACGGAGGGTCATCGATCGCCCACCTTGTGCTGCACGTGGCGCGGCACCACGACCTGGCGATCACCACCGCGATCCGCGACCATCCCCCACTGTTCAACGACTACCGGGAGGCTCTCGGTCTCGCCGACGTCCCGCCTGCCGTCGGTCTCGCCGAGCGCGAAGACCCGGCCGTCAGCTCGGTTCCGCCGGCCGAGTCGCTGACGGCCTATTTCGACGCGGTGTTCGCGGCCACCCACGCATGGCTCGACGACGTCGGCACCATGGCGTTCGACACCGTCCCCGACACCAGCCACCGACTGACGCACAAGGCCATGCTCAGTACCGACGATGTCGGCTGGCTGCATCGCATGTGGGCCGACAAACCGGTGTGGTGGTTGGTGCAGTGGCCGGTTGTCGGACACGGCCATGCCCACGTCGGCGAGGCGATCTCGGTACGTAACCGAATGGGGCTCAGCCCGTTCTAGCGATGCCCCCACCGATCGGCAGCACCCGCAACAGGTGATGCCACCGGCACGCCGTGCACGCTTCGACCACGTAGGCCGTCAACGGATCGGTGCGAGTGTTGAGCTTGGCCAGTTCGGCCGCGGTCGAGACGCACCGGCCATGGGACGGCAACCGCGAGCCGAACACGTAGGTCACAAGAAACAGCCGCGCTTCGCGACAGATCGGGCAGGCCATCGACGCGGGAGTGCCGACGTTGGACGCGGCTCGAATCAATTCGGGATGCGCGTCGCACACTTGGTCTTGCCGCAGACGGCCACGATGGAACTCGTTGATGAGATGTCGGCGCGCCAATCGATGGTCGACGATCGCTCGAACCCCGCGAAATGAGTCGATCCCAAAGGCCATCGCCGCAAGGCTAGCGAGTTGCACATCCGCCAACGCTGCGACGTGACACGGCACACTGTTGTCTTATGAACATCTGGTACGGCGACAACGTGGCCGACGATGGCGAGCTGCGATTGTGCGGTGACATGGGCGGCAAGCGGGTGCTCGAGCTCGGGGTGTCGTCGACGTCGAACGCCATCACCGCGGCAGCCGCAGGCGCAAAGGCCATCGCCCTCGATCCGTCGTCCGAGAAGATCGCCCGGCTCCGCGCCGCTGCCGAGGCCGCCGAAGTCAAGGTCGAATGCCACCACGGCGAGCTCGCCGACCTGGGAATGGCCACCAGCGGCTCGATCGACCTGGTCATCGCCGCCCACTCACTGGCCAACGTCGACGACCTGCCCAGGCTGCTGCGACAGGTGCATCGGGTGTTGAAGCTGAGTGGACCGTTCGTCGTGGCCATGCATCACCCCGTGGCAGCGATGTTCGATGGCGCCGACACCACGGCGCGGCGGGCGTACGGCACCGATGGCATCACCTTCGGTGACCTCTACATGGCGTTCGAGCGCACCAACTTCCACATCGACACGATCTACGAGCTGACCGCCCGCCACGTTCGCGACGCGTTGACACCATCCGTGCTGGTGTTGCGGGCCCGCAAACAAGGCAACTAGCCCGACGCCCAGCTCACGCGAGCGCGTATTCCGACTCGACCAGTTCCGCGGGTCGGGGCCGACCGAACACGTAGCCCTGGCCGTGATCGCAGCCGAGCTCGCGCAGCCGCGCCAGTTGCAACGGGGTCTCCACGCCTTCGGCGACCACGACCAACCCGAGTGAGTGGCCGAGCTTCACGACCGCCTCGACGATGGTGGTGTCTTCCTGATCGATGCCGAGCCCGCTGACGAACGACCGGTCGACTTTGATCGCCTCGACCGGGAAGCGCTTCAAATAGGTGAGCGACGAATACCCCGTGCCGAAGTCGTCGACCGCGAGATGCAGGCCGAGGCTGCGCAACTCGCGGAGCGCGACGGTGGCGGCTTTGACATCGCTCATCAACGCGGTCTCGGTGATCTCCAACCACAACGCGTCGGCGGTCAAACCGCTCTCGGCCAGTGCCTCCGAAACCGTCCCGTGGAACGTGGCGCTCATCAACTGCCGTCCGCTGACGTTGACGGCAACGGTGAGGCCCGCAAAGCGCGGCAGCCGACTGCGCCATTGGCCGAGTTGCGAGAGCGACGAGCGCAGCACCGCTGCCCCGACTTCACCGATCAACCCGGTCTCTTCCGCCATGGGTAGGAACTGTTCGGGCCCGAGCAGACCCCGGTCGGGGTGCCGCCATCTGGCCAGCACCTCGAAGCCGATGAGGTGACCGGAGTCGAGCCTGACGATGGGTTGGTAGTACGGCACGATCTCGTGACGCTCGAGGCCCCGGCGCAGTTCGTTGGTGGTGCGCAACGTCAGCACGGTTGCGTCGTGGGTGCCCGGCGAGAACACCTCGACGCAGTCCCGCCCGCGGGCTTTGGCTCGATACATCGCCGCGTCGGCATCGCGCAGCAGATCGGTGGTCGAGACGCCGGGACGATCAGCTACTGCAATCCCGATGCTGGCCGTGACGTACAGCTCGGCGCCGTCGACCGTCAGCGGCTGAGCGATCTCGGCCCGAAGTCGCTCGGCGATCTCGACCGGCGAGATCGTCGCGCCGACATCGCGCAACATCACGATGAACTCGTCGCCGCCGAACCGGCTGAGCATGTCTCGGTCGCGCACGACTGCCCGCAACCGTTCGCTCATCCCGCGCAGCAACTCGTCGCCGACGCCGTGGCCCAGGCTGTCGTTGATCACCTTGAAGTTGTCGAGGTCGATGAACATCACTGCCACGGCACCGGGTTGGCTGGTCTCGAGGAACCGAGCGAGCTGGTCGAGGAACCGGAAGCGGTTGGGTAGGCGGGTCAATTCGTCGTGCGTCGCCGCCCATTCCAGTCGCTCCGCACTGTGGCGCTGCTCGGTGATGTCTTCGATGTGCGTGATCGACAGGTTGCTACCCTCGCCCTCATCCATGACGCTCACCCACGTGCGCGCCCACATCACGCTCTGGTCGCGGCGGATGTATCGACGCTCCATGTGGTACGAGTCGGCGGCGATGGCGACGGTGTGTGTCTCGCCGCGCTCCCAGTCATCGGGATGGGCGATCGACTGCATGCTTCGACCGATCAACTCCTGGCGCGAGTAGCCGAGCATCGTCGCCAGCGAATCGTTGACGTCGATGAGGATGTCGTTGTCGGCAAGCGACAACGACATGCCGGTCGGCGCGCCGTGGAACGCCAACCTGAATCGCTCCTGAGCGAGATCGAGGTCGTGCGCCTCGCGCAGACGAGCAGTCACATCGCGCAACGTCACCACGACGCGTTCGGGATCGCGGATCGGGACGTGAACATCGACCTCGAGCAAGATCTCGGTGCCGTCGGGATGGTCGAACGGGAAGACCGGGCTGACGATGGCTTCGCCGTCGCGCAGCTTGTTCCATGCTGCGACCAGCATCGGCTGGTCTGCCGGCCGGACGAACGACGTGAACGTCTTGTGCAGCACCTCGGCGTGCGAACGGCCCGTGGTTTCCATGGCCAGCTTGTTGGCTTCGACGACCCGACCCTGGCCGTCGAGCACGATGACCGAATCCGGGAGGTCGTCGAGTAGCGCTCGCAACTCCGCTTCCGTGTGTCGCAGGTTGGCGATGTTGTCCTCCAGCCGCACCGACAACGTCGAGGAGTGGTACCAGGTAGCCGTTTGGACGACGATGATCATGAACCCGGTCACCACCGCGATCACGACCGTGACGGTCGTGGCTCCGTCGCTGCGGATCATGTAGCGCCAGGCCGCCAGCCACACTGCGATCGAGGCCGGCAGGTGGACGACCAGGATCCTCGTCAACGTCGGACGCGTGTACTGAACTTTTCGCGAGCTCGACATCCCGGCGGCCATGCCGATCACGACGAAGCCGAGTGCCCAGGTTGGGAACGAAACTGCGTACGACACGTTCGACGTCGAACCGACCGTCGACGAATAGGCGATGTCGGCAACGGTGATGAGCACCGCACCGATGAACAAACAGATCCGCCCCGGCGATCGGCCGATCAGCAGCAACAGGCCGAGCATCGAGGCGATCACGATGTCGCTGAGCGGATAGATCAGCATGGCCAATTGCGCAGGAAGCGTGAAGCGTGCCGGGTCTCCTACGCCCTCACGGATGATCGTCTCCCAGGCGACGAAGCTCAGCGCGACAGCGAGGACGGCGGAATCGACTGCGAAGATGATGCGCGTCGATCGCTCGAACGGCCTGGTGTGCACCCAGACCGCGCCGATTGCCGCGATCGCCCACAGCAAGTAGCCGGCATCGGCGACCGACGGCCACGTCGTGGAATCGATCAGCGTGATCTGAACGATCCACAACAGTTGTCCCGTCGCCCACCCGAACGCGCCGATGGCGAGGAGGAGCCACTCGGTACGGCGGTCGGCGCGATATCGACGGAGCAGCAAGAACCCACTCCAGGCGGGCACGAGGATCAGCGCGCTGCTCGAAACCGCCCCCCACGACTCGACGTTGAGACCGTGCAAGCCGATCTCGATCAGCGTGACGCCGATGATCAGCGCCAGGCCACCGAGTCCATACTTGATCGCCGCGCTGCGCGGGGGCGTGAAGGAAACACCCAACGGCCCACGTTGTTCGTCCAAGTCTTGTGCCCGATCGCTCACGACGTCCCTGTCACTCCCGCGCCGGATTCTATCACCGCCCTTCGTGGTCGGACCGCCACTGATCGAGCCGCCGATGAATTTCGGCATCGCCGACAAGCCCCTCCTCGAGGCGGATTTCGAGCAGGAACGCCAGTGCCTTGCCGACCTGCGGACCGGGGCCGACACCGAGCAGCTTCATCACCTCGTTGCCGTCGAGCTCGGGCCGAATCGAGGCCAGTTCTTCGCGCAACGAGAGCTCGGCGATGCGCTCCTCGAGCTCGTCCATCCGCTTCGCCAGCGTCGCCGCTTTGCGCTCGTTGCGAGTGGTGCAGTCGCAGCGCGTCAACACGTTGAGCTCACCGAGCAGCGGCCCGGCGTCGCGCACATAGCGCCTCACCGCGGAGTCGGTCCAACCCATTTGATAGGTGTGGAATCGCAGATGCAGCGCGACGAGCTCGGTGATTGCTTCGACGTCGTCGTTCGAGTAACGCAACGCGGTCAGTCGCTTGCGGGTCATCCGCGCACCCACCGCGTCGTGATGGTGAAAGGTGATGCCTTTCCCCTTCTGCACGCCGCGTGTCTGCGGCTTGCCGACGTCATGCAACAACGCGGCCAGGCGCGTACGCCTGAAGTCGAAGTCGCGGTGCAGATCCGGGCGAACGTTCTCGACGACCGCCAGCGTGTGGGTCAACACATCCTTGTGTCGATGGATCGGATCCTGCTCGAGGCGCATCGCCGGCAACTCGGGCAAGAAGTCGTCGGCCAGTCCGGTCTCGATCACGAACCACAATCCGGCGCTCGGATGGTCGACGGTGATGAGCTTGTCGAGCTCGTCGCGAATGCGTTCGGCAGACACGATCGACAAGCGGGCGTGCATCGCGGTGACTGCCGCTGTCAGCTCGGCGACCGGCTGCAGCTGGTAGCGGGCGATGAACCGAGCGGCGCGCAGCATGCGCAACGGATCGTCACTGAACGACACCTCCGCGGACAGTGGTGTGCGCAGCGTTCGTGCCACCAAGTCGGCGGCGCCACCGAATGGGTCGACGAGCAACGGTGTCGGAGTCGTGAGCTCGAGCGCCATCGCGTTGATCGTGAAATCGCGCCGGGAGAGATCGATTTCGATCTCGTCGGCGAACTCGACATGTGGCTTTCGCGAGTCGTCGTTGTAAGCCTCGGCACGATGCGTTGTGATCTCGTACGTGCGCCCGTTCTTCTTGGCGCCGATCGTGCCGAAGCGCTCGCCCTGCGTCCAGATCGCATCCGCCCAACCTTCGAGACAAGCTTTGATCTGCGGGGGGCGCGCCGACGTGGTGGCGTCGAAGTCGTAATCGTCGCGGTCGTGAGCGATCAGCAGATCGCGGACCGTTCCACCGACCAGGTACAGACGATGACCAGCTGCGGCAAACCGCTCAGTGAGTGGGGTGAGCTCGTCGAGGATCGGACTGAAACGATCCGGGATCACAACCAGCCCTGCTGGTGCCAGTGGCGGGCCACTGCGTCGACAGCGTCGAAGCCCGGGCCCGCCGATGTCGGACCCTCCGCATCGCCAGATGACCGGATCCCTCTCGCGGCCGCCGACCCGGTCAGCCCGGCCAGCTGACGCATGACCTCCGCCGAGCAACTGGTCAACGCATCGAGGTCGTATCCACCTTCGAGCATCACCAGCCGGCGGCCGGCGGGCACGAGCGCGAGCACGCGAGCGGTCAGGGGACCGTAGTCACCCGCGGCGAGCCCCATGTCGGTCAGCGGGTCGTCGCGGTGGGCATCGAAGCCTGCAGAGACGATGACCCACGTCGGGGCGAATCGCTCCGCCACGGGCGCGACGATCTCGTCGAACGCACGCAGGTAGATATCCCCGGTTGCTCCGGCCGGAAGCGGGATGTTGAGCGTCGTGCCCGCCCCGGCGTCGATGCCCGTTTCCTGGACTCGACCGGTTCCGGGGTACAGCGGCCATTGGTGGTAGCTGACGAACAACACTCGCGGGTCGCCGTAGAACACCGCCTGCGTGCCATTGCCGTGATGCGCGTCGTAGTCGAGCACCATGACCCGTTCGCCTTCGTCGGCCAGCGAAGCGGCGACGACCGCGACGTTGGAGATCATGCAGAAGCCCATCGACTCGGTGGCGGAAGCGTGGTGTCCGGGAGGGCGAACGGCACAGAACGCTGCGTCACCATGGCCGGCGCGCAACGCCGTGACTGCCGTGAGCCCGGCGCCGGCGGCGAGCCTGGCAGCGTCGAAGCTCCCGGGGCTGGCGTACGTGTCGGGGTCGAGACGGCCGCCGCCAGCGGTACACATGGTCTCCATCCGTTCGAGGTACCACGACGGATGGACTCGTTCGAGGTCGACGCGCTCGGCAGCCCGGGGCTCGAGCGGAGTGATGGCATCGCCGAGGTCGGCGCGGCGAACTCCCTCGAGGACCGCGTCGAGTCGCTCGGGGCGCTCGGGATGGCGCGGGCCGGCGAGGTGTTCGAGGTATGCCGAATGGGTGGCGAACAGCACGGTCACGCCGATCGACGCTACCTCCCCCTGGTCGACTCGGAGCTACCGTTTCAGTTCGTGAAGCCTGCGATGCAGCACCTCCCTGCCGCGCCGCTGATCTTGCGCGCCGGCGGAGTCGTCGCTCGTGTGCGACCGTGGGCATTCGAGCCGAACGTTGCCCATCTGGTTCTCTACAACCAGAGCAGGCTGCCTGCCCCGTCCGACATCACTGCGTGGATCCGCGAGCTGCAACTCGCCGGCTACGACACGATTCGCAGCGGTGCCCTCGGAGTGCAAGCGGGCGCCCGCTTCGAGCGTCTCGGATTCGAGGCAATCCAGAGCCTGGTTCTTCTCGAGCACACCTCGGTCGGCTCTGTGGCCACTACATCCGCCGCCTCGAGTCGGCTGGCTGTCGACGACGACCTCGAGGCCAGCCGCATCGACGTTGCCGCGTTCGGCCCCGGATGGTGCATCGATCGCATCGGTATCGGCGACGTACGCTCGGCGACGCCTCGCCATCGGGCCCGGATCATGCGCGCCGATGGCGAACTGGTCGCCTACGCCATCTCCGGTCGCGATGGCAAAAACGCGTACATCCAACGACTCGCCGTGTCACCCGCGCATCAACATCAAGGTCACGGCGCGGCCCTCGTCGGCGACTCGTTGCGATGGATGGCCCGGTGGCGGGTCCAGCGGGCCCTGGTCAACACCCACGTCGGCAACGACGCCGCGCTCGCCCTGTACCACCGCTTCGGGTTCACCGATCTCGCCGACCGGTTGCACGTCTACGAACGGCGGATCGAGTGACACCACGTCAGGGACTGCTCGCCCTGTTCGGCCTCATCTGCACCTCACTCATCGTCTGGCAGCCACTGACGGTCGAGGCCGCCCAGAGTGACCTGCAACTGATCACGCAGAGCTTCAACGTCGCGGCCGACGGTTCGTTGACGGCCACCCTTGCTCTGCCTGCGACCCTCGCCCGCACCGATCTGGCAACCGTCTCCATCGTGGTCACCGTGTACCCGAGAGTGAACGATCGGGAGTCGGTCAACAGGATGATCGGGCCGCCGATCAACTTGCCGCTGCCGGACGACGTCGTCACCATCTCACCCGGCTGTTGTGCCGGGTCCCAACGCGGCCAGTTCACCGTGTCCGTTCCGTTAGAAGTCGACGGAGCGCGGCCCGACGCGCTCAACGTCCCCAACGCCGGCCTGTACCCGGTGACCTTCGCGGTGCAGCGCGACGGCAGGGTGATCTCCCAGGTCCTGAGCTTCGTGAACCGGCTGCCGGCCGCCGGCGAAAAGCTCAACCTCGACCCGATGCCGATCGCGATGGCGATCGGCACCCACAGCGCCGTGCACCTCGACAGCAAAGCCACCATCAGCGTCGACTCGACAACGGTCGCCGAGATGACGTCGCTTGCCGACACGTTGGACGTGCTCACTGCCAACAAGTTCCCGGCGACGGTTCGCGTCGCGCCCGCCGTGCTGAACGGCCTTCAAGAGCTCAACTCCGGTCTGTTCGATCGATTGATCGCTGCGCTGCAACTCCATCGGGTCGTCGCCGAGCCGCAATGGCCGATCGACCCATCGGCTGCCGCGGCGGCGAAGCAGGATCTGCTCTATGCGTCGTGGCTACGCGACGGCGAGGACCGCTTCGCCGGGCTCGGTCTCGGCTCATCCGTGGTCAGTTCCGCGTCGATCCTCGTCGATGGGCCGATCGGCGCCGACGGCGCGGCGTTGCGCCGACTCGGCGGCGCGCAGCTGATGGTGATGACGCCGAAGATCTATGACGGGCTGAAGGGAACCATCCTGATCTACAGCGACAACAAGGGCGAACTGGTTCCCGCCGACCTTCCCAACGGAGCCGTCCTCGACACCGCGGTCGTCGACCACCACATCTCGGATCTGCTCGTCCATCCTCTGGCCACACCGGAGCTCACCAGGATCTACGCCGTCGCCGGCCTGCTGGCGCTCCGACAAAGCATCCTGATCTCCGGTGAAAGCGCGCAACGCCACGCAGTCGTGATCGGCACACCGGATCTCGGCGTGCCCAATGCCTCGTTGCTCGGCTCGATCACGGCGTTGATCGCCGATACGCCGGGGCTTGCTGCCGCGACCCTTGACGATGTCGCCCTGCGCACTGACCGGCTGCTTCTCAACGGCGAGGAGCAGCCGGTCACCCTGCCATCCAGCAACGGCGCGGCGCTCGCCACCCGGATCTTCACCCAGGCGGCGGTGAACAACGAGATCGACGCCGTCGCCTCGATGCTGCCGAACGACAGCGACAAGCCGAAGGGGTGGCGCGACCTCGCCAACTTGTTGCCCACCACCGCGCTCGATGACGCCGCCGCGGAGGCAATGGTCACCAACATCCGCGCCGAGCTCGCCTCGATCCGCGACGCCGTGCAGATCCCGACGGCCTACACGATCAACCTGCCCGGCAAGCGCAGCACCGTTCGTGTTCGCTTCGTCAACACCTCCGACACACCGTTGAAGATCAAGGTTCGCTTGTCGTCACCCTCGGGCAAGCTGGTGTTCACCAACAACGACCAGCCCGTGCTGCTCGAACCCGGAGTTCCCCTTCCGATCCCGATCCCCGTCGAGGCACGCTCGAACGGCACGTCGGGGGTGTCGCTCGACGTGTTCACTCCCAACGACGTTCCCATCGGTTCCACCGTGCCGCTCAAGTTCCGTGTGAACGCACTTGGGGTCGGCAACGTGTTGACCGCGGTGTTGTTCGGATTGGTGCTGCTGTGGTGGCTCGAACACTTCCGGGCGACGAGGAAAAAGCGCCGCACCCGTACGCCAGCTACCCTCCCTGAATCGTGAGCATCAATCGCGTCCGCATCGTGACCGACTCGGCCTGCGATCTGCCCCAAACCGTCGCCGACGAACTGGGGATCGAGATCGTTCCGCTGACCATCCGAATCGACGGCAAGGAGTACACCGACCGCAGTGATCTCAGCGTTGCCGAGTTCTGGGCGAAGTGCGCGGCATCGCCAACGCTGCCGGAGACCGCGGCGCCGTCGCCCGGCCAGTTCGAGCAGACGTATCGAAGCCTACTTGGGGATGGTGCGACCAGCATCGTCACCATCTCGCTCAGCGGGGGATTGTCAGCCACCATGCAGGCGGCCGAACTGGCGGCTCGTTCCGTCGCTGATCTCATACCGGTCACCGTGGTCGATAGCCGGTCGGCCACCTTGGGACTCGGCGCGATCGTCGCCGCGTGTGCTGCCCTGGCAGCTACTGGTTCAACGCACGACGAGGTCACCGCGCAGGCCGTCGACCTCGCCGGTCGCACCCGCGTGTGGGGTGCGCTCGACACCCTCGACAACTTGAAGAAGGGCGGCCGAATCGGTGGCGCCAAGGCGTTGCTGGCCTCCGCACTGGCGATCAAACCGATCATCGAAGTCCGCGACGGAAAAGTCGAACAGGGTGGCAAGCAGCGAACGCGGAGCAAGGCGTTGGCCTTTCTCGTCGACAAGGTCGCTGCCGTCGGCGGGCTCGACAGCTTGTATGTGCTGCAGGCTGATTGTCGCGATGTGGATCAGTTCGTCGAGATGCTGCGCCCCCACGTCGACGGTCGGATCATTGTTGGCGACATCGGTCCTGTCGTCGGTTCGCACGCGGGTCGAGGCACCATCGGCGTGGCCTTCTTCGTACCACGGTGACGTCCGCTCGCTGAATCGCCGTCGAGCACTGAGTCATTGCCCGGTTTCCTCGGCCGAACGCCACTAGCGTTCGCTGGCGGACATGTCAGCAACAATCCCCGGCGCGGCCAGCCCTCAACCGATCTCTGCCACGATCCTCGCCCAGCGTTATCAGCTGGAGCGTCGACTCGCGCAAGGCGGCATGGCAGAGGTTTGGCTGGCGACCGATCTCGCCCTCACCCGGCAGGTGGCGGTCAAGCTGCTGAAGCCGGCCCTCGCTGCCGACCCTGTCGTCGCCGAGCGTTTCCGGAGAGAAGCCGTCGCTGTCGCCCAGTTGAGCCATCAGAACATCGTCGCCGTGTACGACGCGATCGAAGACACGGCCGGTGACAGCGTGCGACTCGCCGTGGTGATGCAACTCGTCAACGGAAAGAGCCTGCGGCAGTTGCTCGACGAACAACGCAGGTTGAGCCCCGACCTCACGATCCACATCGGTTCGTGCATGGCCGCAGCCCTCGACGCCGCGCACAGCGCCGGCCTTGTTCACCGCGACGTCAAGCCCGG
>JANYKU010000185.1 GCA_025358075.1 Ilumatobacteraceae bacterium
CACCACGGCGTGCGCATCCAAGACTCGGCGCTGGTCAGCGCGGCGGTGCTGTCGAACCGCTATCTCACCAATCGCTTCCTGCCCGACAAGGCCATCGACTTGATCGACGAGGCCGCAAGCAAGCTGCGCATCGAGATCGACTCGTTGCCCACCGAGATCGACGTCGCCCAACGCCGCATCCTGCAGCTGGAGATCGAGCAAGTCGCGCTCGCCAAGGAAACCGACACGGCCTCGAAAGAGCGCCTCGAATCCTTGGTCGACGAGCTCGCCTCACTCAACGCTCAGGTTCACGGGATGAAACAGCACTGGGAGGGCGAGAAGCAAGCGATCAGCGCCATCCGTTCGCTGAAGGAAGAGTTGGGTCAGCTCGGCCAGCAGCTGGAGCGCGAGACCGACCTCGCCATTGCCGCAGAGATCCGCTACGGGCGCATGCCCGAGCTCGAGCGGCGCATTGCCGACGCCACGCATCATCTCGACGAGCTGCAGTCCGGCCATCGCATGTTGAAAGAAGAGGTCGACGCCGAAGACATCGCCGAGGTCGTCAGCAAGTGGACGGGCGTGCCGGTCAACCGCCTCATGGAAGGCGAGATGAGCAAGCTGGTGCAGCTCGAAGACCTGCTTCACCAGCGAGTCATCGGCCAAGACGACGCGGTCACAGCTGTTGCAAATGCAATCAGGCGCTCACGCGCCGGCCTCAGCGACCCGAACCGGCCAATCGGTTCGTTCATGTTCCTCGGCCCGACGGGTGTGGGTAAGACCGAGCTCGCCCGCGCCGTCGCCGAGTTCCTGTTCGACGACGACCACGCCATGGTGCGTATCGACATGGGCGAGTACATGGAGAAGTTCTCGGTCAGTCGGTTGATCGGTGCGCCTCCCGGCTATGTCGGCTACGACGAGGGCGGGCAACTCACCGAAGCCGTGCGCCGCCGGCCGTACAGCGTGGTGTTGCTCGACGAGATCGAGAAGGCGCATCCCGATGTCTTCAACGTGCTCCTCCAGGTGCTCGACGACGGCAGGCTCACCGATGGGCAAGGCCGAACTGTCGACTTCACCAACGTGGTGCTGGTGATGACCAGCAACCTGCAAGGCGATCCATCGTCGTTCTTCAAGCCAGAGTTCATCAACCGTGTCGACGACATCATCCGCTTCCGTTCGCTGACCGAGGCCGACCTCACCCACATCGTCACGATTCAGCTCGCCCACTTGCGCAAGCGCATGGCCGATCGTCGCCTCAACCTCACGGTCACCGATGCCGCGCTGGCACAACTGGCCCACGACGGCTACGACCCGTCGTTCGGCGCGCGTCCACTGAAGCGAGTCATCCAGCGCGAGATCGGCGACGCCGCGGCGATGCTGATCCTCGAGGGCAAGGCCGTCGAAGGCGACACCATCACCGTCGATTCGGTCGACGGTCGCCTCACCGTCACTACCTGACGATTCGATCAACTCGAGCAGGCAGCGCGCTTGATCGAGTAAAGAGGGGGTGATGATCACCCCCGACGGGAAGCGTCTGATCGCCACCCGCGGCATTCGCGGGTACGCCGACGGGTTGATCGCCGCTTCGTTGGCCGGCTACCTCGGTGACGAGCTGGGGTACAGCGGCACTCGCATCGGCTTGATCGTCACCGGGATGCTGCTCGGGTCGGCGATGCTGACGATGTTCACCGGCACATGGGGCTGGCGGTTCGAGCGTCGTCTGCTGCTGCGCGCCGGTGCCGTGCTGATGATCATCACCGGGATCGTGTTCGCCACCTCGACCACGTTCATCGTGCTGCTGGCGTTGGGTGTGATCGGCACGATGAACCCCAGTGGCAGCGACGTCAACGTCGTCCAGCCGATCGAGCAGTCGCTGCTGCCGCTGACGACGACCGACGAGCATCGCTCGCGGATCTTCGCTCGCTATACGTTCTTCGGAGGATCGCTGGCGGCGCTGGGGGCGCTCTCGGCAGGATTGCCGGCTCGACTTCATTGGAACGCCGACTCGGTGTTCGTCGTCTACGCCATTGCCGGGGTCGCGATGCTTGCCGTCTACTCGTCGATGTCGCCGGCGATCGAGCCGGCTGCACAGGCGACGACACCGACGCCCCTCGGCCCGTCGAAGCAGGTCGTCTATCGATTGGCCGCGTTGTTCAGCCTCGATGCGTTCGGTGGCGGCTTCGCGGTCCAATCGCTGTTGGTCCTGTGGTTGTTGCGCCGTCATCACTTCTCGGTCGGCAAGGCGGGTGCCGTGCTGGGGGTCATGCAGATCCTCTCTGCCGCGTCGGGCTACATCGCCGTGCGCATCGAGCGTCGGTTCGGCCCGCTGCGCACGATGGCATTCACGCACCTGCCAGGTCAGATCCTGCTGATCGCGGCGGCGTTGATGCCCACCGCGCCGCTCGCGGTTGCCTGTCTGATCGGTCGCAGCCTGCTGTCGAGCATGGATGTGCCGGTGCGCAACGCCTACGTGATGTCAGTGGTCACGCCGGCCGAGCGTGCGGCGGCGGCGAGCGTGACCAACGTGCCGCAGCCTGGCCTCGGCCTTGCCTCCGCTCGCCGCCGGATGGATGCTCGACCATTCGACGTTCGGCTGGCCGCTGATCATCGCCGGTTCGTTCAAGATCGTCTACGACCTGCTGCTCCTACGAATGGCCCGGGCTCAGAGCAGTTCCGGCACGGGGAAGCGCCAACCGCGCCGCTGGATCAACTCGTAAGCGACGTGTCGATAGGCGGTCGCCGATCGGGCGCTGGGCAGGTACGCACCGACAGGTAGGCCGACGAGGTGGGCCTCGCCGAACTTGGCGTCCTCCGGGATCTTGTTGCGGAACAGTGGGACTTCGAAGCGATCGGCAACGACTCGGATCTCGTCCTCGGCGAGGCGCCGGTACGAGCTGTTGCCCCACACTCGCATCTTGATGATCCCGTACACGTCGGGCCGACCGCTTACCTCCGCCGTCTTGCGGATGGTTTTGAGGATGGTCGGCAGTTCGTTGACGGGCCCGGCCTCGGGAACCATCGGCACGATGGCGCCCGACGAGCCGCTGAGCGCGGCGGTGACGACTGCGGAGTGATGACCGGGCGTGTCGACCAGGGTGATGTCCCAGTCGGCGCGAGCGCTGTCGAGGATGTCGACCAGACGGCTGCGAACCCACGGATCGGCGAGCTGCCGCCCGGCGATACCCATCGACACCTCGTCTGCGGGCAGTACGTCGAGGTTCGGATGCACATCGCGTATCAAGGCGTCCTCGAACTTGGCCCGCCCCAGGAGCACCGCACCGACGTCGGCCACATCCTGGTCTTCGCCGATTCGTGGCCGGGCGGCGTCACCGAGAAACACGGACTGACCGGTCTGCTGATCGAGGTCGACGACGAGCACCTTTGCTCCGCACGTCGATAAGGCGTAGGCGAGGTTGAACGTGAGCGACGTCTTGCCGGCGCCGCCCTTGGTGTGGGCAACCGTGACAACTTCGCCGAGCGGTGGAAAGGTGGTGGGGACGGGCGTGGCCGACCACGTCGAAACGGTCGTTGGCGCCCACGCCGACGACGCCATCGGAGGCGGCAACTGGCTCATCGGCCGACCAGGCTCACGGCTCGCGACGACAGACGCACGATCAGAACCGTAGGCCACCGGCCGAGGTGCAACTATGGATGTCGAGCGCCGACGAACTATCGACGCCGAATCAGGGCGGCGTTTGCGTGAGCGGGGAAGCCTTCGTGAGCACTCATCGCCACGATCGTCGGGGTCATCCGCTGCAATGCGCGGGCGTCGGCGCGGGCCACGGCCGTTCGTTTCAGGAACGCGTCGGCGGTGATGCCGCTGGAGACATGAGCGAACCCACCCGTCGGCAGGCTCGCTGGGCAGCCGATGACGAAGTTGCCGGCCGAGAACAGCGTGTTCTGGCCGATGAGGATCTCACCGGCGTTGACCAATCGATCGACCAACTCGGCCTCGGACGGGCGATCGACGGCGACCTGCAAGTGCTCGGGTGCCCAGCGATTGGCGACCTCGGCGGCCTCGCCGAGATTGGACACGATCACGCAGCCACCGTTGACACCGAGTGCGGCGCGGGCTGCCTCCGCTCGTTGAGCGGGTAGCTCGGCGAGCTGTTGATCGAGCTCGCGGTCGACCGCTTCGCGCAACTTGGTCGAAGGCGTGACGAGCACGACGACAGAGTCGGTGCCGTGTTCCGCTTCGTTGAGGAGGTCGGCGGCGAGGTACCTGGGGTCGGCGGAATCGTCGGCGATCACCAGGCTTTCGGTCGGGCCGAGGATCATCATGGTGGCCACGCCGTACCGCTGCATCTCGACCTGGGCACACGCCACCGCCGGGCTGCCGGGCCCGACGATCTTGCGGACCTTCGGGATCGAGGCAGTTCCGAAACCAAGAGCCGCCACCCCCGCTGGACCGTTGACTCGGAACACCTGGTCGATTCCGAGCTTGCGGCACACGACCAGCACCGCAGGGTCGATGCGTGCACCACCGCCTGGCACCGGCGGCACGACCAGAGCGAGCTCCGGCACACCGGCAATGGTCGCCGGAACACCGAGTTGATAGGCAACGCTCGGGTAGCTGGCCTTGCCGCTGGGCACGAACAGTCCGGCCGAGCTGATCGGCGTGATCTTCTCGCCGACCGAGAGGCCAGGTTCGCTCTCGAAGCTCCAGTCCGCGGCGCGCGCCATCACCTGAGTGTTGAACGCCCGTAGATGGGTGATGGCATCGTCGATGGCCGTGTCGACGTCGGCGGATACTTCGGCTTCGGCGATCTCGTCGGCGGTCGCCCGCAGCTGAGGTGGCTCGAGCTCGACATGATCGAAGTCGTAGAGGGCCCGGCAGACGGCTTCGTCTCCATTGGCGCGCACGTCGTCGATGATTCGTCCGATGGCCGCTTTCAACGTGGCGTCGAATATGGCCTCCAGACCCCGAGCGCACAGGGCTTGCCGCTCCGCTTCGTCCATCGTCGACCAGGTCATCGAGCGCAACACCGCCATGTCGCACGAGGGTATCGGGTAGGATCTACCCACGTTCCGCCTGTTGCCGCTAGGAGCGTCCCGCCATGCCCGTCACCGTCGTCGTTGGAGCCCAATGGGGCGATGAGGGCAAAGCGAAAGTCATCGACCTGTTGGCCAGCGAGCACACGCACGTCGTGCGCTACCAAGGTGGTCACAACGCCGGCCACACCGTGGTCGTCGGCAGCGAGCGATATGCGTTGCAGCTGGTTCCGTCAGGCGTGCTCTATCCGCACATCATCCCGGTCATCGGCAACGGCGTTGTCGTCGACATGCCCACCTTGTTCAACGAGATCGACACCCTGGAAGCCCGCGGCGTGAGCTGCGCCAAACTCGTGGTCAGCAGTCAGGCTCACTTGATCTTTCCGTGGCACCAGGCGCTCGACGCGCTGTACGAGGCCGGTCGCGGCGACGCCCGAATCGGCACAACGCTGAAGGGCATCGGCCCGGCCTATGCCGACAAGGCCCGCCGCGAGGGGCTTCGCGCCGAGGAGGTGCTCGACCTCGTGGGGTTCGCCGCCGCCGTCAAAGAGCGCGCCGTCAGTCACAACACCGAGATCGTGGCGCTCGGCGGCGAGCCGCTCGACGTCGACGAGATCGTCGAGCGATTCGTCGGCCTCGGCCGCCGACTTGCGCCCCATGTGGCCGACACGGTGCAGTTGCTCCACGACGCCCTCGACCGCGACGACCATCTGCTGCTGGAGGGCGCGCAGGCGACGTTCCTCGACCTCGATCACGGCAC
The DNA here is from genome assembly GCA_025358075.1 of Ilumatobacteraceae bacterium. Taxonomy (GTDB): domain Bacteria; phylum Actinomycetota; class Acidimicrobiia; order Acidimicrobiales; family Ilumatobacteraceae; genus JAENVT01. Next base: position 5,729 of record JANYKU010000185.1, read on the forward strand.
GTATCCGTTCGTCACGTCGTCGAACCCCACTGCCGGTGGTGCGTGCGTCGGTACCGGCATCGGGCCGCGGTACCTCACCCGCATCGTCGGGATCACCAAGGCATACACCACGCGTGTTGGTAGCGGACCGTTCCCTACCGAGTTGCGCGACGAGCTCGGCGAGAAGCTCGTCGACATCGGCCGCGAGTTCGGTACGGTCACCGGCCGACGACGCCGCACCGGCTGGCTCGATTGCGTGATGCTGCGCAAAGCGGTGCGCATCAACTCGCTCAGCGAGGTCGCGCTCACCAAGCTCGACGTGCTCGACACGTTCCCGGAGATCAAGGTGTGCACGGAGTACGACAGCGATGGCCGTCCGGTCTATGCAGTGCTCGACGGTTGGCTGTGCGACATCTCCGCCGTACGAAGCCGCGCTGATCTGCCGGCCAAGGCGGCGGAGTTCGTCGCGCTGGTGGAGTCACAGGTCGGGGTGCCCGTGCGGATCGTCGGAACCGGCCCGGCCCGTGATGCCGTGCTGGAGTGGCAGTGATCGATCGGTATTCGCTGCCCGAGATGGCAGCAGTTTTCTCCGACACCACCCGCTTCGGTCGCTACCTCGAGATCGAACTGCTCGCCACCGAGGCTCACGCTGCTCTCGGCATCGTGCCGGCCGACGATGCCGCCGCGTGTCGCTCGCGCGCTCCCGTGACGGACGCCGCTTTCGTGCAGGCAGTCAGTGATCGCGAAGCCATCACCGATCACGATGTTGCCGCGTTCGTCGATGTCGTCCAGGCGGCCGTTGGCCAGCCGGCCGGGGCATGGATCCACTACGGCCTGACGTCCAGCGACATCGTCGACACCGCGTGGTGCTGGGCCCTTCGCGACGCGGCCGACCTGTTGATCGAAGCGTCGTCTGCGTTGCTGCAAACCGTGATCGCGCTGGCACGTGCTCATCGCGACACGGTGATGATCGGACGCACCCACGGGATCCATGCCGAGCCGACAACGTTCGGCGCGAAGGTGGCGCTCTGGGCGTTGCAGATCGATCGCGATCGGTCGCGACTTCGTGCTGCCCGCGAGGCGATCGCGGTGTGCAAGCTCAGCGGCGCCGTCGGTACGTATTCGAACATCGATCCGTCGGTCGAAGCGATTGTCGGCGAACGGCTCGGCCTCACTCCTGTTCCCGCCACGCAGGTGATCGCCCGCGATCGGCACGCCGAGTATCTGTGGGCGTGCGCCGCTGTCGGCACGACGATGGAAATGATCGCCGTCGAGTTGCGACACCTCCAACGAACCGAAGTTGGCGAGGTGCAAGAAGGTTTCAAGCCAGGACAAAAGGGCTCCAGCGCGATGCCCCACAAACGCAACCCGATCAGCGCCGAGACGATCAGCGGCTTATCACGAGTGCTGCGCGGCAATCTGCAGGCCGGAATGCAAGACGTCGCCCTGTGGCATGAACGTGATATCTCACACAGTTCCGTCGAACGGATCGTGCTTCCCGATAGCTCGTTGATGGCCTATTACGTGACGCGCCGAATGCAGCGATTGCTTGCTGGACTGCAGGTGTTTCCCGATCGGATGCGCTCCAATCTCGACGCCGGTCTCGGTTTGGTGTTCAGCCAACCGGTGTTGCTGTCGCTGGTACAGGGTGGGCTGGCTCGTGATGAGGCCTACAGGATTGTTCAGGAGAACGCGGCGAAGGCGCTCAGCGAAAAGCGATCGTTTCGAGATCTACTCGAGGCCGACCCACGAGTCGTCGTGTCGTCGGAGTTGCTCGACCAGGCGTTCGATCTCCCGCGGTCGGTGCGACACGCCGCAGCTGTGTTCGACGCGCTGGACGCACTCGACGCGCAGTAGACGGGAAGTGGCTGCTATTCGCCGCGGGAAATGCCGGCGCGCTTCAACACGGCTGCGTCAACGCCGATTTCGCGCCACGTCGCGTACGAAATGCCCTGGCGAGCGCTGTACGACCTGGCAACGGTGACGAATCCGTTCTCGAGCGCGGTGATGTCGATCTTCTCGCCCATCGATGTCGATTCGGCCTGCAGGTCGCGCCGCTCCTGACGAAGTCGAAGCTCGGTCATCGGGTCTGCAGATTCCAACTCGGCGTCGATGGCCTCCAATCGAGAGGCGATCGACTCGCGAGTACGGCGCCGGCCCCGCTTGGGTTTGTTGTTGCGCAACGCCTCGAGATAGTTGCGAACGGCATTTCCCTCGTTGCGACCGGTTGCCAGCGCGGCTTTGTGTTCGTCAGTCATCGGCCCCTTGGGCCCTCGCTTTGCCATGCCGCCATCATAGTTTCGTAAACCCGCATTCCAATAATTACCCTTGCGGCGATGGATCTCAGCCGACTGTTCGATCTCGAGTCCCACGGAGCGGACACCTTCGTGGGAATTGGGCCGCAGTATCCGTGGGGAGGATTGTATGGAGGCCAGATCGTCGCCCAGGCCCTTCGTGCTGCAGCGAGCACCGTCGACGTCGATCTCGAGGTCCATTCGCTGCGGTCATATTTCATTCGTCGTGGAGATCACACCGAACCGATCCGGTTCGAGGTCGACCGCATTCGCAACGGGCGCAGCTTCTCGACGCGGCGCGTCATCGCCCGTCAGGCGGTCGGTGCGATCCTCAACCTCGAGGCCTCCTTCCAGCGCCCAGAACCGTCGATGGACCTCCAGACGGTCGCGATGGAGAGCGGTATCCCGTCACCGAGCTCGCTGGTCTCCGATTCGTGGACGTCGTCGTTCGAGCGTCGCTTCGTCCCGCGAACTTGGTCCTCTCCGGCACCACGGCTCGGGTCCGCTCGCACGTTGGCATGGATGAAGGTCAACGCTCCGCTCGGCGACGACCAACTGCTTCACCGTTGCTGGCTCGCCTACCTCAGCGACGACCTCCCGACCGACACCGTGCAAGCCGCGGGCGGGTTCGCCGACGAGGGCAGGTTCGCGGCAAGCCTCGATCACACGATGTGGTTCCATCGACCGGTGCGCGCCGACGGTTGGCATCTCCACGACTTCAGCTGCCACAGCTTCGTGGGCGGCCGAGGGCTGACCATCGGTCATCTCTTCGCTGCCGACGGAGTGCACATCGCCACGGTTGCGCAAGAGGTGTTGATGCGTGGGCAGCGCCTTCGACAGACTGATGCCGATGCCTCCTGAATCTCTCGCCACGCGCGTCAACTCGATTGCTCGCCTGACCGGTCAGTTCACGCTGCGGTCCGGTCAGATCGCCACCGAGTACTTCGACAAGTACCGCTTCGAAGCCGACCCGGTTCTGCTCGCCGACATCGCCGCGGCGATGGTGCCACTGCTACCGGCCGCAACGCAGGTGCTCGCCGGCCTCGAGTTGGGTGGCGTGCCGATCGCCACCGCGCTGTCGTTGCGCACCGGCATCCCGGCAGCGTTCGTGCGCAAAGAGGCGAAGGCCTATGGCACGGCCCGGCTCGCCGAAGGTGCCGAGGTCGCCGGGAAGAGAGTGACCGTGATCGAAGACGTGATCACCACCGGCGGACAGGTCGTGATCTCCACGGCCGAGCTGCGCGCCCTCGGCGCTGTCGTCGACCACGTTGTCTGTGTGATCGATCGCAGCGCCGATCACGGCGCGGCGCTGGCGGCCGAAGGGCTGACGATGATCTCGCTGCTGACCCGCGCCGAGCTCGACGTCGCCGAAGCCCAGCGCACCTGAGACACGCCGAGCTCCGGGGTGATCAGTCGACGACGAGGGCGCCGGCGGGAAGCTCGGTGAGCAGTGGCGCGCTGACCCAGCACCGCGTGAGATGCAGGGTGCTGCGGATGCGAACGACGCGCTTCGGCTCGTCGACTGCCTTGCCGCACATGCTCAACGCCGCCTTGATGCAGTCTTCCTCGGTCGGCAGCACCATCGGCATGCGACTGCGCCGCACACCCGACGGCCCGGCGGTGAAGCAGTTGACGTACGTCTTTTGCCAATTGATCCCGGCAGCGACCGACGCCGGGATGAAGTCGGCGAACCCGATTCCGAGCACGTTGCCACCCGACGCCTCGGTGATTCCGAGCAGCACGATGGTGCTGACGCGCGGCGACTCGGAGTCGGCGAGACCGTGTACCCAGAACCGGCCGGTGACGTTGGGGTCCAGCGTCGTGCCGCTGATGTCTTTGCCACCTTGCTCGATGATCAGCACGTCGATGACCGGGAACGGAAGCGGAGGAACCAGGTCGCGGGCAACATCGGTGAGTGCGATCTCGGTTTCGCTGCCGACCTGGTCGGCGGTGAGGGCGTGCACCTCGACAACGTGGCCGTCTGCGGACTCGAGTGAACCGACGCCGCCGAGCAGGCGACCGGTTGCTTTCAACGCAGCGATCCCGTTGAGCAGCCGATTGCGCATCTCCACAGGCCCGCAGGCATGGATTTGCGCAGCACCCGGTTGCTTGCCGAAACCGACCACCGCCATCTTGGTGAGGCCACTCTCGATCGGACCTTTGAAGCAGGTGTGCGGCTTGATCCGGTTGACCGGCATGATCCGGTCGGCGCCGGCCGCGTGACGATCGAGATACAACGGCATGCCGTCGGCGGTTCTGGCAACTTCGACGGTGTCCATGGTCGCCCGGATCTCGCAACCGATCGCCGCTTCGGTCATGCCCAGCGCTTCGAGCATCTGCCGCTGACCGTCTGCAGTGGCTCCGCCGTGACTGCCCATCGCCGGAACGACGAACGGTTCTGCGCCGAGGGTACGTAGGCCGGCGATCGCACCGCGCAGCAAGGCGACGCGTTCGACGAGCCCGCGGCTACCCGCGCCGACAGCGACGGTCATGCCCTTGTCGACCGAGCCGGCAAGTTGCTGCACGACCTGTTGGTGAGCCGTTGCCTCGACGTCGGCGACGGCCTCGGGATGCGGAATGGGCAGCATCACCTCCGTGAGCGCCGGCACGGTGAGGTCACGATGGAAGGGAAGTTCGACTCCCTCGAGCAGTTGTTCCCAGGGGTTCACGATCGAGACGCTAATCCTTATTGCGTCACAATGGTGTGGTGGAACCAGTCGACGGCGTGTACCGAACCCCGCGAGGGTTGGCGATCGCCGCTGACGCAGTGGCATGGATCGCCACTCGCTCCGGCGGACCCGGCGGTCAGCACGCCAACACCTCCGACACGGCCGTCACGGTCACCATCGACATCGAGCGAGCAGGGCTATCGGCAGCGGTGTGCGCCAGGGTGCTCGGCGCTGCGGGACCGACGATCACGGCCTCGTCGTCGGGCTCGCGGTCGCAGTTCCGCAACCGGGCCTCGGCGTGGGCAGCGGCGATGGAACGGCTCGACGAGGCGGCCAAACCCCCGCCGCCGGCCCGCCGCGCCACCAGACCGTCGGGATCTGCGGTCCGTCGGAGGCTGGATTCGAAACGGCGGGTATCAGAGCGCAAGCAGGACCGAAAGGCACCCCCGATCGACGAGTAATGGCTGCTCATGGGGCAAATCGGTGCCGAGGCGATTGTCAAGAACTTGTCAATCGGTACTTCTGGACGTTCACCCTCCCGCCACACACAGTGAGTGTCTTGCGCACTCTGCGTTGTTGAGTTACTGTGCTCCATCGGCACACGGACGTAGCGGGGGTCTGAAATGGACATCACACAAATGCAGCATGGTGCGCTGTTGCGTGGGCATCAGGTCAATGCCAGCGCCAACCGCGAGCGCCGGCGTCAACGCCGCCTGCTGCGGCTGCTGGTCGTGCTCGCCGTGCCGCTGGCGTGGTTCTGGTATCGCCACCTCACGCACGACCCGATCCATCTCGGTGTTCCGCCGATCATCGCCAACAGCCCAGAACTGGCCATCCTCGGTGTGATGCTGATCATGATCACGGCAATGATGATGATCCCGCTGATGACCTCGGGCAAGTCTCCGCACACGATGTTGCGCCCTTCCGACTCGACGATCCGACTGGCCGACGTCGTTGGTGCCGAGGCGACGCGTCGGGAGGCCGTCGACACCTTGAACCTCTTCCTCAACCACGAGACGTTCCTGGAGGAAATGGGCGGTACACCGCGACGTGGGGTGTTGTTCGAGGGTGCTCCCGGCACCGGCAAGACCTACCTCGCCAAGGCGATCGCCGCCGAGGCCGAGGTTCCATTCTTGTTCGTCTCCGCCAGCGAGTTCCAATCTCATTTCTACGGCATGACCAACCGCAAGATCCGCCAGTTCTTCAAGGCCCTTCGAAACGCAGCGCGCGCCGAGGGAGGCGCGATCGGGTTCATCGAAGAGTTCGACGCCATCGGCATGGCCCGCTCCGGCATGGGCGCTGGCGGCATGCGCGAAGGCGCCGCCGGCATCGTCAACGAGCTGCTCGTGCAGATGCAGAGCTTCGATCTCCCCACCGGTTGGGACAAGTTCACGAGCAAGCAGATCGATCGGATCAATCTGTTTCTTCCTCCCCACAGAGCCATCGCTCGGCCGAAGCCGAAGCCTGCCAACGTGCTGGTCTTCGCTGCCACCAACCGTGCCGACGGGCTCGATCCGGCGCTCATGCGTCCCGGCCGGTTCGACCGCACCATCCACTTCGATCTCCCACCGCGAAACGATCGTCTCGCCATCGCCGCGTACTACCTGGCGAAGAAGGCTCACGATCTCGCGGTCAGTGCGGTCGTCATCGCCGACCGCACCGCCGGATACAGCCCGGTCCGGATCGAGAAGCTGCTCGACGAGGCTCTGGTCATCGCCCTGCGATACGGGCGAAAGGCGCTCACCCTCGAAGACCTCGTCGAAGCCCAACTGATCACCGAGGTCGGCCTCGCCCAAGACGTGGGCTACCAGCCCGAAGAGCGCCGCCGCATCGCCGTGCACGAAGCAGGTCACGCGGTCACCGCAGTGCTGGTCGGTCGCGACGTGCGGGTCGCCTCGATCCTGCGCCGGTCGAGCTCGCTCGGCCTCGTGGCTCACGACGACGGCGAGGAGCGGCACCTGCGCACGCCAACGGAGATGCTCGACCTGATCGTCGTCGCCCTTGCCGGCCGGGCAGCCGAGATCCAGGAATACGGCGAAGCATCCACTGGCATCGCCTCCGACCTGGCCGCGGCCACGAACATCGCTGCGCAGCTCATCGGCTTGGTCGGTGCTGGCGACAGCCTGTTGAGCCTCGAAGCCGCCGAGAACCAGATGGCCGGCAACCTCACCGCCAAGGTCTTCGCCGATCAACGTTCACGCGAACAGGCCGACGAGATCATGCACAAGGCAGCCGACAAGGCAGCGTGCATGTTGCTCGAGCACCGCGTCGCACTGTTGGCCGTCGCCGACGCGCTGTGCGAGCACGACGAACTGACCGGCGACCTCGTTCATGAGATCGTCGCCGAGGCTGTCAGCACCTCCGGCTAGGACACCTGATCACAGGGCTCGGCTCGGCGAGCGGCCCCAACGTCGTCGTGGTGCCGGTGGCTGAACTGCCGGCGCGACCTCGCCGATTCGCTCGATCACCCAGACCCCACCGTCGTCGCTGAACGCGTGTGGGGCGACGAGTGGTTGCACTTGGTGAACCCGCCCGGCGAGGCCGGCGGCGGCGACGGCTGCGCCCAGCGCACCGGCCAATCGGGGACCCCATGCCGGATGAGTGTCGGGGAACTCTGGATAGGTATCGCCCACGAGGCTCAGACCGAGTGACACGGCGATCCCCGCCGGCTGGTTGACGGTCGCCGACAGCTCCTCGGTGTGGAGCAGCCGCTCGCGCAGATCTTCGATCGACGCCGACCAACTGGCGGCCATCAGCTCTGTGCGCATCATGTCTGACCCGATGTCGACGGCTGGCGCGGCTGCCAACACGATGCGATCGTGAACGACGGCCATCCACGGTTGAGCGTCGCCTCGACTACCGATGAGTCGCATCGTGTACGTCGGCACGAGACGCGCCACGGCCATCGGCGTCGGTTCGATCGAGTCGAGATCGAACCCCGCTTGGCGGATGAAGCGCTCGACCCGGCGGTGGCGGATCATGTCGGTCTGCAGATGGGCGAGCAATCGGCGGGCGCCCGACGACATCTCGATCGTTGCCGAGACATCGACCAGTTTCGATCGGTGGAGGTTCAGTTCTGTGGTGCTCCATCCAGTGATGTCGAGCGACTGGATGTGGCAGTTGGGGCTCCACAGGCAAGCGCGCGTCGGATGCCCTGCCTCGTCGAGCAGGCTGCGCAGCCGGGTGAGGCCGTCGAGCAGCAGCAAGTCGTTGTTGGTATCGCAAGCGACGCCGGCGACCTTGGCGACACGGCCTGGCGCGTCTTGTTGGAGCCGCACACCGCGCAGTGCATCAGGGAGCACCTCGATGCCGATCCCATCGCCGCGGCGCATCATGATGCGCCGCTCTCGGGCTCGTCGGTTGGCCCGGGCAAGATGACCGGTGTGACCGAGTCGTCGGCGACGAGCAGTCCACGGCCCATCCCTGGGTGCACCGAGGTGACTCGCAGTTGCAATCCGAACATGGCGCCGTCACCGGCCAACGGGCGCAGGATCAGTGCTGAGCGCGAGCTGCGCAACGGAGCGGTCCAGTGCGCCGGATGCTCGAGCACGCGGGTGCGACCGGCGACGACGACGACGAGTCTCGGATCGCTGAGGTCGGCGAGCCGTTCGAACACCGCACCTTCCAGGCGATCGGCGTCGTCGATGAGAACGAGTCGCGAGCGTTCGGTTCGGTCGAAGAACTCTGCTGCCCACTTGTCGATCCCAGCCAAGGTGGTCGCGCTGGTCAGTCGAGGCAGCAACAACAACGGGCTCCACGTCGATGCGATCGCGTGGATGTCGACCTCGGCGCCGATGTTGAGCGCGCATCTGGCCAGGTTGGTGAGCACCGTTGATTTACCTGCGCCGGCATCGCCCAGGATCAGCGCACCCGCCGGTGCCTGCAGGTGCAGCACACCGGGTTCGAGCGTGCGAGTGTCGAGCCCGACGGGCAGGCGCCACGTGTCGTGTTGAAACTCGGTTGCCCTGCTGATCTCATCGATGAAGACGTCATCTGGTGTGCGGGCGATGGCGACCGCCCTATGGGATGCATCGTGCCGTCTGCCGCGCTCGGCAACTGCGGCTTCCAGGTCGGCGATCGTGGCGATCTGGATCTCGACGAGGTCGGGCACCGTGATGGCCCGCCCCGGTATCGGCAACGGGATCCGCGCGGAGACGATGTCGAGGGCGCGGTACGAGACCCGGTCATCGAGGTGCAGAACGATGCGCTGTTGAAATTGCCCGAGCAGGCGTGCGGGCGCACCGTGTTCGCCGGTGGAGCTCATCAACACGGTGATGCCATGCGCTGGACCGTTGGTGGCCAGGCGATCGAGCATCTCGCGCCCCGGCTCGTACTCGCCGCCGAGCTCGAGCGTTCGTAGCAGGGCACCGACATCGTTGACGACGAGCACGATGTGTGGCTCGTTGGAGTCGTTGTCGTGCGAGCGCCGGTCGAGGTCGGCGACGAGACGCACGAGTATGCGCAGAATGCGGTCGGGATCGTCGGTCGAGGCGACCGCTCCACATGCGGGCAACCCATCGAGCACGGCCAAGCGGCCGAGCGGGCCAGGAGCGGACTCGATCACGTAGCCCTGAAGCTGCTCGGCCGGGAATCGGTCGGTCGCGGCGACGAACAGGGTGGCCAGTGCGTTCGAGCGGTCTGCCGGGGTGCCCCCGAGGACCAGGAAGTTTCCGTCGCGTGTCGGGTCCCATCGACGGATCCCCTGCAGGTGGTCATCGGGAAGATCGCTGACCGCGAATGCCGCGCCCTCACCGTCGTCACTCGGAATCGACGAGATCTGTTCGTACGGCAACACCGTCGGTAGCTGCGGGTAGAGGATCATTCGCGGCGCGCCGTTCGGGTGCAGCGCGGCGGCCTCGGCGGCTGCTTCCAGGAGGCGGTGAAGGCCGCTTCGGGCCGGTGACCCCGAGTCGGCGCTGACCGGTCGCGCCGTGATCTTTCGCTCGGCGGTGTTGAGGTCGCGAGCAATGATGAATGGAGTGATCTCCAGGAGATCGCCCAGCGATGCCGAGGCCGAGGCGAACTGCACGGGGATCGACTCGGCATCACCGATCTTCAGGACGCCACGGCCGGGAGTGTGCGACGAGATCTGCACCGGCTGACGGCCACCGGTCAATGCGATCGCTTCCGCCGGGTCGTTCATCCGCAACCCGATTCGAATGTTGGCGAACGACTTCAGCGCGTGCTCGAGCGATCGCGACAACCGCTCGGCCGCGAGGAGCACATGAATTCCGAGATGACGGGACGGGTCGGCCAGCTCGATCAACTGTGGAAGGAAGCCGGCGTGACGAGCCATCACATCGTGGGCGTCGTCGACGACGATGACCAGCCGTGGCATCGTGGCGGCAGAGGAGTCTGGGTTGTCGCCGAGCAGCTGTGCCCGTCGGTTGACCTCGGCTCGCAGGGCACCGAGCAGGCGGAAGCCTCCGTGCTCGTCGAATCGGTCGACGGTGCCGACGACGTGACTCACGCCTGCGAAGACTCCGAACGTCGAGCCTTCGGTCGGCTCGACGCAGATCACGTTGACCGTCGCCGGGTCGTTGACCGAGATCAGCGATGCGACGACGGTGCGCAACAACTCGGTCTTGCCCGAGCGCCTGGCACCGACGATGAGCACATGCGGACCGTCGTCGGCGAGATCGAGCTCGGTGGGACCGGATTCACCCACGCCGACCGTGACTCGCAACCGTCGACCCGTGCGGCCTGCGCCCCAGCGCTCGATGATTCGGTTCGCGTCGAGCCCATCGGGATCGATCAACGAGACCAACGGCACCACCGGCGGCAGTGGCGGCCTGCTGAACTGCTGGGCGGTGTGATCCTCGAGCGGGCTGAGCCGGCGGGCGGCGGCGAGGGCGACCTCGTGTTCGAGAACGAAGGGGACGACGTCGGTGACGGTTGGCCCGCTGATCGGATAGTCGACTTCGGCGGCGCCATTGGCAGCGATTCGCACCACCGTGGTGCACACGGCGGGAATGTCATCGGCCCGATCGGTGATCGCCACGAAGCGGACCGGCAGCTGCGCCTCGGCGAACAAGCCACGCAACATCGCGGCACGCCCGCGCCACAGGGCCGGATCGTCGACGATCGCCAGCGTCAGGCGGCTCGGTGTGATCGGCTTGCCGAGGGATTGGATGGACGCCACGACCGTCGTGAGGGTGCGTTGCGAGTTGACCCAGTCGGTCAACGCCTCGTCGTCGCTGAGCAGTTGCACACCCTGTGAACCGCGAGCATGAGGCAGCCACTTGATCCACTCCCACCGCGCCGCGCCCGTCGGTGTCGCCAGCACGACGACGTCGAGATCGGTTGGGCTGTGGGCGACGCAGGCCTGCATCACCAGTGCGCGTGCGGCCGCGCGAGCCTGCGGAGGCGTACCCGCGAAGCCGACGCCTCGCTGGTTGACGAGATCCACCAGGACGGGCGCCGAGGGCAGCAGGGCCAGATCCCGGCGATCGCGTGGTTCTTCGTCCTCTGTCACCCACGGTTGATCCGCCAGGCCAACACTGAACACGAACGCGTCGTCATCGGCCGGCCGGCGTTCCCAGAGACGTCCGGAGAGCTGCATCGCACGTCGAATGACCTCGCCGAGATCGAGATGGGTTCGGCGTACGCTGTCGAGCTCGGTGTCGAAGGCAACCTTGGCCGGGTCGAGCGCGAGAACCGGAGGAAGCGGGGCTTCGACGCGGGTCGAACGCGACCTGCGCAGGCGTCGAGTGCCGTTGCGCGATCGTCCGTTAGGCTCCGGATCGGGTGCGGATTCGCCCCGCGGCGCGCGCACGAAGTTGAGCTGCCCCAACGGCGTGGCGACCATGGATCCGGCTCGATCGGCGATCAGCCCATCGAGCCGGAAGACCCGATGGCCGACCCGCAAACGTTGCTTGGCCCACGCCGCCGGGGCCGTGGCGAGGTGCCCGTCGAGGTCGCCCTGGTTGGCCGTCACCGTCACCTTGCCGGAGTGCTCGACCACCACCTCGCAGCGCGGCACCAACACCTGGCTGAAGGTCAACGGAGCGACGTTGGCCCGTCGCGCCGTTCCGAGCGAGTAGCGCCCGGGCTCCAGCGGGCGGCGGTTGCCGCCACCTTCGCCGGCTGCCTGCACCAGCGTGACCTCCACGTCGCGAGAACGCTCGACGGGAGCGGCGATGTTGATGACGGTCCCGGTGACGAGACCGGCAGCGCTCAACAACGTGCCGACTGGCGTCGGTCGCCCATCGATGTAGACGAGGCTCGGCGGCGTCGAGGTGAGGACTCGGTCGAGAAGATCACCGATCGTCACCGACTCGTGGACAGCGTTGACCGAGATCTCGGCCTCGCCCTGTGGTGTCGAAACGATCAGGTCCATGAGCTCGGGCGCGACCGTACGGGAGGAAGGGGCTCGGGAACGATTGCGGGCCTCATGATCTTGTTATCGGCGTGCCAAATGCAGGAGATAACCCCAAAACTCAAGAGAACGTCAAGTTCTGTCCGTGACGATGTGGCGGTACCAGCGCCCAGGATAGATGGGCGATAGCATCACCGGCGATGGCGGACCAGGTAGCCAGCGTATTTCACGCCTTGATCGACAACGTCGAGAGCATCGTCCGGGGGAAAGCCGAGTCGATCCGACTGGCGTTGTGCTGTCTCCTCACCGAGGGCCACCTGTTGATCGACGACGTACCGGGCACCGGCAAGACGTCGATGGCCAAGGCCATCGCCGGGTCGATCGCCGGCTCTTGGAAGCGCGTGCAGTTCACCCCCGACCTCCTGCCCAGCGACGTCACCGGGGTGATGGTCTTCGATCAGCGCACCTCGTCGTTCTCGTTCCGCCAGGGCCCGGTGTTCACCAACGTGCTGATCGGCGACGAGATCAACCGAGCCAGCCCGAAGACCCAGTCGGCGTTGCTGGAGGTCATGGAAGAGCGTCAGGTCACCGCCGACGGTGTTCCGCACCTCGTCCCTCGGCCGTTCTTCGTCATCGCCACCCAAAACCCTCGCGACTTCCACGGCACCTTCCCCTTGCCCGACGTGCAGCTCGATCGATTCGCGATGAAGGTGTCGCTCGGCTACGCCGACCAGGCAACCGAGGTCGTCGTGCTCGAGTCGTACCGGCGTGAGAATCGCGATCGTGGCGTTCCGGCCGTGACCAACGCGACGCAGCTCGAGTCGCTCATCGCCGCGATCGAGCAGATCGAAGTCGTGCACAGCATCAACGATTACATCGTGCGCCTGGCCAACGGCACCCGTGCCCACCCCGATCTGCGTCTCGGTGTCTCGACCCGCGGAACGCTGTCGCTGATGCGGGTGGCCAAGGCCTATGCCGCCTCCGAGCAGCGCGGGTACGTGACACCCGACGACATCAAGACACTGGTCGAGCCGGTGTTCGGTCACCGGATCTCGTTGAGCTCCGAGGCGGAGCTTCGCGGCGTGCGCAGCGAACAGGTGTTGGCGGAGATCGTCGACGACGTCGACGTACCCCGTCATCGCGAAGGCTGACCGCGTTGCTGACTCGCACCGGTCTCGGGGTGTTGATCGGCACGGTGTCCTGCTTGTTCTTCGGGCTGGTGTGGAGCTACGAAGAGCTGCTCGCCATCTCTGCTGCTGCGGCTGTCGCTGTCGCGCTCGCGCTGTACACGTCGCGGCGCCCGACTCGCCATGCCGCTCGCCGGCGACTGATCACGGCCCGAGTTGCCCGAGGCGAGACCGTTCACGTTCGCTACCAGATCTTCAACCAGACGCAACATCGTCTCGGCTCCACCCGGCTGACCGACGAGTTTCAAGGTCTGCGCCAGTCGTTCGACGTGCCATCGCTGCCGCGCATATCGCGTTACGAGGCCGACGCCGCATTCGCTACTCGTCGGCGAGGCATCTTTCCGATCGGGCCGCTGTCGTTCGAACGCACCGACCAACTCGGCCTGGCGACGGCAAGCCGACCAATCGGGCAGATGGGCATCGTGGTCGTGCATCCTCGCGTCTACCCACTGATCACCGCGTCCGGCGCGGTGCGTGTGATCACCAACGATGCCGTCCTGCGCAGGCCGTCCAGCGATCCGCAGTCGGGCTTTCAGTCGCTGCGCGAGTACCAATACGGCGACGACATCCGGCTGATCCACTGGCCGACCTCGGCTCGCGCCGCCACGCTGATGGTCCGCGAGTTCGTCGATCTTCGCCGCCATGAGTTCACGGTGGTCATCGACACGTCCACCGACGCAGCATCAGCCGACGACTTCGAAGAGGTCGTCGACGCCGGCGCAAGCGTCGCAGCCT
>JANYKU010000056.1 GCA_025358075.1 Ilumatobacteraceae bacterium
CCGGACGATCTGTTGGAGCTGACGACCTTCCTCGTCGTTCAACCTACGAACACGCACACGTTCAGCCATCCACGAAGTCTGCGCGACCCCGAGCCCCAAGTGGTGGACGCGACCCACCAACCTGTGTGGTCAGAGCACTAGTCGATCTGCGGCCAGTCGGTGTCTGCGACGAACGCCTTGACGCGTTCGACAGCGGCGCTGCGGTCGTACACGCCGTACAACGCCTGCTTCATCCGTGACGGATCACCGAAGAAGAACAACTCGTAGTGCGACTGGCGTCCGCCGAACGCACTGATCGACATGTCCCACGCCAAGCGGAACAAGGCGACCCGTTCGGCTGCAGTTCCCGCCGCGCCTTGCAGGTACTTGTCGATGTCGGCGCCGCGCGGCCCGACAAGGTCGGCCTCCGTCGGGATGGTGATCAGACTGCTCGAGGTCACCAGCTGCATGATCTCGACGAGTCGCTTGTACACACCCGGGAACCAGTTGCGGGCTGCATCCAGCGGCGGGCGCGCCGGCGTCATCACGCCGTACTTGTTCAAGGTTGCGCCGGCCTCGCTGGCGACCTTGAGGCCCTTCAGGATCTCCAGGATCATGATCACCTCGGCGACCATCTGCTGCACGTGCGGGGCGTCGCCCGAGCCGATCATGTCGATGACCGCTTGGATGACACCGAGGAAGGCCTCCGTCTTGGCGATCTTCAGGTTCACGACCTGATGGGCCATGTGCAGCACCGCGCCGGTCTCGGCATACGCGCGGTTGGCGAGGTCGATATCGTTCATCAACAGCACTCGGTCCCACGGCACGAGCACATCGTCGAAGTAGACCATCGCGTCCATCTCGTCGAACCGTGAGCCCAACGGATGGTCGCGGTGACTGCGGCCGAGGTCGAGCGGCTCGCGGCATTGGAACGAGAGACCGGGCGTGTTGTTGGGGATTCCGAAGGCGAGCGCATACGGCTTCATCTCGTCATTGATCTTGTTGACCGTCGACGGGAAGATCAGGATCTCGTCGCTGATCGGCAACGTGGCCAGCATTCGCGCCCCGCGCACGATGATGCCGTCGGCGGTCTCGCGCACCACGCCGAGGGCGACGAACGGATCGCTCAACTCGTATGCCTGTTTGCGCTTGTCGATCTGCGGGTTGGTCAACGCGTGGGTCAGCGCCAAGTCGTTCTCGCGGACGTACTCGAAGTAGTTACGGGCGTTGTCGGCGAACTGCGGCCGGCATTGGCCGAAGTATTCGGCTGCCGTCCCGGCGCCCATCAGGTTGACGTTGAGGTAGTCGGGCATTCGGCCCATGAAGCCGAGGCAGGCATCGGCCCACACCTTGTGCATTGCCGAACGCCGCTCCAGGTCTTCGCGTGTGCGCGGGACGATGAAGCTCATGCCCACGCGGTCGCCGGTGGTCGGCGACGGAAACGTCATCGTGTCGACGAGGTCGGGTTGGTGCTGCAAGTCGTAGAGCGCGGCAAGGGAGTGGGCGGCGTTGGCCGTGCGTGGGTGAGTCGTCGGATCGGCGACGAGCTCGCCTTCGATCCACAGCGCGGGCGGCTGCGTGCGCAACCGGTCGAGGACCTGCCGTCCGGTTCGTGCTCCCATCTGCGCTCCTGTCATCTCGTTTGTTCTATAATCGAACATATGGTTCGAAAGTCGAACGAAACTGTAGCACTGTCGCAAACACTCGATCGTGGCCTGGCCTGTCTCGAGTTCGTTGCCGCTTCCGATCGTGCCGTGTCGGTCGATGAGACGGCGGGCGCGCTCGCGCTCCACCGCTCGATCGTGTACCGCTTGATGCGCACGTTGGAGATGCGCCGTCTGGTCGAGCGCGATGCCGACGGCGACTTCCTCCCCGGTCCGTATCTGGCGGTGCTCAGTCGCTCGGTCAGGCGCACGCTGCGCGCTGCCGCCGCGCCGGTCGTCGCCAACCTTGCCGAAGACCTGCAGATGACGGCGTTCCTCGTTGTTGCCGATGGCGACGAAGCCGTCACGATCGACAGCGTCGAGCCGCGGTCGCTCAACGCCCATGTCGCCTATCGGCCGGGTACACGACACCCGATCGACCGCGGCGCGCCCGGTCTGGCGTTGCTCGCGGCCCGCCCGGCTCAGATCGGCGAACGTCCGGAGGTCTCGCTTGCTCGTGGCCGCGGCTGGGCGCAAAGCGAGGCCGAGGTCATCGCCGGGATGGCCTCGGTCGCCGCACCGATCGCCGATCAGGGCGCCGTTGCCGTCCTGTGGTTGGCCGGCGCGCAGGTCTCGGCCGACGCCGTTGGCCGTCAGGTCGCCGCCGCCGCACGGCGCATCGAATCCCGCCTGTGAAGTTCCCTGTGGAGTGTTTCGCGGCCACCAGGGTGCGTCGAAGCACTCCACACCGGGCGTCTGGAGTGTTTCGCGGCCACCAGGGCGCGTCGAAGCACTCCACACGCAGTCGAACGGGGCTAGTTCACGCCCCAGCCGCCGTCGACTCGGATGAGCTGACCGGTGATGTGCTTCGACTCGTCGCTGCACAAGAACAGCGCGGCTTGGGCGTGATCGTCGGCCGATAGAGGACCGCCGCCGGAGATCGGCATGCGCACCTTGACGATGTCGAGCGTCTCCGGATCCGCGGCCGCCCGAGTAGCCATCGGCGTCAGCGTGAGGGCCGGCAGGATCGCATTGAACCTGATGCCTGCGACCCCGTACTGGCACGCGCCGTTGAGGGTCAAGGCGTTGATCCCGCCCTTCGCCGCGGCGTAGGCGAGGGTGTTGAAGGCACCCGCCACCGGATTGGTCGCGGCAACCGACGACACGTAAACGACCGACCCGCCGCTCGGCTGGTCGAGCATGATCTTGACGGATTCCCGCGAGCTCAAGAAGGCCGTGCTGAGGTTGAGGGCGACCGTCGTGTTCCACGACTGCAGCGAAGTAGAATGCAACGGCCCGTCGCCGAAGGGGCGGCCACTGCCACCGGCGCACGCCAACAGGGCGTCGAGCCGACCGAAGTGTTGGGCGCACACGGCGAAGGCCCGTTCAGCGTCGGACTCGTCGGTCAGATCGGCGGCGACCCACTCGAGCTCCGTACTCGGTCCGACGCGATCGGCCAGGGCGAGACAGTCGTCTTCGCGCAAGGCGACCACGAACAGTCGTGCACCCTCGGCCGCGAAGCGCAACGCAGCAGCTTCGGCGATGCCAGTGGCTCCGGTGATGCCGCAGACCTTGCCGGCGAGGCGGCCGCTGGACTGAGGCGGTGTGGTGGTCATGATTGGTAGGCCTCCATGGCGATCTCCACGAATTGTTTCACCCACTTGGACTGCTCATCGATTCGCCACACGAGGTAGAACTCGTCGAAGCGCTCGACGGGCCGCAATGGGAGGATGACGACACCTTCGTGGCTGACGTGCGCGGCCTGCCAGGCGTTGAGCCAGCCGATCCCGGAGCCGACGGCGACCATGTCGAGCATCCGCTCGACTTGCGTCGCCGGGTGCGTCACCCACGCCGGGTGAACATCGAGCGCTGCGCAATAGCCGAGCGTGGAATCGTGATAGGTCGGCGCATCGTCGCGCTCGACGAGCAACACTGGCTGACCTTCGAGGTCGGTTGCATACACGTCGGGCTGGCTCGCCAGCGGGCTGTTCTGCGGCACGGCGACATGATCGAACGGCACCCGGGCCAACAGTTGCGATGCCAGCCGGTCGGGGTACGGAATTGGCGGGCGCACCAGACCGACCGTGAGCCGGCCGTCGCGAAGGTCTTTGAAGATCCGCAACGATGTGATGGCGGACGGGCGAACAGCGATCTGCGGATGAGTTTCGTGAAACCGTTGGCCGGCAGCGAGCGCGGCGTGCTCGCTGCCGTGGCAGTAGCCGACGGTCAAGGGTTGATCGGTCGATTCCGCCGCCCGGCGCAACGTGTCGGCGAGGTCGGTGAAACGGTCGATCGCCCGCAATGCCGATCGGGCCTCGTGCAGCAGTCGCGCCCCGGCCGGGGTGAGGTGCACCTGGCGGGTCGAGCGTTCGAACAACTGCACGCCGAGTTCGGCCTCGAGCTCGCGGATCCGCTGCGACAAGGGGGGAGTGGTCATGTGCAGACGGGCTGCAGCGCGGCCGAAGTGCTGCTCTTCGGCGACGGTGACGAAGTAGGTCAGCCGCCGCAGGTCCATGTCGAAAACGTAGCATCCAGCCGCCGATCATGACCCGTTGAGACATGATCTGTGTCTCAGGGGGTCGTGGACTTCCGGCGGAGGGGTTGCGACAATCGTCACATGAAGATGATGTGGTTCCATTTGATGCCCTACCCGAAGTTGCCGGAGGACTTCAATACCAAGCATCGCAGCGTGTGGGTCGACATCGATCCGTCGATCTTCGATCGTGACGTCATGGCCGAGAGCTACGACACCTACATCGAGCAGCTGGTCTATGCCGAGGATTGCGGCTTCGACGGGATCTGCGTCAACGAGCACCACAACAACGGATATGGCATGATGCCGTCGCCAAACCTGATCGCCGCGATCCTCGCCAACCGCACGTCGCAGGCCGCCATCACGGTGCTCGGAAACTCGGTCGCGCTGTACAACCCGCCGATCCGGGTGGCCGAAGAGTTCGCCATGCTCGACCTGTTCTCGCGAGGTCGGCTGATCGCCGGCTTCCCGGTTGGCACGGCGATGGACACGACCCATTCGTACGGCATGAACCCGGGCAACCTCCGCCCGCGGTACTACGAGGGCATCGACCTGATCATGAAGGCGTGGCAGGCGACCGAGCCGTTTGCCTACAACGGCAGGTTCAACCAGCAGCGCTACGTCAACCCTGTGCCGCGCCCGTGGCAGAAGCCGCACCCGCCGGTGTGGATTCCCGGCGGGGGCTCGGTCGAGACGTGGGACTTCTGCGCCGAGAACGACTTCGTGTACGGAGCGCTGACCTACTACGGGTACAAGATGGTGCGCGAGACGGTCAACGGATACTGGCGGCGTGTCGAGGTCCACGGCCGAGACGACAACCCGCACCGGCTCGCCGTCACCCAGTTCATCGGGGTCGCCGATACCGACGCCGAGGCGTACAAGCTCTACCGCGAGCCCGCCGAGTACTTCTTCAACCGGTCATTGCACGTGTACCCGGGCTTCACCGACGCCCCTGGCTACGTCACCGAGGCCTCGGTCAGAGCCCGGTACCAATCGCAGGTGCGACAAGTGGCGCGCAACAAGCAGGCCAAGCACGATCTCACGTGGGAGGAGATGGTCGAGAACGGCTACGTCGTCATCGGCGGTCCCGACACGGTGCGCGAGCAGCTGGAGGAAGCGGCCCGCGAACTGCGCATCGGTCACCTTTGCGCCATGCTCCAATTCGGCAACATGAGCGACGAGCTGACCCGGTACAACACCAAGCTGTTCGGCGAGAAGGTCGCCCCGGGCCTGCGCTCGATGTTCTCGGAGTACGCCGATCCGTGGTGGCCGCAGAATGCCCGCTGAGCCGATCGTGCCTCGTGCGGCGTCGAAGAAAGCCGCATCATGACCAACCGCCTCATCTACCTGTTCGGCATTGCCGGTCATCCCGAGCTGTCGCCGGCAATGAAGACTGTCGAGCAAGCCGGCTGGGAGGTCATCGTCCCGTCAGTCCCCGGCTTCGACGGCGTGCCCGGGTTCCAACCTCGCGACGAGTACCTCGATTGGCTGACCACCTTCTGGGATTCCATCGACGCCACCAGAGCGACTCCGTGCCCGGTGGTCGGAGCGTCGGTGGGCGGCATGATCGCCGCCGAGCTCGCCGCACTCCGCCCCGAGGCGGTCACCGGCGTGGCCTTGCTGGCCCCGTTCGGCATCGCCGATGCAGCAGATCCAGGTTTTAACATCTACGGCACTCCATCTGCCGAACGCATGGCGCACCTCTTCGCCAAGGGTGTGCCGGCAGCTTTCGTCAAACGATTCACCCACCTCGGAGACGAGGAGGCGCCGGTCGCCACCTATTTGAGCGACGTGGCTGCGGCAAACAT
This sequence comes from Ilumatobacteraceae bacterium, assembly GCA_025358075.1. Classification (GTDB taxonomy): domain Bacteria; phylum Actinomycetota; class Acidimicrobiia; order Acidimicrobiales; family Ilumatobacteraceae; genus JAENVT01. Next base: position 5,964 of record JANYKU010000056.1, read on the forward strand.
CTGGTGGCCGTTCGGCGAGCGCGGTGTCGCCAAGCGACTACACCGCATCACTGCACCGCGCCTCACCATGTGGGGCGATCTCGACGAGGTCAACCCAGTGGGCAACGCAGCCAAGTGGGGCGGTGCGCAGATCGTTCCGGGCGCCGGCCATCTCCTCGAATGGGACGTACCAGATCAGGTCGCAGCAGCCGTCATCGAGTTCGTCAGCTCGCTCGCTTGATGATCTCGCGCAGCGCCTCCTCGTATCGCTCGCTCGAGCGGAGGTACGAATGAATCCCGTGCGGCGCGCCCTCGACGAGACGGATCTCCACATCGGGGTTGGCGGCGTGCTGCCACGCCGCGTGCTCGGGGAAGAGGGCGGGGCCCATCTGGGGGTCGGCCCGCAAGATGATCATCGGCTTGGAGATGTTCGCATTGGGGTCGTAGCCACTGAGCGCGCCTCCATGGATCGCCGGCACCCAGACATCGGGATCCGCCAGCATCATCGCGTCGACGCGGCTCTGCAGCGCCCGATCGCTCATGCTGTCTCCTGCTCTGCCCCACGGCATCACCGCGTCGGCAACCATCGTCTCGAAGTAGGCGCGGGGTTGTCCGGCCGATTGCGCCGCGCGCATCGCTGCCTCGAGGGCCGGAAAGATGGTGGCGAACACACTTTGCTCGAACAGATCCTGGTCGCAGAAGTACAGCGGCGGATCCTCGCAGAGCGCCGACCGTACGAGGTCTGGGCGCGTCGCGGTGATGTGATGGGTGATCACGCCTCCCAGCGAGTGACCGGCCAGTACGACCGGTTCGCCGATCACTTCCTCGATGAAGGCAACCACGTCGGCCGTGTAGAACGGCACCAAATAGGTTTCAGCGGCACGGTCGGAACGACCGTGTCCGCGAAGGTCGATGCGGAACACATCCGCGTCGAGAGCGAGCTGCTCAACGACCTCGTCGTAGCTCGTGGAAATACCGGACAACCCGTGCAACATCAAGACCTTCGTTGCACGCGGAGAACCGTCGCGTCCCCACTCCAGCCCGGTGTTCTGATGAGTGAAACGCATCCATCCTCCGATAGTTGTTCGTGCAAATGTTATGCAGTATGGTGCCCATCGTCACAGGAGATGTCCGCATTGCAACGGGGCAGCGACGCGTCACCGTGTGACTCTCACAAACAAACAAGGGGGAATAATGGCTCGCCGATTCATGGCAGCCGCGGTCATCGGAGCACTGCTCCTAGTTGCCTGCGGTAGCAGCAGTAAATCCAGCAGTACGTCCGCGGCGACAACCACTGCGGCGGCAGCAGCAACGACAGCTGCTCCCGCGGGTACGTCTGCGCCGGCGGTATCGTCCGCTGCGGCAACCACGGCTCCGGCCGGTACTCAGGCTCCAGGAACGACTGCCGCGGCTGCGGGTGACGGCCTCGTCGGCGATCACCCCGCTACTGCTGGTACGGGCTGCGGCCTTGCCAACGGCAAGAAGGCCACGGGTGCTCCGATCAAGCTCGGCAACGTGACGACCTCGGTGCCCGGCATCGACTTCACCACCGGCCCGGCAATGATGAAGGCGTACTTCGACTGCGTCAACGACAACGGCGGCATCAACGGTCGGCCGGTCCAGATGCTCGAGGAGAACGACAACCTCAAGCCGGAAGACGCCGCAGCAGCTGCCCGTAAGTTGATCGAGACCGACAAGGTCGTCGCGATGGTTGGTGGCTTCAGCATCATCGACTGCCCCGTCAACGCCGACTACTACAAGCAGAAGGGCTACTACGTGATCGTCGCTGGTGTGCCGGCCGAGTGCTTCAGCTCGCCGAACATGGCCGCCGCGAACATGGGTCCCGGCTACAGCGCCCTCGGCGCTGCCCAGATCGTGATCGACAAGGGCGCCAAGGGCACCATGGTCACGATGACCGACAAGACGGCGACGTCCGACTACAACAACTCGCTGGCCGGCCTCTACGCCAAGTCAAAGGGTCTGAAGTGGATCGACATCCAGATCCCGCCGCCAATTGCCGACGCCAACGCTGCAGTGCTCGACGCGGTCTCCAAGGCCGGAGTCGGTGGCGCCATCGTGCTCAACTACACACCTCCGGAAGGCCTCAAGATCCTCAAGGCCGCCGAAGAGCAGGGCCTGATCGACAAGGTCATCTGGGGTTCGTCAACGCCGCTCAACGACAACTCCGTCGCCGCGGCGCTCGGCGCCGCCTGGAAGGGCAAGCTCAACGTCAACGCCGAGCTCAGCCTCCTCGACGATCCTCGTCCCGAGATGCAGCTGTACCGCGACGTATCCAAGAAGTACAACCCGAGTGCACCGTTGGGCAGCTTCCAGCAGATGGGCTTCATGATCGGGCGCATCATCGTCAAGACCCTTCTCGACATGGACCCCACGAAGTTGGATGACCCGGTTGCCGTCAATGCGGCGATCAAGGGGATCAAGAACTTCGACACGCACATCGTCTGCAAGCCGTGGTACTTCGGCGGCTTGCCGGGCGGAAACGTGCCGAACAACTACGACAACAACGTCGTTCCTGACGGCACCAGCGTGATGAAGTCCGACAAGTTGTGCTTCCCGATCGCAGAGGTCGAGCCGATCCTCACCGCCGTCCGCGCTGCAGAGAAGTCGCAGGGTCTCAACACTCCCTGATCGGTCACATCCGACAGAAGACAGAATAAGGAATCGACCTCGATATGCCAGGTCTTGGTGAATTGTGGCCCTACATCGTTCAGGGCCTGGCCTTCGGGGCCATGTACGCGGTGACCGGTACAGGACTAGTCGTCCTGTACCGGACCACCGGTGTTGTCAATTTGGCGTTCGGTGCGATCGGGGCGATGGGCGCCCACGTCGCCTGGTCGCTACTCGGCGGGAGCCTCAGCAAGCCGACGCCTCATGCGGTCGGCTGGCGGCTTCTTGCCTTCCCTGCCCTGGTGGTGGTGTGCGCAGTGCTGACGCTGTTCTACGGCATGTGGATCGCGCCGAAGCTCGCCCGCCGCGATCCGCTCGTCAAGTCATTGGGCACGGTCGGTCTGGCGTTGTTCCTGCTCGGAATCATGAAGGAGCGGTGGGACACCTCGAAGCCACGAGCTCTCGACTTGCCCACCAAGCGGTTCCACGTGGGCGGCGCCGTGGTCACGACCACGCAGATCGCTGCGTTGGTATTCGCCGTGATCGTGGTGGTAGTCGTCACCATCTTCTTGAACAAGACCGACACGGGTACGGCGATGAGAGCGATCGCCAATGATCGCGACGTGTCGTCGCTGCTCGGGGTGCCGGTTCGCCGGGTCGAAGCGCTCGCCTGGCTCGGCAGTGGCGTGATCTGTGGCTGCGTCTTCTTGCTACTGCCCCCATTGTTCAAAGGGATCGATCAGGGGACGCTGACGTGGTTCGTGATCGGCGCGCTCGGCGGGGCGATCGTCGGTCAGTTCCGATCGCTCCCGATCACCTTCTTTGCGAGTCTCGTCATCGGTGTGATCGAGTCAACGCTCACTCCGTTCTCGGGCAGTGTCCAGTTCATGGCCGACTATCGAAAGACGACGCCGTTCGTGGTGTCGGTCGTGGCGATCTTGTGGATCAGCCGCAAACGCACCGTTGTGCTCTCGGGCAGGGAGATGCGATGACGGCCGTCGTGTCCACTCCCGCGAGCTCGGCGCCGCCGGCTCATCTGCCACTCCTCGCCCGCATCACGACCAACCGCTTGTTCGAACCGGTCGTGGTCGTGGTCGTCTTGCTCGTCGGCCTGTTCGCCATTCCCTCGTTCTTCGATTCGTACTGGATCGCCAACTTCACCCAGCTGGCCGTGTTCTCGATCGTCTGCGCCAGCGCCGGGTTGCTCTACGGGCGGGTCGGCCTGGTTTCGCTCGGCCAGGTCGCGTCGTACGGCATCGGTTGCTGGGTGACGATGCGGCTGGCCTTCGCCACAACGCTTCCCTATCCGGTGCTGCTGGTCATCGGTGGTCTCGTCGCCGCGGTGATCGGTGTCATGATCGGTCTGCCGGCATTGCGCGTCAGCGGGTTGTATCTCGCACTCGTCACGCTGATGCTCGCCGCCGGCATGGAGATCGTTCTCGAAAGGACCGGGTTCCCCAACGGCGGCACGGGCTTCAAGGGCGTCGTCACGACGATCAGCGACATCAAAGCGACCCGTCGACCTTCATTTGCCGGCACCGATGTCGCCTACTACCGCTTCATCGTTGTTGGCGCGTTCGTGATGTTCATGCTGGCCTCGTACGTGCTCTCGCGCAAGCCCGGGCGGGCGTGGGCCTCGATTCGCCAGAGCGAAGCGGCCGCGTTGGCCGCCGGAATCGATGTGACCCGTTACAAGTTGTGGGCGTTCGCCCTTGCCGCGTTCATGGCCGGTGTGGCCGGCGGTCTGTACGCCGGAAGCGTCCCGAAGGGCATGAGCATCGACGCCTTCAACCGTCAATCGGCGATCTTCCTGATCGCTGTGGTGATCATGGGGGGCATCTACAGCCTGTGGGGCGGACTGCTCGGCGCCTTCTTCGCGACGTGCCTCCTCAAGTACCTGACCCAGAACGTCTTCGGGCATCAGTTCTGGACCAGGTTCGCCCTCTCACTGTTCGGGTTCGGACTGCTCGCCAACCTGATCCAGAACACCCGCATCGCCGAGCGTAAAGGTGTCGAGGCGTGATCGATGTCGAGGACCTCTCGGTCCACTTCGGAGGCGTCGTATCGCTCGATCAGATGACCATCCAGTTCCCAGAAGGCGCGTGCGGGCTCATCGGCCCGAACGGAGCCGGGAAGACGACCTTCTTCAACGTGCTGTCCGGCTTTGTCACCCCGCGCAGCGGTCGTGTCGTGGCGATGGGTCAAGACCTGCTCTCCATGCCCGACTACAAGCGGGCCCGATGGGGGCTCCGACGTACGTTCCAGACCGAACAGGCGATCGAGAAGCTCACGGTGTTCGACAATGTCGCCACCGTGTACGAACACTCCACGCGCAGCGGCAAAGCGGGGCGCTCCGCGGCGGTCGAGGCGGCGCTCGAGTTCGTCGGGCTCACCGATGTCGCCCAGCAAACGGTGCGCGCCCTCGGTGCCAAAGAGCGGCGGTTCATCGAAGTTGCCCGTGCCGTCGTCGGAAGCCCGAAGCTGATCCTTCTCGACGAGCCGGCGGCGGGATTGCCCGATGCCGAGACGGCCTTGCTCGGCGGCATCATCCGTAGCATTCCCGAGCGCGTCGGTGCCACCGTGATCCTGGTCGACCACGACATGAGCCTTGTCCAGGCGTGCTGCGACTGGACCGCCGTGCTCGACTTCGGCCGCTTGTTGGCCTCCGGTCCAACGGCAGAGGTCTTGCGTGATCGCAACGTGATGAGGGCCTATCTCGGTACCGAGGAGGTCGCCTGATGACCACGCTGTCCATCGACACCGTGTCGGTCGCTCGCGGGCCGCGCAACGTCGTGCACGACGTCTCGATCGAGGTGCCGCCGGGCGAGGTCACCACCATCTTGGGGCCCAACGGCGCGGGCAAGTCGAGTCTTGCCCTGGCCTGCGCGGGCCTGGCCCGTGTGACCAAGGGGTGGATCAACCTCGACGACCGCAACCTGGCGAACCAACGGCCCGAGCGCATCCGCGCCGCCGGCATCTCCGTCGTGCCCGAGGGCCGGCGGTTGCTCCCTCACCTGACCGTCGAAGACAACCTCAAGGTCGCGACGTACTCACTCGGCCGCCGCGCGGCCGCCGATGGGCTCGCCTACACGCTGTCGCTGTTCCCCGAGTTGGAGAAGCGCTGGACCATCCAGGGCCGCTCGCTGTCGGGTGGCGAGCAGCAGATGGTGGTGCTCGCCCAAGCATTGGTGTCGCGACCGAAGATCTTGCTTGTCGACGAGCTCTCGCTGGGTCTCGCCCCGATCGTCGTCAAGCGCCTCGTGCCCACCCTGGCCGACGTCGCCGCATCCGGAATCGGGGTTCTGTTGATCGAGCAGTTCGCCCACGTGGCCCTGTCGCTGGCCAAGGCTGCGTACGTCCTCGAGGGCGGCAGGGTGCGCTACAGCGGCTCGGCCGCCGAGCTCACCGAGCACCCCGAACTGCTCCACTCGGCGTACTTGCTTCGTCAGCGCGGCACGTGATCGAGCCGCGCTGACGTGTTCGCCAATGGCGAACCGCAAAGGTGGTCCAGTAGTCAGCGTGTGAAACAATCGATCGTCCGCACGATCTCCCTGGGGGACCCATGAAGCAAAGCACCGAGCGAATTCTCACCACACATGTCGGGAGCTTGGCGAGGCCTCATTCGCTGCTCGACATCATGAAAGAGCGCGAGCACGGGCGACCGTACGACGCCGAAGCGCTCGACCGTGAGATCGCCGATGCCGTGACGGACCGGGTCAAGCAGCAGGTCGACTGCGGCATCGACATCGTCGCCGACGGTGAGATGAGCAAGGTCAGCTTCCTCGGATACGTCAAAGACCGTCTCGGGGGTTTCGAGGTCGACATGGGTCCGTCGAAGATGGCGCCCTCGTGGCAGGCCGAGTTCGACATGTTCCCCGAGTACTACACCGAGTACTTCAAGAAGTACGCATCAGCGGTCAGCCCACTGCGCCGCATCATCTGCAAGGGCCCGATCAGCTACACCGGTCAGAAGCTGCTCGACATCGACATCGCCAACCTCAAGGCGGCGTGCGAAGGCCTCGACGTGTCCGACGTCTTCATGCCGGCAACCGGCCCCAGCGGCTTCGGTCGCAACGAGTACTTCAAGACCGACGAGGAGTACCTCAACGCGGTCGCCGAGGCGATGCGCGAGGAGTACCTCGCAATCGTCGATGCCGGCTTCATCCTCCAGGTCGACGATCCGTGGCTGATCGACATGCTGGGCAATCCGGCACAGACGATCGAGAGCCGTCATCGGTCGGCAGCCATCCACGTCGAGGCGTTGAACCATGCGTTGCGGGGCATTCCGGAGGATCGGATTCGTCACCACACCTGCTACGGCCTCAACCATGGTCCGCGTCTCACCGACATCCCGTTGAAGGATGCGCTGGAGTACACGTTCCAGATCAATGCTCAGGCGTACTCGTTCGAAGTGATGAACCCACGACACATGCACGAGTGGCGCCAGGTGCAAGAAGTCGGCGTGCCCGATGGGAAGATCCTCATCCCCGGGCTTCTCGGCCATGCCAACAACTACGTCGAGCACCCGGAGTTGATCGCCGAGTTCATCTGCAACTACGCCTCGATCGTCGGCAAGGAGAACGTGATCGCCGGCGCCGACTGCGGATTCTCATCGCGTGCCAGCTACGCACCAGAAGTGCACCCGACCGTCGTGTGGCCGAAGTTCCGGGCACTGGCCGAGGGCGCCGCCATCGCCAGCAAGAAGTTGTGGGGCTAGACCTCAACCAGCGTGGGATTGGTAATATTTGCCGATCGGCGACAGTCCGGGGGACCGTTCGCCGCACAGCCAGGGGGTATTGATCAATGACCGCTACCGAGACAGAAGTTGTCTGGCCACAGCTCGAGGGCTTTTGGAACCTCGACAAGATGCACGCACCGCGGCCGATCACGCCGCTCAGCTACGACGTCATCGTCAACACCCTCACCGAGGGGTTCACCAAAGCTCAAGCAGAGTACGACTGCCCGATCATGGTCAGCTATCAAGAGGTCAACCACTACTTCTACGTGGCCTTTCACCCGTTGCCCGATGAAGCCGAGATCGCCGACCGGATGACCCGCTATCACAGCTCACTCGCCGAGCGCGTGCCCACCGTTGGCAGCCGTTGGGAGAACGTCTGGAAGCCGGCCCTGATCGAGAAGAACTACAAGTTGAAGACGGCTGAATACGACGACTTCAGCAATGCAGACCTTGTCGCCAAGCTCGAAGAGTTCACCGACTACATGCGCCACATGTGGTGGATCCACGGCCACATCAACTTCGTGTTGCTGTCGAGCGCGGCGTTCTGCGACATGTACGACGCCGTGGTCCAGCAGACTGATCCGACCGAGGCATATCAGGCGTTGCAGGGATGGCACACTCGCTCGGTCGACGCCAGCCGCGGCCTGTGGACCCTCAGCCGAGTCGCCAAGCACAGCCCGGTTCTCAACGAGCTGTTCGCCAACAACGACCCGAAGGCGGTCAACGCCAAGCTCGACGAGACCGAAGAAGGTCTGGCCTTCCGCAAGCAACTCGACGAGTACTTGCAGGAGTACGGCTGGCGCAGCGATGCCGTCTACGACCTCGCCGACATTCCGTGGCGCGAGGATCCCTCGATCCCACTGTCCAGCATCGCCTCGTTCATCAACCTCGACGAGAAAGACGATCCCGAGGTCCTCTACCAGCGCGGTGTGAAGTTGCGCGAAAAGCTGATGGCCAAGGCCCGCGGCATGATGGCCGACGACCCCGACAAGCTGGCCCAGTTCAACGAGCTGTACGAGGCGGCAAAGTACAGCTTCCCGATCACCGAGGACCATGCCTTCTACATCGATCAGCTTGGCGTCGGCGTGTTTCGGCGTTTCGTCACGGCCGTCGGTCGTCGACTGATCGCCGATGGCGTCTTCGACGACGTCGAAGACGCGCACATGCTGTACAAGGCCGAGTTGATCGACGCCTTGAAGAATGGTGGTGACCGCCGCGGCGTCATCGCCGAGCGCCGGGCCAGCATGACCGTGGCCGCCGCCGCCGACGCTCCGGGTTACCTCGGTGCCCCGCCGCCCCCCGCCGATGTGCCCGACCCGTTCATGGATGCGCTCGTCGTGCGTCTGCTCGGTGTCACGCCACCCGACGAGAACCCCGACCCACTCGTGGTCAAGGGTGTTGCCGGCTCACCGGGCCAGTACACCGGAACGGCACGAGTCGTCCGGTCGTTGTCCGAGGCCGGAGATCTCGAAGATGGCGAGATCATGGTCTGCGAGATGACCCTGCCGCCATGGACCCCGATGTTCTCGATCGCCGGTGCCGTCGTCAGCGATGTCGGGGGCGTTCTGAGCCACTGCGCGATCGTCGCCCGCGAGTTCGACATCCCTGCCGTCGTCGGTTCGGTGTTCGGCACTACGGCGATCAAGACCGGCCAAACCATCACGGTGGATGGCACCAGAGGCCTCGTCTACCTCGACGGTCGAGAGCTGTAGGGGGTTTGCCGCCGGCGAAGAGCATGTGCCAAGCATCAGATGTTCTTCGCCGCGCCGGCAGTACTGCCGCGCCAGCGACGGTGGTCGGGCCAACGCGCCTGCCGCTGCGTTCGGACGCCGATGAACGGCTGATCCTGCTCGGAACGGCCGGAGCCTCGAGCCCCAAGGCAACCCGCGCCGGGTACTCCAACGCGATCGTCATCGGGGATGTCGCGTACATCATCGACTGCGGCGAAGGTGTACATCGCCAGGCATGGCGCTCCGGCATCTCCATGCATCCCGATCGCAGACCCAGGGGCGGTAGCACGGTCCGCTCGATCTTCTTCACCCACTTGCACAGCGATCACGTGATCGACTTCGCCAACCTGCTGTTCGGCTTCTGGCCGACAACGCGTGTCGACGTGTTCGGCCCCGGTGAGGCGGGACTGCCCATCACGCCATACCCAGCCGATCGAGTGGTTCCGCCGTTGTTCCCGGCAGCGCCGACGCCCGGCACCCGCGGCCTGACCGAGAAGTTGTTCGAGGCCTTTGCCTACAACATCAATGTCCGCATCGCCGATGAGGGCCGTTCGGACCTCACCGCCAACGTCTTCGTGCACGAGCTCGGCGTCGCCCACGACGCATACCGGCCCGACATCGACCTCGGTGTGGAAGCGAGCGGCGCATCGATGACCACTGCCGCACCACCGATGGAGCCGGTCGAGATCCATCCGCTCGACGACAACGGCGTGCGGGTCACGGCGATCCTGGTGCAGCATGCCCCGGTGTTCCCGGCCCTTGCCTACCGGTTCGATACGCCGTCGGGCTCGGCAGTGTTCAGTGGCGACACCGGCCCGTGCGACAACCTCGTACGCCTTGCCCAGGGTGCCGACTACCTCGTGCACGAAGTGATCGACGTCGACTTCATCGCCAACCTAGTGAAGAAGATGCCCAACCGCGACAACATCATCAAGCACCTCACCGAATCGCACACGTCTCCGGAAGACGCCGGCCGCATTGCCCGTCTCGCCGGCGTGAAGACCCTGGTGCTCAGCCATCTCGTTCCTGGCGACAGCGAGATCCCCGAGTCCACATGGGAGGCGCGGGCGAGCGCCGAATTCGACGGAGAGGTCGTCTGCGGAGTCGATCTCGACCAATTCGCGTTGAGCAACTCATGACTAGGTTCGTTCCCAACACACTGAAACCCAGAGGCCAATTCCTAGGAGGAGGGTCAGAATGAGCGTGCTCGACGACCTCGAGTTCATCTTCTTTCACTTGATGCCGTACGCGCCGCTGCCCGACGGGTACAAAGAGGTCGATTCGTTGTGGGTCGATTATCCCAACAGCAACTTCGACCCGGTGCAAGGCCACGAGCTGTACAAGCGCTATTGGAGCGAGCTGCTATTGGCCGACAAGTTGGGCTACGACGGGGTGTTCGTCAACGAACACCACAACACGCAGTTCACCATGAACGCTGCACCGAACCTCACCGCGGCGGCCATCATTCCGCACACCTCGTGTCGTATCGGCGTGTTCGGAACGCCTCCCAACTTCGAGTATCCCAACCGTCTCGCCGAGGAGTACGCGATGCTCGACGTGATGTCGGGTGGCCGGCTCGAGGTGGCGTTTCCACTGGGCACCGGCATGGAGTATTGGGCCAACTCCGTCAACCCGGCCACCGCTCGTGCCCGCTTCCGTGAAGGTCTCGACGTGATCCTCAAGGCGTGGACCCAACCCGGCCCGATGGGCTACTCGGGCGACTTCTACAACTACCGCTACCTCAACCCGTGGCCGACGCCGTATCAAAAGCCTCACCCTCCGGCCTATGTAGTCGGCTCGGGTTCGGAAGAGACCGTCGAGCTCGCCGCAGAGTTGGGTCTTGGCTATTCGGTGGTGTTCATCCCGACGTCGGCGCAGCTGCGGGTCTTCGACAGGTATCGCGAACGGTTGGCCCATCACGGTCACGCACTCGACAGCAAGAAGCTCACGTTCGGGGTCATGGCCTATGTCGCCGAGACCGACAAGCAAGCGCAGGAGGAGTTCATGCCACATTGCATGTACTTCTTCGAGAACGCGTTGAAGACCACACCGCGGTATCTGATGCCACCCGGCTACCTCACGGTGCCGGAGTTCCGCAAGCGTCTCTCCGGCCCAGATGTGCATGGTTCGGCGAATTGGGATGAGCTCACGGCCATCAACAGGATCGTCGCCGGGACGCCAGAGACCGTCGCCAGTGCCATTGCTCATTGGGCGGAGGAGGCCGACGTGTCGAGGATCTCGCTCAACTTGGCGCTCGGCGACATGCCGCACTGGAAGGTCGTCAAGAACCTCACCCTGTTTGCTGAGGAAGTCATCCCGCGCCTGCGGGCCGAGAAGGTCGCGGTCGTATGAACGCAACAGAAGGTTTCGAGAAGCTTCGACTGAACGTCAACGGCACCGACACCGTGGTGCTCGCCCTCGGCGACCCTGCGGCCCCGCCGCTGGTGTTCTTCCACGGGGCAGGCACGTTCCATGGCTGGGAGTTCGCCAGGCCGTGGGCGGCGAACTTCAGGGTGTTGATCCCACATCATCCCGGCTTCGCCGAGTCCGGCGATATGAAGGGCTTGCGCGAGTTCGGCGACTTCGTGCTGCATTACGGCGCGCTGTTCGATCAGTTGGGTTTGCATCATGACGTCAACCTCGTAGGTCTGTCGCTCGGCGGTCGGCTCGCCGCCCGCTTCGCAATCCACCAACAACACCGGTTGCGCCGGTTGGTGCTGGTCGCCCCGGCCGGACTGGTCGTGCCCGAGGCGCCGATGGAAGACATCTTCCGCATCCCTCCCGAACAGATCCCCGCTCGACTGGTCAAGAACTTCGAGGTCCTGCTGCCCTGGCTGCCCAGCGATCCTCATGACCTCGACTTCGCCGTCGACCGGTACCGCGAGACCCGCACGGTTGCCACCGTCGCATGGGATGAACCGTTCGATCGGGTCATCCCGCGATGGATCAAGACGATGACGGTGCCGACGATGGTCATGTGGGGCAACGACGACGCTCTGATCCCGGTCGGGCAGGCCCCGGCGTGGGCAGCCCTCATCCCCGACAGCACGCTGCGCTTGTTCGATGACGCAGGGCATCTGCTTCTCGACGAGTCGAGCGATGCGGTGTTGGCGGTGGCTGAGTTCTGCGCATGACGGTTGCCGTTCTCGAAGCACGCCGGCAACCCTCGCGGCTCGAACTGCGCGCCTTCGCCGGATTGTCGATGGCGTCGGCGGCGATCTCGATCGATCTGATCCTGCCCGCCTTCAGTCGCATCCGCAGCGACCTCGGCCTGGCCCCCGACTCGGCCGCGACGGCGGGACTGGTCACCGCCTTCTTTCTCGGCATGGCCGTCGGGCCGATCCCGTTCGGTCTGATGGCCGACCGATTCGGTCGTCGACTGGTGCTGCTGGCCACCTGCGCGTTGTTCGTGGGTGGAGCACTGGCCGCGGCTGCCGTACCGTCGTTGCACTGGATGCTGTGGGCTCGGTTCGCCTGGGGCCTCGGTGCAGCGGGCTTGCGGGTCATCGCCGTGGCGACCATCCGCGATCGGTTCGTCGGCGCCGACATGGCGCGCGAGATGGCCTTCGCGATGACGATCTTCATCCTCGTGCCGGTCGTCGCGCCCGCGCTCGGGGCCGGGCTGATCAAGATCATGCCGTGGCGCGGCATGTTCGTGGTGTGCGCCGTGTTCGCCGCGGCCATCGCGCTGTGGTCACTGCGACTGCCCGAGACCTTGCCCGACGACAACCGTCAGCCACTGCACCTCCGCCAGGTGTGGATCGCCACGATGGCGATCGTCCACAGCCGTGCTGCATTGCTGTACACGCTGGCCAGCGTGGCGATCTTCGCCGCGTTCTCGTCGTACCTCGCCTCGTCCGAACGGGTCGTCGACGAAGTGTTCCACCGCAAGTCGTGGTTCCCGTTCATCTTCGGCGGGATCGCCATCTTGATGGGTGCCGGCTCGATGTCGGTCGGACGCAACGTCGAACGGATCGGCCTCGACCGCCTCATCAGGTGGTCGCTGGTCGCCTACACCGTTGCCGCGATCGCGATGTATTCGGTCAGCCTCAGTGCCGGTGGCCATCCGACGTTCTGGCCGTTCATCATCCTGCTGGCACTGGTGCTCGTCGGCCACAACGTGTTGTTTCCCAACCTCAATGCCGCGGCGATGGTGCCCGTCGGGCACGTTGCCGGAACCGCTGCAGCGGTGTACGCAACGGTCACGACGGCAGCCGGGGCGCTCGTCGGCTCATGGCTCGATCACATCTTCGATGGCACCGTCAACCCGTTCAGCCTGGCCTTCGGTATGGCCGGCGTCGTCGCCCTCGGCATGGTGCTGGCGCTTCGGCTGCCGCGGGCCGGAGAGGTACGTTAGCCCGATGCCAAGTGCCCTCCTGTTCGATGTCGGCGACGTTCTGATGGAGTCGAACTGGGTCGTGCTCGACGAGTTGGAACGGCGTACCGGCCGACGATTCGCCGGGCGCGGAGCGAGGGATCCCGATGGCGATCCAGCATGGCAACGCTGCCTCCGTGGCGAGATCGACATCGACGAGTACTGGAACCAGTTGGCTCTCTCGGGTGGCTATCCGGACCGCATCACGATGTGGCGGGCGATGAGCGTCGAGTTGGGCGCGGGAGTGTTCGCCGCCGATGCGCTCGCTCTCGTCGACCAGGCACGTGCCGCGGGGATCAAGGTCGGGATCCTCAGCAACGATCTGTACAAGGCTTCGACTCGTGAGTGGGTTGCCAGTCGACCGGAGTTCGCCAAGTTCGATGTCCTCGTCGATTGCACCGATTTCGGCGAACGCAAGCCTGCTCCCGGCCCATATCTGAAGGCGGCCGCCGACTTCGGGTTGCCCCCCGAAGAGATCGTGTTCCTCGACGACACGCCGTACTGCATCGAAGGTGCCCGCGCCGTTGGAATGATTGGGGTGCCGGTCGACCCGCTGGCTCGTTCTCATGCATTCGATCAGGCCCGTCGGCTCGTCGGGCTCACCCCACCGGCAACAGCCGATCAACTGGTCGCCGCCGCGGAGACGGCCTACCGCAGTCAGGATCTTTCCCAGATCATGCGTCTGCTGCACCCCGACATCGTCATCTACTGGAATGGTGAGAAGGTCGCCGAGGGCCTCGACGCGGCCAGGCAGTTCCACACGCAACGGCTCGGGTTCGGCTCGACAACCCGGCACGACTACGAATTGCACAAGACGCTCCGCGCCGCTGAAGGCGACACGATTTGCGTCGAGTGGGAGTCCAGCTATCGCGATGACAACGACCGGCTGGTGCGCGGCCGCGCCGGCGAGTTCTGGACCATGCGCTACGGATTGCTCATCGAGTGGCGCGCCTACTACCACCGCATTCCCGATGAAGGGGGCTCCCAATGACCTTCCGATTGGCGGCAATCCAGTCCGCACCAGTGCTGCTCGATCGTCAGGCGTCCACCGACAAGGCTTGCGAGTTGATCGGCAAGGCCGGCGAGATGGGGGCGACCGTCGCCGCCTTCGGCGAGACGTGGCTGCCCGGGTATCCCCGATGGGTTCACGCCCGGATCCCGTATCAGCAGCGACGTCAGCTCACGGCCCGCTATCTCGGCGCGGCCGTCGTGATCCCTGGGCCGGAGACCGACCAGCTGTGCGCCGCGGCACGTGCCGCCGGCACCGACGTGGTGATCGGTGTTGCCGAGCTCGACGAGACGTCGGCCGGCACGGTCTACTGCACGTTGCTGTTCATCTCCGCCGAGGGCGAGATCCTCGGCAAGCACCGCAAGATGAAGCCGACCGACGGCGAGCGCACCGCATGGGGCGAGGGCGACGCCACCGGCCTGCGGCCGTACCGGCGCCAGTACGCCTCGATCAGCGGGCTGAACTGCTGGGAGCACAACATGGTGCTGCCCGGCTACGCGCTCATGGCCCAGGGCACGCAGGTGCACGTTGCCGCGTTTCCCGGTCACGAGACCGAACCAGCGGCGATGTCGTCGACCAGGCAGCTACTCCTCGCGAGGGCGTTCGCGTCGCAGGCCGCGGCCTACGTCGTGCTCGTCGGCGGGTTGATTCATCCCGACGACATCTCCGATCCCGAGTTGCGCGACGTGGTTGCCACGACCCAGCCGATGAACGGCGGCAGCTACATCATCGATCCGATGGGCGAGATCATCGCCGGCCCGGCGGAGGGTGAGGAGATCCTCATCGCTGAAGGGTCCCTCGACACGGTCCGCACGGCGAAGGCGATGTGCGATGTGGCCGGCCACTACTCGCGTCCCGATCTCCTGCGACTGGTCATCAACCGCACCCCGTCACGTCGACTGGTCGAAGAAGAGTTGTCGTGACCACGGTCGTCATCACCGGAGCCAATCGCGGGCTCGGGCTGGCGCTGGCCCAGCAGTACAGCTCAACAGGAGCACACGTGATCGGTGGGTGTCGCAAGCCCGACGACGCTCATGCACTGCGTGAAAGCGGCGCGGAGATCCACTCGTTGGACACGTCCTCCGACGCGTCGATCGTCCCCTTTGCTGCGGCCATCGGCGACCGCCCGGTCGACGTCGTGATCAACAACGCCGGCATCGATGCCCGAGCCGTCGGCGCCGACGACGATGCACGTGGAGCCCTCGACGTCACCGCAGAGCAGTACCTCGCGGTGACGAACGTCAACGTCGTCGGGCCGATGCGACTGGTGCAGATGTTGGCCGCCAACCTCCGTGCTGCTCACGGCACGGTCGCCAACATCTCGTCGCAGGTCGGCTCGCTCGAAGCAGCCCAACGGTTGGGTCGCGATGCGTCGTACAACTCGTCGAAGGCGGCGCTCAATATGCTGACCGTCAAGCAGTCACAGGCGTTTCGACCTGATGGCGTGGTCGTGGTGTGCATGCATCCCGGTTGGGTGCGCAGCGACATGGGTGGCAAGGGCGCCGACCTCGAGCCCGCCGAAGCAGCATCTGGCATCGCCCGAGTCCTCGCCACGCTCACCATCGACGACACCGGCTCGTTCCTGCGTTGGGATGGTTCCGTTCACCCCTGGTGAAACGCCGCGCAGGCACCGGATGTCCCGCCCCCTCAGGCGGGGACATCTTGCACCTACGTCGGAGACGCCGAACTCAGCCGACGATGATCGAGGACGGGTCGACGGTGACCTGGCTGTCGTAGAAGGTGACGTTCGGCTCTGATCCATAACGCGCCGCTACGCGGCTGCGCCACGTCTCGTCGTACAACGCCTCGGCCTGCTGGCGGCTGTCCCACAGGTAGACCCCGCCTGCGGTGCGCCCGTCGTCGGACAACAGGTAGTGCTTGCGGCGGAGCCCGTCGACGTTCTGGTATCCGGGTGCACTGGCTTCGAACATCGCCCGAGCCTCGTCGGTGGTGAGCGGCGCCGGTAACGCGAAGTTCACGACGGCAACGATCATGCGCTCACCGTAGCCCTGCGTTGTGCCCACGGCTCGGCGGCCTCCAATGCGGCCGCCACCGTGATCAGCAGATCGTCGCGACCGAACGGGGCGATCAGTTGCACGCCGCGTGGAAGCCCATCGGCGGGCCAACCGAATGGGACGCTGATGGCCGGTTGCCCGGTGACGTTGAACGGGCGCGTGAAGGCGCTGCCGCGACCGGATTCGTAGCCCTTGGTGTAGTCGCCGAGCAGTGTCGGGCCACCCGCCGTGGTCGGGGTCACGAGTACATCGAAGTTCTTCCACCACACCTCGGCGAGCGCGGTGTGTTCGATCAACACGGTTTGTGCGGCGAGCAGACCGACGCCATCGACGGCACGGCCGGCACACACGAGACGCCACGTCGTGGGCTCGAGATCGCCCTCGCCGAGCTGGCGCCCGAGCTTGGCCGACCAGGTGTCGACCTCGACGGCAAGGTTGACGGCGAGCAGCGTTGCCGCGGCCTTCCACATCGTCGGGTTGGACAGCGGGTCGGGGGAGGAGATCTCGACACTGCAGCCGAAGCCTTCAAGGACCGATGCGCAATGCTCGGCGGCCAGCGCGTTCTCGGGGTCGACCGCACTACCACTGAAAGCCTGCGTGCACATCCCGACACGCAGCGGCGGACAGGGCCGGGCAACCGCCGGCAGCAGCGAGGTAGAACCGGCGACAGAGATCGCGTCGAGGAGCGCAGCCGTGTCTCGGACCGAACGGGTCACGACGCCCTCGACGTTCATGCCGGTTCGGGCATCGGCAACGGTGCTGGCGATGGTGCGCCCTCGCGACGGCTTCAAGCCAACCAGCCCGCAGTGCGCCGATGGAATGCGGATCGACCCGGAGATGTCGTTGGCGTGCGCCGCAGCGACGAGCCGCGCCGCGACGGCTGCGGCAGAACCGCCCGACGATCCACCCGGCGTGTGCTCGGTGTTCCACGGGTTGTGGGTCGGGCCGAAGGCCTCCGGCTCGCACGTGCCGACGCAGGCCAGCTCCGGAGTGTTGGTGCGCCCGAGCGGGATCAGCCCTGCTTTCCGAAAGGCAAGCGCCAAAGGGGCATCGCTGGTCGCCCGGAAGCCCACGTCTCGCAGGACGCGCATCCCCATGGTGTACGGCTCGCCGGCCTCGCGGCAGCGGTAGTCCTTGAACAGGAACGGCACACCGCGAAATGGGCCGTCGGGAAGCGGACCGTCGGCATCGCGCAGCGCCCGCTCGTACTGGCGGTGCACCATCACGTTGAGCTGAGGGTCGAGCCGCTCGATGCGGTCGATTGCCTGCTCGACCAGCTCGCGCGGATGCACCTCCTTGTCGCGCACCAACTCGGCTTGCGCTGTGGCGTCGAGATCAGTGAGGGAAACGTCCACCGTTGACCAGGATCGTCTGGGCGCTGACGAACTTCGAGTCGTCACTGAGCAGATAGCAGTAGGTGCCGAGGAGGTCGTCGGGCTCCATCACTCGGCCGAGAGGTGTGGCCGTGGGGTCGTAGGCGCCCAGCACGGCAGAGCCCTCGGTGGGCGTGAAGCCAGGCCCGACACAGTTGACCCGGATCTGTTGGGGGCCGAGCTCGAAGGCCAGTGTCTTGGTCATCGACACCACGGCACCCTTCGAGGCAACGTAGTGAAGGAAACCCTGCGATCCGTTGAACGCCGTTGTCGAGGAGACGTTGACGATGGAGCCGCCGCGAGGCATGTGCTTCGATGCTTCGCGGGCACACAGGAACGTGCCGCGCACGTTGACCGCCATCATCCTGTCCCATTCGTCGACCGAGATCTCCTGGAAGGGTCGTCGAGCGACGAGCAACGCGGCGTTGTTGACCAGCCCATCGATCTCACCGACCTGGTCGAACAGCGTGATCACGTCGAGCTCGTCGCTGACATCGCAGAGGATGTCGCAACCCGGAAGGATGTCGGTGGAGATGACCTCGGCGCCACGCTCGCGCAGCTCGCCCACGAGGCGCGCGCCAATGCCGCGGGCGCCTCCCGTGACCACGACACGCTTGCCCTTGACAGTCACCCGGTCACACTCACGTGGCGGCGCGCTCCACGATCGTGACGATGCCGCGTGTGCCGTCGACCTCGATGAGATCGCCGGTGCGGATGCGCTGCGTGGCCACCGATGTGCCGACTACGCACGGAATGCCGTACTCGCGACTGACCGTCGCGGCATGAGTGAGCGACCCACCGCCATCGCACACGCACGCCCCGATGATGGCGAACGCAGTCGTCCAGTTGGGTGAGGTCGCCTCGGTGACGAGGATCTCGCCTTCTTCCAGATCAAACAGCTCGGTGGCCGAGAGCATGACGCGGGCTCGCCCTGTGTACGTGCCGGCCGAGGCCGGGAAACCCTTCAGCTGCGTGGTGTGTGGATCGGCCTTGAGACCTTCGAAGTAGTGGCTGTGCATACCGAAGATCTCGATCAGCACCGGGTCTTCGACCTTGTCGGGCAGGGTGCCGACTACCTTGGGGATCGTCGGGCGCAGCTCCTGATAGTGGTCGTAGTACTCGTGGCGGGCGGTGGCGATCGACTGCTTGTCTTTCCAACTCACCTCACCGCTGCACACTTTTTGCAGCTCGGAGAAGAACAGGAACGTGGTGTCGTCGTACGTGTCGGCGCCGAAGGCCTCTGCTGCGGCAAGCGCACCGCGACGCATCGGGATCGATGAGCGCAGGTCGATGTAGTAGTTGTGGTCCTCGTTCCACCACGCGAAGTTGGCGACCGTGCAGATGCCGAGCAGCTCGTTGAACCCGGCGAGCACCGGGCCGTTGAGCTTCGAACGGGCGTCGTCGATCGCTTCATCTCGCTCGCGGTGTGAGTCGGCGAGCGACCGGTCGAAGTCGTGACGTTGTTCCATCTGCACGAAGTTGCGCAGCTGCCCGAGCGGTGACGCTTGGTTCTCGATCCACGACGGGATGTTGATGTCGGCGATGCCCTCTGTGCGCCAGCCGTAGACCTTCAAGAAGTCGTCGAACTTGGTCAGCCAGATCGAGGCATTGCCGCCAGCTGCCGACAGCGCACCTCGGATGGCGTCGGGCTCGTGCTCGAACAAGTTGGCGATGCCGAGGCGCTTGGCCTCGTCGGCGAGATCCCACATCGCCCGGTCGGTCTCCATGATCTTGGAGTCGCGACCCTGGAGCATCTTGGCGATGTTGCCCGGGTCGATGCCATTGCCGGCACACAACCCGTACAGCTGCAGATAGATGGCCAGCAGGGGGTACATGATCTCGAAGTGGATCTCCCACGCTCTGCTGTTGAACGTGCGCGCGTCGGCGATGTACTGGCCGATCTCGGCCGGCGACTTGCCGGCAAAGTCGTAGCTCTCGAAGTAGCCGAGACCGAGTTCGAGCTCCCACTTGCGCTCTTCCCAGATGGCTTCGAAGTTGCCGAGGAACTTCGGCATGTTCTTCTCGATGCGGGCGGCGCGGAAGCCGATCTCCCACTGCGACGTGACCGGCACTTCGCTCTCGTAGAGGAATGGCCCGCCCATGCGCTGCACCAGGCCGCCCGCCGGTGGCAACGGCAACTGGTGCGCAGCGAGCTGCGTCGACCATGCCGCACCGGTGACGAAGCAGAAGCCGAGCGGGGAGAACCCGCGCGGCCAGTGGAAGTCGACGAACCAGAACCGCGACTCGTCCTCCTTGCGGAACGGACCCGACCTCATTCGCAGCCAGGGATCGTCGATGTGCTCCGGCTTCCAGCCCGGGTACCAGTCGAGGAACTGGTCGACGGGAACGATCTCTGCCATGTGATGACCCCCAAATGAATCGATGTTCGGCTCGCCCGCTCCCACACGGGCTGCGAGCGGCGATGCTATATCACGCAGTTCGGATCACTCACGTCCGTCGACGAGTAATGCAATCCCATTCGTCGCCTTCAGGCGCATCGTCAGTGGTGCCGCGTACTCCGGGTCGCTGTACCAGGCATGGAATGCCTCCCGACTGGGAAACTCGACGACGACGACCCGTCTGCCGAACGGCTGACCTTCGATGATTTCGGCATCGTTGGCCCCCGCCAACATCCGCGCCCCGTACTTGGCCATCGACGGCTTTGCATCGGCGCGATATCGATCGAGCAGCTCCGAGTCGACGACGTCGGCATTGATGACGAACAGCGCTTTCATGCCCGGCATCTTGCCATGAGGGCGGCGCGCCACGCACCAACTAGCTTCGCTTGAGTGACCGAAACGAACCTTCTGGAGACCGCCATCGATGCTGCCAGAGCCGGCGGCGAGCGGCTGATGGAGGGATTGCGGCGTCCGCCGGAGATCCACCAGAAGTCGGCGCGATCGAACATCGTGACGTGGGCCGACCAAGCCGCCCACGAGACCATCGTCGAGCTGCTACTCGGTCGCCACCCCGACCATGCGATCCTCGGCGAAGAGGGCTGTGCGGGCAATCCCAACGGGCCCTACACCTGGATCGTCGACCCACTCGATGGCACGTCGAACTACGCCAGGGGCATGTCGCCCTGGGGCGTGTCGATCGCTGTGCGCGAGACCGGTGGGCCACTGTTGGCGGGCGTGATCCTCGACCCGCTTCGTGGCGAGATGTACGCCATCGAACGCGGCGGTGGCACCACGTGCCGGCCCAGCGACACGACCGACATCGGCAAGACGCTCATCGCCACTGGTCTGCAGAATGACGATCCGGTTGCCATTCACCAGCACGCCCTGCGGATCGAGCAGATGCACCTGCACTGCCGTGGCACGCGTGGCATCGGATGTCCGTCGTTCGCACTGGCTTACGTGGCTGCCGGCAAACTCGATGGATTCGTCGAGAAAGATGCCACATACGCATGGGACGTCGCCGCAGCCCTGTTGCTGTTGGAGGAGGCCGGGGGAGTAGCGACCGACTTCGACGGCGGGTCCGTCAATCTCGGCGTCGGCATCACCAACATCGTCGCGTCGAACAAGCAGGTTCACGCCGACCTGCTCGACGTCGTCAACTTGAGAAGGGCCTGACGTGGCACGCTTGGAAGGCAAGCGCACGATCATCACCGGGGGAGCCAGTGGCTTGGGCGCGGCGATTGCCAGAAGGTTCGTCGAGGAGGGCGCGACGGTCGCGTTGATCGACCTTCCACAGATGTCCGAGCGCGCTGGTGTGCTGGTCGACGAGTTGAGCGCCGGCGGCGCACACGCGCACTTCATCGCCGGTGACGTGATCGATGCTGAATCGATCCGCGCCGCAGTCGATCGGGCCGCGACGGCACTCGGTGGGGTCGACAACTGCGTTGCCTCGGCGGGTGTCGCCGCTCACCCACAGGCGGGGTTTCGTGGGCTGCTCGATCTCGAGCCGGAACACTTCGACTTCGTCCACAACGTCAACGTGCGCGGGGTCTTCCTGACTGCTCAACGAGCGGCCCAGTTGATGATCGCCGCAGGCCGCGGAGGCAGCATCGTCACCCTTGCGTCCATTGCCGCCAAGCGACCCTCTGCGGGCGTCTACAGCGTGTCCAAAGCGGCGGTGTGGATGTTGACCCGGTCACTCGCCGGGGAGCTGGGTGCGTACGGCATCCGAGTCAACGCCATTGGTCCCGCCTACGTGACCACCGAGATGCTCGCTGGAATCGCCAAGCAGGCCGTCGGCGACGACCCGCAGGCACAGCAAGACTGGTACGACCAACGAGCTGCGCAGCTGCCACTCGGTGCCCTACCGACCCCGCTCGACATTGCCAACGCGGCGCTCTTCCTGTGCAGCGACGAGGCGGCGTCGTTCACCGGTTCGATCTTGCACCCCGACGGTGGAATGACCTCGACCACAGGAGGCGGCTGACATGTCCGCCATCGACTTCGGCGTGCCGGTTTCCACGCTGCCTTCTGGTGTCATCGCTCACCACGGCGTCGAGTTCGCTTCCATCGAGGGCTTCCGGCCGCTGCTGCTCGACCTGTACGTGCCTGCCTCCGATACAGGTACTGGCGCGGCAATCGTCTACCTGCACGGAGGCGGCTGGGCGGTGGGCACCCGACGACGGTTCGGTCGGGCCTTCCTGTCATGGTCGCCGACCCCGCTCGATCGGCTCGCTCAGGCCGGCTTCGTCGTCGCCACCGTCGACTATCGGCTCAGCGGCGAAGCACGCTTCCCCGCTCAACTCCACGATGTCAAAGCGGCGATCAGATGGCTGCGCGCCAACGCCGGTTGTCTCGGCGTCGATCCGGCCAACGTCGTCGCCTGGGGAGAGTCGGCCGGTGGGCATCTCGCCGTGCTGGCCGGGCTCACCGCCGACCGGGCGGAACTCGAGGGCACCGTCGGCGAACACGTCGGCGAGTCGAGCGCCGTGTGCGGGATCATCGACTGGTACGGGCCGATGAACCTGCTGACGCTGAGCTCGCAGCATCTGCCGACCAGTGACAAGCGACCCGACGACGCCGAATCGTGGGAGTCGTCGATGGTCGGCGCTCCTCTGCAATCCGATCCGGCACGCTCTCGCGCGGCCAGCCCGATCTCCTACGTGCACGCTGGCGCTCCGCCGATTCAGATCCATCACGGCACCAATGACGGGCAAGTTCCGTTCGCCCAGAGCGTCGAGTTCGCCGATGCCCATCGTGAAGCTGGAGGCGATGTCGAACTGATCGTCGTCAACGGCAGCGATCACTTCTGGACCGGTGCGCCAGACCTGGCGGCGATCTTCGATGCGTCGCTCGACTTTGCCCGCCGTGTCACGACCGCGAGCGATGTGAGCGAGAACAGGAGCACTCGATGAGCACCGAACCGTTGGACAGCGCGACCGAATGGGTTGCCGACCACACCCGCAAGTACGTCGAGACCGGTGGTGAAGAGGGCTACATGTGGCGCGGCTACCCGACGCTGGGGCTGACCACGACGGGCCGCAAATCGGGTGCGCTTCGGCGCAACGCGTTGATCTTCGGCCGTGACGGAGACGACTACATCCTGGTCGCTTCATACGGGGGTCGCCCCCAGCATCCGTTGTGGTATCTCAACCTCGTAGCCGACCCGTCGGTGACGATTCAGGACCGTTCCGACGTGCATCGATGCGTGGCCGAAACCGTCGCCGAGGGCGAGGGGCGGGATCGGTTGTGGTCACAGATGGTGGAGATCCATCCGCCATATGCGGAGTATCAGGACAAGACCGAACGACGGATCCAGATCGTGCGTGCCCGCCCGGCCTGAGCTCGGCGACTACGACAACGCAGGGATGACGTCGCTGGCGAACATGCGCATCGAACGATGGGTGTCGTCGTTGCGCATGCCCGGATGCCGCATCTGCAAGGCGAACTGAGTGATCCGGCCGGCATGGCCGTCGACGAACGGGCGAAGCTTGGCGATCACGTCGTCGGGTGTGCCGACTGCGGCGAACCAGAACCCGGCGTTACCGGTGCGCAGCATCTCCTGAGTGACACGACCCTCGGCCGGCGCCGGCTCGCCGAGCAGGTTCTTGCGCATCTGGTAGAAGTTGACGAAGTACTCGATGCCTGCCCCGGCGATCTCCCACGCCTTGTCGGTGGTGTCGGCGACGCAGACAGGCAGCATCACCGAGACCTGGTAGTCGGAGGGGTTTCGCCCACAAGCCTGCAAGGCAGCGTCGTAGCCGGCGTTGAACGGAGCGATCAGGTTCATGCCGCGCACCGCGGCCCGGGCGAGGTTCTTCGGACCCATTCCGCCCCACCACATCGGTAGCGGTTGTTGCACGGGCTTGGTCGTGAAGGTCATGTCGGGGATGTCGTAGAAGCGGCCCTTGTGGCTGAACCGTTGCGTCTCGGTGAAGGCTCGCTGTATCCAATCGACCGCCTCCCATGCCCGTTGGTTCATCTCTGCTGGATCCTTGCCGAAGCTCACGAACTCTTCGTACTGCGAGCCGGGCCCGACACCGAGATCGAACCGCCCGTTGGACAAGATGTCGGCGATCGCTGCGTCTTCGGCGACGCGGATCGGGTCGTGGAAGGGAAGGAGCACGACGGCGGTTCCCACGCGGATGCGCTCGGTACGCGCCGCAACGGCGGTGGCCACCAGCATCGGCGAACCGGTCCACTGGCACTCGCGGAAGTGGTGCTCGCCGTACCACGTGCTGGTGAAACCGAGCTCCTCGGCGAGGACTGCATCGCTGATGTAGTCGGCGTACACATCCTGCAGGTCGTACGCCGAGTCGGGGTGGTTGCGTACACCATTGATCAATGCGTATTGCACAATTCCATCCTTCCGTCAGTGATTCTGCAGACTTTCTATCACCTCGACGATGCGCCGACGAGCCTCGTGGGCGGAGTATGTATATCGAATTCGATGCTTCGCTGCAGGCCTGCGCCACTCGGTGTCTGTCCCTTGTCGATCAGCGCAAGGCGTTCGAAGACGTCGCATCGGCGCACCTCGGCGTCGGCCTCGAGCAACTGCAAGGGCCGATGCCACACCGAGTACCGCCCGATGCCGCCGTCGCGCCGCGGATACCAACCGACCAGTGGGTCGGTGATCGGGGCGGACGCAGCTGGAAATGCACGTCCGGTGGTGGTCAGAGCAACGGCCGCGGCGCCCCAACTTCCGGCGGCTTCGAGACTCCACCGACCACCCGAATCGTCGTTCGACGAAGCGGCGATGTCGATCGAGTCGTAGTGCCAGGGCATCTTCCACAACCCAGTTGCCACGCTGACGAGCCTGCTGGAGAGTGATCCACCGAAGAACCACACTCCGCGCTCGTCACCGTGGCGCACGAAGGTGCGATAGTCGGCCTGGCCGCACGACAACCTCGCAAAGGGCGCCCCGCGAAAATGAAAGCCGTGGTTCTTGAACGCGACCATCGCGATGTTGGCGATGCCCCGCTGTTCGTCGGCTTCGAAGCCTGCCGGCAGGCAACGCTGCAGCCGGTCGGGGTCGACCGACCAGTTGATGATCGCGAAGTCTTCGAGCAGCACTCGCGCATGGCACCAGCGCGGCGTCGGCCGGTCAGACAAAGCTGCAGGTGACGGTGCCGAGCGGGCCGTAGTCGGCCTCGAACTCGTCGCCCGGCCGTGTTGGCGATGCGCGGGTGAACGAGCCGGCGAGGATGATCTGCCCGGGCTCGATCGCCATGCCATGTGGGGCGAGGCGCCGAGCGACCCATGCAATGCCGCGTGCCGGATGCCCGAGCACGCCGGCGGCGAGGCCGGTCTCCTCGACGACACCGTTGCAGGAGAAGATCGCACCGATCCAGCGCATGTCGACATCGTTCGGCGCCACCTTCCGGCCGCCGAGGATCACCCCGGCGTCGGCGGCGTTGTCGGCGATCGTGTCGATGATCGTGCGAGCTCTGCCGGTGACGGGATGGATTCGGTAGCTGCGTGCGTCGATCAACTCGAGCGCCGGCTGGATGTACTCGGTTGCCGCCAGCACTTCCTCGACAGTGACCGACTCGCCGCTGAGACGGCGGCCGATCAGGAAGGCAACCTCGACCTCGAGCTTTGGATCGACGAAATCGGCATGACGCAGTTCGATGCCGGTTTGCATGACCATGTAGTCGAGCAGCGCGCCGAAGTCGGGTTCGTCGATCTTCATCTGCTGCTGCATCGCCCGCGACGTGAGCCCGATCTTGCGACCCACCAGCTTGGCGCCGTCGGCGATCTGCAAGTCGACCCACGCCTGCTGCACGGCGTAGGCGTCGGCGAGATCGAGATCGGGGTGTTCGATGCTGATGGGGTCGATCGCCTTCAACTCGCGACGCGCCGACTCGTGCCGCTTGGCCAAGTCGAGCGCCAGATCGGCAGAGATCATCGGGTGACGCCGTGCCCGTCTGCACCGACGGTGATGCGCTGTTCGTCGCTCTTGCGCTGGCGCAGCGGCTGGACGTTGCCATCGAGGTCGAGCACGCGGCTGGCCTCTTCGTACCACCTCGGCACGACCGGGTTGGCCCAGAAGTCTCGGCGTCGCTGGTCGTTGACGCTCCACCGCAGCGTCTGGTGGCCGGGATCGCCAGTGAAGTAATCGGTCGTGTAGATCTCGACTCGATGGCCGTCGGGATCGCGGAGGTACAGATAGAAGGCGTTCGAGACACCGTGACGGCCCGGCCCGCGCTCGATGTGGTGGTACTCGTTGGCGGCACCGAGGGTGTCGGCAACGTTGAGGATGTGGTGCGATTCCGGGCAGGAAAAAGCGAGGTGATGCAACTGCGGCGACGAGCCTTGCGTCGAGGCGATGTCGTGCACGGTCTGCTTGCGGAACATCCACGTCGCGTACAACGTGCCGTCGTCATCTTCGATCGTCTCCGATAGCCCGAAGCCCAGCGCGGTGTACCACTCGTACAGCGCCCGAACATCGTCGGTGACCAAGTTGATGTGATCGAGGCGGTTGATGCTGGCGCCGTGACGCAGGTCGTAACGCTGGTGGTGGTGCCCGATCCACTCGATGTCGTGGAAGTACTCGACGACAAATCCGAACGGGTCTTGCACTCGAACGGTCGGGCCGACGGATCGAGTCTCGCCCGCCGGGTAACGGCGCACCTCGCAACCTCGGTCGGTGTGATAGAGCGCGGCAGCGTCGAGATCTTCTGGCGTTCGCACCCGGAACGCGAACCGTGAGCACGCCGGTATGGCGCCCTTGCGAAGGATCAGGCTGTGATGGACGAACTCTTCGTGGCCGCGCAGGTACACCGCGTCGGCGTCTTCGGAGCTGATCACGAAACCGAGCCGATCGACCCAGAAGTGCTTGCTGGCACCGAGATCGGTCACGATCAACTCGGCGTAGGCCGAGCGGACGATGTCGGGTGGAGGAGAAGTGGCCATCGACACGATCGTAGGCCCGAGTGCCGTCTAACGTGCCATGCGACGACCGATCACGGAGGGGTGTGATGGCTGCACGTACAGGCGCAGAGTTCTTGGAAGGTCTTCGAAACCGCAAGCGTGAGGTGTGGTTGGGTGACGAGCCGGTCGACGACGTTACGGCCCACCCGCAACTCGCCGGCGCGGCTCACGGCTTGGCGGCAGTGTTCGACCTGCAACACGAGTACGCCGACGAATGCCTCATGCCGGATCCCGAGACCGGTGAGTCGATCAACATCAGCCACATGATCCCGAGATCGGTCGCCGACCTCAAGCGTCGCCATCGCGGTCTGCGGCGGGTTGCCGAGAGCTCGGTCGGCATCATGGGCCGCACGCCCGACTACATGAACGTCACGTTTGCGGGCTTTGCGGGCGAGCGCACGCCGTGGCTCGGACCCGATGGCAAGAACGAGCGCGGGCATGACAACCTTCGCAACTACCAGCGGATGATCGCTCGCGACGACCTGTCGCTGACGCACACGATCGTTCATCCCACGATCGACCGCGTCAAAGACACTT
This sequence comes from Ilumatobacteraceae bacterium, assembly GCA_025358075.1. GTDB lineage: Bacteria > Actinomycetota > Acidimicrobiia > Acidimicrobiales > Ilumatobacteraceae > JAENVT01. The sequence continues at coordinate 33,680 of JANYKU010000056.1, forward strand.
CGTTCGCCGGCAACCCTGTGCCGTTGCACAAGATCGGCGAGACGGCTAGTGGCATCGTCGTTCGCGGTGCCCGCATCCTCGCCACGCTTGCGCCATTCGCCGATGAGATGACCGTCTATCCGGGCCATCCGCTTCCGGCCGACGCCACCGACGACTACGCGCTGAGCTTCGCCATCCCGATGGACACCCCTGGCCTGATCTTCCTCTGCCGCGACAGCGCTGCAGCCGTCGACTCCAACTCGTTCGACCATCCGTTGTCGACGCGCTTCGACGAGCAGGATGCGTTCGTCATCTTCGACGACGTCGAAGTGCCGCGCGATCGAGTCTTCATCGACGGCGACATCGAGGTCTACAACTCCGTGATGGGGCCAACGGCGTGGTGGCCCAACATCATGCAGCAGACCACGATCCGGGCACTCACCAAGCTCGAGTTCGCCTACGGATTGGCATGCCGCATGGCCGAGGCGGTCAACGACAACTCGGCTCCGACGTTGGAGATGCTCGGCGAGCTCTCCAGCTACGTGGAGGTCACGCGCAACGCGATCCTGCTGTCGGAGGAGCATGCCTACGATCGCGGCGACGGCGCCGTCTTCCCCGACGCGCGTGCGATGCACCCGATGCGCTCGATGCTCGCCGCCTGGTATCCGCGGGTCCGCGAGATCCTGATGATGATCGGCAGTCACAACCTGTTGGCGACTCCGAGCCGGGGAATGCTCGCCGACGCCAGGCTGCGCCCGCTGATCGACGAGTTCCTGCACGGTGCCAACGACGTCGACGCCCAGCGCCGCGCCGCGATCTATCGGCTGGCGTGGGATTTCATCGGCTCCGGGCTCGGTTCACGCAACGAGCTGTACGAGCGCAACTACCTCGGCTCGGCCAGAACCAGCCGCACGATCCATCACATGGCTTACGCCGACCGCACGGCTCCGTACGCGCTCGTCGACGCGATGCTGAGCTAACGATCTGGGTGCCACGCTCCCAATTGCGCCCGCTGGTCATCGAAATCTCTGGCGCCCAGATCGTCTGCCGGGCACGGCAGGAAGTCGGTCAGTTGTTGGCGGAACTGAACGACACGTAATCGGTGTCGTCGACCATGGCCTCGGGGCCGTCGAGCGGCAGCACCTCGAAGTGGTTGAGTGCTGCGTTGACGTCGCCTGACCAGACTTCATCGGGCAGGTTGTAGAGCACCTCGATGCCGTTGCCATCGGGGTCTTCGACGTACGCGCTGTGGGTCATGCCGTGATTGCCGCGGATGCGGAACTCGACGCCCTGCGACTTCATCCAAGCGATCTGGCTGAGCCACGAGTCGCGGTCGGGATAGCAGATGGCGATGTGGTCGACGCCCGGCGTGCTTCCGAACATCTGCCACGGCGATTCAGGTGGGGGAGCGCTCGATGGATCCATGAGTTCGGCGAGTGCCAGGTCGTGGTGACGCTCGGCGCTGCCGCGATAGAACCGCATCTTGTAGTCGGGGAACTTGTCGCGCTCGAGCTCGGCACATTGCTCGAACCCGAGGATCCCCGTGTAGAAGTCGTGGGCCGCCCCCAGGTCTCGAACCCGAAGGACGAGATGCTGGATGTACGCCCCGCTGGACGGACGGGTTGGGCCATCAGGTTGGTCTGCCATACGGGCAACCTCCTCGCGAGATTTTGAACGACTCTAGGATAGTTCGGGAGCGAAGGAAAGCTGGGCGTTCTGCTCCGAGGAACGCCCACCTAGTAGCCACCCCGGGTCGTGTGATAGCAACGCGACGCACACGAACGTCAACATCCCTGGGGGCCCACGATGGCAAAAGAAGGCGCGTTGGATGAACTGTTGACCGAGGTCTTGTCGCGCTACGACAACTCACCGAGTCCGCACCTCAAGGAGGTGACCTGTGCGGCGATCCGTCATCTGCACGCGTTCGCCCGCGAGGTCAACCTCACCCGTGAGGAGTGGTTTGCCGGCATCATGTTCCTCACGCAGTGCGGCAAGATCAGCGACGACGTCCGTCAGGAGTTCATTCTGCTGTCCGATACCACCGGCGTCTCGACGCTTGTCGAGATGCTTGCGTACGACGCCAGTTCATCGAGCCTCACCGACAACACGGTGCTCGGCCCATTTCATGCCGGTGGCTCGCCCGACCGTGAGTTCGGCGAGTCGATGCTCGTCGATCCCGACGATGGTGACCGGGTCGTGGTTCGCGGGGTGATCAATGATGTCGACGGCAATCCGATCGAGGGTGTGCTCCTCGACTGCTGGCAGAACGCATCCAACATGTTCTACGCAGTGCAACAGCCCGGCATCCAGAGCGCCGACAACTTGCGCGGCATCTACCACTCGCAAGCCGACGGAACCTACGAGATCCGCAGCATCCGACCGGTGCCGTACCCGATCCCCAGCGACGGTCCGGCCGGCGACCTGCTGAAGAAGAACGGCCGCAACTGGTGGCGGCCGGGGCACCTGCACATCTGGGCGCGCCACCCTGACTACAAGGACCTCATCACCCACGTGTTCGATGTCGAGAGCGAGTTCCTCGATGGCGACGCAGTCTTCGGTGTCCAGCGGAGCTTGATCCGCGAGTTCAAGCCCGACGACGGCGGTGAACTTTCGACGACGTTCGACATCGTGCTCGACCGGGCGTAGCCGCGTCCTCCGCGCTCAGTTGCCGCGTGCTTCGGCGAGTTGGGCGCGCAGCCCGCTCATGACGTTGCCGAGATCGAAGCCGACGGTGATCATCTTCCATCCGGCGGACCGGCGCTTCTCGGCCAGGCCCGCCTCGGCGTGGATGGCAGGGATGACGCCGTTTCGCTCGCACGCCGCCTTCACCCGGTCGATCGCCTCGTTCCACTCCGCGTCGGCCTGCTCGGCCTTGGGTGCAAGTCCGTAGGTGATCGACAGGTCAGCGGGGCCGATGTACAGCGCGTCGATGCCGGGAACCGCGGCGATCTCGTCGACGTTCTGCACCGCTTGCTTGGTCTCGATCATCGGGATGCAGAGCACGTTCTCGTTGGCGGTGCCGAAGTATTCGCGACCTGCTCTGGCAGACACTCCGACCGGGCCCATGCTGCGGGTGCCGACCGGCGCGTACCTGCACGCTGCCACAGCGGAGCGGGCCTCGTCGGCAGTGTTGACCATCGGGACGATCACGCCGTAGGCGCCCGCATCGAGCACTCTGCCGATGATGCTCGGCTCGTTCCATGGGACGCGCACGATCGGTGTGGTCTCGGTGCGCGCCATCGCGTAGAGCATCGTGACGGTGTGCTCGAAGCTCTGTAGACCGTGCTGCATGTCGATGCACACGTAGTCGTAGCCGGCCAACGCGGCGGCCTCGGCGATCAACGGCTCGCGGAAGAACAGGAAGGCACCGAGTGCGGTTTCGCCGCGGTCCCACACCTGACGAAGATGCGTGGTCACGACCCACCCAGCGACTCGACGCCGGCCTCGGCGATCGCTCGGTCCTGCTCGGATGAGCCACCGGAGACACCGACCGCGCCGACGACCGCGCCGTCGACGCGCACCGGCACGCCTCCGGCGAAGACCACGAGGCGCGGTGTCTCGGTGAAGCTGTGCACGAGCGCAGGATCGTCGGCGAGCAGCGGCCACCAGGCATGGGTCGGCATGCCGTTGAACGAGGCCACCGTGTACGCCTTGTTGAGAGCGACACCAGCGCACAGCCGCGGTGCCCCATCCATTCGTACGGTGATGATCGGCTCGCCGGATGTGTCGCACACGGCGATGCACACGGAAATGCCTTGCGCGTGCGCGGCAGCGACGGCTGCGTCGGCCACGCGTCGGGCAGCATCCAACGACAGCACGTTCGCGGGAATCACATCGGTGTTTGGCATGGCAGCTCCCTAGAACTTGATGACGGTGCGGGCCGACTCGCCGGAGGTCATCATGGCGAAGCCTCGATTGACGTCTTCGAGCGGCAGGGTGTGGGAGACCATCCCACTGAGGTCGAGTTGCCCCGATCTCCACAGATCGGCGTAGCGCGGGATGTCGAGACGCGGATCGGTGTCGCCCATGAAGACCCCGATCATCTTCTTGCCGCGTCGGAAGCCGGTGACCGGCAGCGTCAACTCGGCATCGTCGGACTGGATGCCGACGACGTAGGTAGCCCGTCCTGGCGCGGTCATCTCGAAGGCTTGGCGGACCAACGCAGGGCGACCGACGACCTCGAAGGTGTGATCCGCGCCGACGCCCGTGATGTCGCGAACGGCCTCGATGGCGTCGACCGACGATGCGTCGATCGTTGCAGTCGCACCCAGCTGCGCGGCGCGTTGCAGCTTGCCGGGGTTTGCATCGATGGCGATGATCGTGGATGCGCCGGCGATGCGCGCTCCCTGGATGACGTTGAGGCCGACGCCTCCGCAGCCGATGACGACGACGGATTCACCTGGTTGCACGTTCGCCGTGTTCAACGCCGCGCCGAGACCGGTGACGACTGCACAGCCGAGGATGCAGGCCAGCTCCATGGGGATCTCGGCACCGATCGCGGTGACGGCTCGTTCATCGAGCAGCACGTACTCGGCGAGCGAGCCGACGTTGGCCATTTGGCCGACGGTTACGCCGTCGAGCGTGAGCCGCGGCGACTGCCCGGCCGTCCGCTTGGTCGATTCGGGGTGAAGGCAGCGGGTGGGCTCGCCGGCCAGACATCGCTGACAGTCCCCACAGCCCATGACGAGACACGTGACGACACGATCGCCGACACCGATGTCGCGCACGTCGGGCCCGACCGCCTCGACGATGCCGGCACCCTCGTGGCCGAGGATCACCGGTCGAGGGCGCTTCAACGTGCCGTCGAGGTAGTGGTAGTCGCTGTGGCAGAGCCCTGCCGCCACGGAGCGGACGAGGATCTCTCGACCGATGGGGTTGTCGTGCTCGACATCGGCGATGTCGAGCTGGTCGGAACCGTCACGAAGGACCGCGGCGCGCATGACGCCGAGCGTAGGCGCGACTACCTCGCGGCGCGACGTTGGCGGGGCAGCGTGTACGCGCCGGCCGCCAGCGCGTTGGTGAGCTGCCTTCCGGCGTTGAGCATCAGACGTACGTGGTGGCTCTCGTGGTCGCCGAGCAACCGTCCGGTCGGTCCGGCCGTGGAGATCGCCGCGATCACGTCGCCGTCGGGTCGGTCGCGAATCGGTACACCGATCGACGACAGGCCGAGCTCGCCCTCGTCGATGCTGATCGCGTAGCCACGCTCGCGAACCTTGGCCAACTCGTCGAGGAACATCTTCGGGATGACGATGGTGTGTCCCGTGTACGGCTTCATGCCGGCCTTGATCCTGGCCGCGGCGACCTCCGGGCGGAACGCCGCGATCGCCTTGCCGGCACTCGATCGATGCACGGGTGAACGGCGGAACGCCTCGGTCGTGAAGCGCAACGCGCCGAGGCCCTCGACCCGCTCGATGTACAACACATCGCCACCCGACGGCACGCCGAGTTGCACGGTCTCGCCGATCGCGTTGCGCAGGTCGACGAGCAACGGCAACGCCTGCGTGCGCAGCGCCGAACGGGTCGTCACCAGCTGGCCGTACTCGAGCAACCGAACGCCCAGGCGGTACTTGCCGGTCACCGTGCGCTCCAGCGCACCTCGGTCGACCAGGACTCCGCACGTTCGGTGCATCGTGCTCTTCGTCACCCCCACACGTCGGGCCAACTCGCTCAGTCCGAGCTCGGAGTCGCGCAGGAACGAGTCGAGCACGTCGAGGGCGATCGTCACCGAGCGGAGGGCGGGTTTGGGCGGCGGCTCGGTCATGCCGGAACAATACACAGGCTGTTCGCTACAAGCGAACGCTGGGGTAGCTGAGCTGGACTGTTGCTGGCAAGCTGCGTTCCATGAGCTATGCGACGAATCTGTGGTACGCGGCGTTGTGGGCCGATGACTTGGCCGAAGGTGCGCTGCAGAGTCGCACGATCTGCGAACAGCCGATCGTCTTCTTCCGAGGTCCGGATGGTGCCCCGGTGGCGCTCGAGGACCGGTGTGCGCATCGGTTCATCCCGCTCAGCATGGGGCAGCTGTGCGATGGAGCCGCGTCGGTCGAGTGCCCGTATCACGGTCTGCGCTTCGGCACCGACGGTGCCTGCGTGCTCAACCCCCACGGGTCTGGACGTATCCCGGCGACCCTCGCCGTGCGCGCCTACCCGGTGGTCGAGCGGCACACGATGTTGTGGCTCTGGATGGGAACGGAGACTCCTGATCCGGATCTCATCCCCGACTTCTCGTATCTGGATCCGGGCGCGCCAGGAGTGGTGTCCAAGCGCGATTGGATCGAGATGGACGTCGACTACCAACTGGTGATCGACAACTTGCTCGACTTGAGTCACGCGTCATTCCTCCACCGCGGTGTGCTCGGTGATCCATCGACGCTGCAGTGCGAGATCGCCATCGACGGCACCGATTCGTCGGTGACCGTCACCAGAACTCGGTCGAACATTGCGCCGTCGAAGCTCTTCGATCTGATGTTCCGCAACGACGGCGAAGCGGTCGACACGTGGTCGATCATGCGTTGGGACGCCCCGAGTTGCCTTCGTCACGAGGCCGGCATCTGCCCTCCGGGTGCCGGCCGCGACGAGGGGATCATGGTGATCGGCACGCACCTCGTCACCCCGTCGTCGCGGGGGAAGTGCATCTATCACGTCGCCGCGGTTTGGCTTGGGGACTCGCCCGGCTCCGACGATGCCGAGATCTCCGCGCAGCTGTCGGCGTTGCGGAGGTACGCGTTCGACGAGCAGGATCGCCCGATCCTCGAAGCCCAGCAGCGGGCGTACGACCTCGCCGGCGGCCCGGACTCGCTGCGGCCGGTGATGCTGAGCATCGATGCGGCCCCGTTGCGTGCTCGCCGCGTGCTGGCCAGCATCATCGCCGGTGAGGCCCAAGACGAGGCCGACACCGACGCCGGCGAACAGGTGTTCGTTACGATACACTGAGCGACGTGTCCGAGTTCAAGGTTGTCTCCGACTATCAACCCGCCGGCGACCAGCCACAGGCCATCGCCAAGTTGGCCGAGGGCGTACTGCGCGGAGACCGATTCCAGACCTTGCTCGGCATCACCGGCTCCGGAAAGAGCGCGACGATCGCGTGGACGATCCAAGAGGTGCAGCGGCCGACGCTGATCCTCGCTCCCAACAAGTCGCTCGCCGCTCAGCTGGCGCAAGAGATGCGCGAGTTCTTCCCGCAGAACCGGGTCGAGTACTTCGTCAGCTACTACGACTACTACCAGCCCGAGGCCTACATCGCCTCCAGCGACACCTACATCGAGAAGGACTCGTCGATCAACGACGAGATCGACCGGCTGCGCCATTCGGCCACGGCAGGCTTGCTCACACGGCGCGACACGATCGTCGTTGCGTCAGTGAGTTGCATCTACGGCATGGGCAACCCAGAGGAGTACCGCGGGCACATGCTCGACCTCAGCGTGGGGGTCGACTACGACATGCGCAGCATCCTCCGCCGGCTGGTCGACCTGCAGTTCGATCGCAACGACATGACACTCGGCCGCGGCAAGTTCCGAGTGCGCGGCGACACCATCGAGGTGCACCCCTCTTACGAAGAGACGGTGCTGCGCATCGAGATGTTCGGCGACACCGTCGATCGGTTGACCATGATCGATCCGCTCACCGGCGAAACCCTCAGCGATCTTCCGCGAACTCAGATCTTCCCCGCGACTCACTACGTCGCCGGCGACGAGCGCATGCGCAAGGCCGTTGTCGGCATCGAGCACGAGTTGCAAGAGCGGCTGGCATGGTTCGAGAAAGAGGGCAAGCTGCTCGAGGCGCAGCGACTGCGCATGCGCACGCAGTACGACCTGGAGATGATTCAAGAGGTCGGCTATTGCAATGGCATCGAGAACTACTCGATGCACATCGACGGTCGCAGTCCCGGCGAGCCGCCGTTCACCTTGCTCGACTACTTCCCCAGAGACTTTTTACTTGTCATCGACGAGAGCCATGTGGCCGTGCCGCAGCTGCACGGACAGTTCATGGGCGATCGATCGCGAAAAGACATCCTCGTCGACCACGGGTTCCGGCTGCCCAGTGCCCGCGACAACAGGCCGCTGCAGTTCGAAGAAGTGCTCGGTCGCATCAACCAGTGCATCTTCCTGTCGGCCACACCGTCGCCCTACGAGATCCAGCACAGCCAGCAGGTGGTCGAACAAATCGTCCGCCCCACCGGTCTGGTCGACCCCGAGGTCATCGTCAGGCCGACGAAGGGTCAGATCGACGATCTGATCGAGATGGTCAATGTTCGCGTCGCCATGGGCGACCGAATCCTGGTCACCACCCTGACCAAGAAGATGGCGGAAGATCTCACCGAGTACCTCCTCGAGCAAGGGCTACGAGTGCGGTACCTGCACAGCAACATCGACACGATCCAACGCATCGAGATCCTGCGCGCATTGCGCCTCGGCGAGTTCGACGTGCTCGTCGGCATCAACCTGTTGCGTGAGGGGCTCGACCTTCCAGAGGTGTCGTTGGTGACCATCCTCGATGCCGACAAGGAGGGCTTCCTCCGCAGCGAGACCTCGCTGATCCAGATGATCGGCCGCGCTTCTCGAAACGTCGACGGTCAGGTCGTCATGTATGCCGACAAGGTCACCGCGTCGATGCGCAAGGCCATCGACATCACCCAGCAGCGCCGCCTTCGTCAGATTGCGTACAACCTCGAGAACGGCATCGATCCGCAGACCATCCGCAAGGCAGTCGGCGACATCTTGTCGCTGCTGCGCCCCGACGATTCCTCCGCGGTGCCGGGCAAAGATCGGCGCCGCCAACGCGAGCGCGACAAGGTGCAACGCGAGCTGAAGACGCTGCCGCAGCAAGAGCTCGGCCGTCTGATCCAGACGCTGGAAGAAGAGATGCACGAGGCAGCCGCCGAGCTGAAGTTCGAGTACGCGGCGCGCCTACGCGACGAGGTCAACGACCTGCGCCGCGAGATTCGCGACGCGGGGTAGCACTACCAGGCGGAGACGAGCGGCGCCGAGAGCACCGTGATCATCGAGTCGGGTGGCAGCGGCAAGGCGAACAGGTAGCCCTGCCCGAGCCGGCAGCCGAGCCGGACCAGCCGATCGCATTGCGTCTGTGTCTCCACACCTTCGGCGATCACCTCGAGCCCGGAATCGGCGGCCATCGAGATCATCGCCTTGACCACCGCCGGCTCACGCTCGCCGTCGACCACCTGGCCGGTGAAACGACGATCGAGTTTGACGCCCTTGATCGGCAGCGAGGTGAGCGTCTCGAGGCTGGCGAAGCCGACGCCGAAGTCGTCGAGTACCAGCTTCACGCCGGCCTCGGCGACGTGCGTCAGCTCGCGAAGGGTCGAGGGAGAGAGGTCGAACGACTGACGTTCGCTGAGCTCCAGGGAGATCAGTTCGAGGGGGATGCTGTGCTTGTCGGCTAGATCGGTGACGATCTTCAGCAGGCCCGAGGCGGGAACCGAGTCGAAGTCGAAGTTGACGGCGAGACGCAGGTTCGGCGACACGTTGCGGAACGTCGCCAAGTGCGACAGACCATCGTCGAGCATGCGCTCGAACAGCGAGCCGTTCAGACCGGCGCGCTCGATGGCCGGCAGGAACTCACCGGGCTCACGAATGCCAGTCTCGGTCTGCCACCGGGCCAACGCTTCGATGGCGACGACGTCGCCGGTGCGCATGTCCACGATGGGTTGGAAGTAGGCGCGGATGTGGCCGCCGTCGAGGGCGTCCATCAGCTCCGCCGTGACGTCGTCGAACTTCGTGGCGGCGACGGTGACGGCAGAGCGTGCATCGGCGATGGCGGCCTCGGCGGCATCGACTGCCGCTCCGAGCCCTACGCCGGGAAGGCGGCGTCCGACGCCGACCCACGCGGCGATGCCGGCGGCGCTCATCGTCTGACGAAGTTGCGTCTCCAGTGCCGCGGCCTCGCCCGCCGAGATGTCGACCGCGAGCACTCCGAACTGGAGACCGGTGATGCGCGCGCAGAAGTGGCGTCCGTCGATCGTCGACGTGAGGAGATCTCCGAACTCGGCGAGCAACTCGTCGCCGGCTCCGTGGCCTTGTCGCATGTTGAGCTCGTGCAGCTCGTCGAGACTGATCACGAACACCCATGCCTGCTCGCCGTTGGCATTGCAGCGCTCGTCGTTGCTGGTCAGCAAGGCGTCCCACGCCTGTCGCGTGCCGGTGCCCGTCAACGCGTCCACTGCGGCAGCAGAACGTTCGGCGAGGCGCATGCCGGCCGCGACTGCCGCCTCGGCTCCGGCCAGCGCCCCGAGCATGTTGGCGAGCAAGGGGATCACTGATTCCGCCTGGTTCGACATCGGCGGCGGAAGGTCACGGCTGAGTCCCACCAAGGCTCCGTACGGTCGGCCGTTGGGCAACTGCACGGGCACGGAACGCTTGACGACGTTGGCGAGGTAGCGATCACTCGACAAGTTGGTCGGAAGGACGCTGTTGGCGACGATCGAGAATTGCGGGTCCACGGACGCGATCACGATCTGCTCGTGGTCGTGGGTGCGCGTGAAAAGCCAGGTGGGAAAGCCGGTGTTCCGTCGGAGGTGTTCGAGGGTGGCCCGTGCAGTCCGCCCCAGGGTCGCGTCATTCGTCAGTCCGCCGTTCATGCATGAGTCATCGGCACGAACTTGACAAAACTGGAGCAGAACGTGTGTTCGGTTTCGTGGTAGGGTCAGCGACATGTACCACAGCGGCCGACCGCACTCATCTCGGTAGCCTCGCCACGATGGCTGCAGCCGATACCGGAAAGATCATCGTTCGCGGGGCCCGCGAGCACAATCTTCGAAACATCAACGTCGAGCTGCCACGCGACAAGATGATCGTCTTCACCGGGCTCTCCGGTTCGGGCAAGAGCAGCCTCGCCTTCGACACGATCTATGCCGAGGGGCAGCGACGCTACGTCGAGAGTTTGAGCGCCTATGCGCGTCAGTTCCTCGGGCAGATGGACAAGCCCGACGTCGACATGATCGAGGGGCTGTCACCGGCCATCTCCATCGATCAGAAGTCGGCGAGCCGCAATCCTCGCTCGACGGTCGGAACCATCACCGAGATCTACGACTACTTGCGGTTGCTGTACGCCCGCATCGGCGTGCAGCACTGTCCCAACGATGGCACCAGGTTGCAGCGCCAGACTCCGCAGCAGATCGTCGATCGCATCCTGCTGTTACCCGATGGCACACGGTTCCAGGTGCTCTCGCCGGTTGTGCGCGGTCGCAAGGGCGACTACGACACGTTGCTCGAGGATCTTGCCGGGCAGGGCTACGTACGCGCTCGCGTCGACGGCGAGGTCGTCGACATCGCCGAGTTCTTGAAGCGTGACGATCGATTGGCGCGCTACGAACAGCACAAGATCGAGGTCATCATCGACCGCCTCGTGCGTCGCGACGGAATCGAGCGCCGGCTCACCGATTCGCTGGAGACGGCGTTGAAGCTCGCCGACGGTGTGGCCGAGGTGCAGTTGATGCCGGCCGATGGAAGCGAAAGCGAGACGCTCACCTTCAGCCAGCACCTGGCCTGCCCGAAATGCGGAACCAGTTACGACGAGCCGGCGCCTCGCAACTTCTCGTTCAACTCGCCGTACGGCGCGTGTGAGGCGTGCGACGGGCTGGGCACCACGTTCGAGGTCGACCCCGAGCTGGTCATCCCCGACCCTGATCTGTCGATCAACGGTGGGGCGATCGCGCCGTGGCGCACCTCGCACACGCAGTACTTCTCGCGCATGCTCGAAGCAGTCGCCGAGGTCTACAAGCTCGATCTCGATGCGCCATACCGCACCTTCAACAACAAGCAGCAGAAGGTGGTGCTGCACGGCGTCGAGGGCAACCTCAAGGTCAAGTACCGCAACCGGTACGGCCGCACCCGCGAATACTCGACTGCGTACGAAGGGGTTATTCCCTGGCTCAACCGGCGGCGACAGGGTGCCGAGAGTGATTGGTCGCGCGAGCAGTACGAGGGGTACATGCGCGAGATTCCGTGTACGGCCTGTGGTGGCGCGCGGCTGAAGCCGGCCACACGTGCCGTGACGATCAACGACAAGAACATCGCCGAGGTCTGCGACATGGCGATCGGTGAGTCGGCCAAGTTCCTTGCCGCCCTCGAGCTCAGCGAGCGCGATCGCATGATCGCCGAGCGAGTGACCAAAGAGATCAACGCCCGACTCGGCTTCCTGCTCGACGTCGGCCTCGACTACCTCAGCCTGGCGCGATCTGCGGCCACGCTGGCCGGTGGCGAGGCGCAACGCATCCGCTTGGCCAGCCAGATCGGGTCTGGTCTGGTGGGCACCCTGTACGTGCTCGATGAGCCCTCGATCGGGCTCCATCAGCGTGATAATCGGCGGCTCATCGACACGTTGCTGCGGCTCCGCGATCTCGGTAACACGGTGTTGGTCGTGGAGCACGACGAAGACACGATTCGAGAAGCCGACTGGATCGTCGACATCGGTCCGGGCGCCGGCGAGCACGGCGGCGACGTCGTCTACAGCGGTCCGGTCAAGGGCATCACCAAGGTCAAAGAGTCGATCACCGGCCAGTACCTCTCGGGGAAGAAATCCGTCCCCGTGCCGAAGCAGCGACGCCAGCCGGGGCTCGAATGGCTGGAGGTCAAAGGAGCGCGCGAGCACAACTTGCGCAACATCGACGTACGCATCCCCCTGGGCTGTTTCGTGGCCATCACCGGGGTCAGTGGCAGCGGCAAGAGCACCTTGGTGCGTGACATCCTGCTGCCGGTCCTCATGCAGAAGATCTACAAGTCGAAGCATGCGGCGGGCAAGCACAAGAACATCGCCGGCATCGACCTGCTCGACAAGGTCATCGATATGGACCAGTCGCCGATCGGGCGCACGCCGCGATCCAATCCGGCGACGTACACGGGTGTGTTCGACAACATCCGCAAGCTCTTCGCCACCACCGCCGAGGCGAAGGTGCGCGGCTATCTGCCCGGTCGGTTCAGCTTCAACGTGCAGGGTGGGCGGTGCGAGGCATGCGCCGGTGACGGCACGATCAAGATCGAGATGCACTTCCTGCCCGACGTGTACGTGCCGTGCGAGGTGTGCAAGGGCGCCCGGTACAACCGCGACACCCTCGACATCGCCTTCAAGGGCAAGAACATCGCCGAAGTGCTCGACATGCCGATCGCCGAGGCAGTTGGCTTCTTCGCCAATCAGCCGGCCATCGGTCGCCACATGCAGACGCTGCTCGACGTCGGCCTCGGGTACGTGCGCCTCGGGCAGTCGGCACCAACGTTGTCGGGCGGCGAAGCGCAGCGGGTCAAGCTCGCTTCCGAGTTGGCCAAGCGGTCGACCGGTCACACCATCTACCTGCTCGACGAACCGACCACGGGCCTGCACTTCGACGACGTGCGCCGCTTGCTCACCGTGCTCTCGCGGCTGGTTGATCAGGGCAACACCGTGCTGATCATCGAGCACAACCTCGACGTCATCAAGACCGCCGACTGGCTGATCGATCTCGGGCCCGAGGGCGGCAGTGGTGGCGGGCTCATCGTCGCCGAAGGAAGCCCCGAACACGTCGCCAGTGTCGATGCCAGTCACACTGGCCGGTTCCTACGGCAACTCCTCTGAGCGCTAGTCCACGCTTCAGCTGCCGCGGAGGCGCTTGCTCAACTCGTTGAGGCGCTGCTTCTCCGACTTGCTCAGCGAGTCCATTCCCGTGGCGCTGATCTTGTCGAGAAGATCGTCGAGCTCGCTCTGGTCCGCGGTGACCGAGACCTGCCCTCCCCACGGTCCGGCCACTACGGCAGGTCGACGACTTCGACGCGGCTGGCGGTTGCGGTGTGGCACGGAGATCTTCGGGATCCAGGGGAACTCGTCGAGCATGCCGACCGCTCTGGCAGCAACCGCGCCGACGAGCAGCGAGACGACGAAGAACAGCAGACGTCGGCCGGCACGATCGCCGCTGAGCTGCAGAACCTCGGCGGCGACGTAGACGGCGCCGAGCACCCAGGCCGGGATGCCGAAAAAGAATCTCACGTTCGGATACTGGGCAATGAACGTGAGTAGCACCACCAGTTGCACGGTGTGCACACCTGCTTGCGGGAGATCCAACAGCGTGCCGACCAGCCCGGGAATGAGGATGATCGTCGCCAAGTACCAGGCCATGCGCGTGCGCCCGACCTGGGCCTCGAGGCGCGAACCGAAGTACCACAGCACCGCCACCGCGACCAGCACCCAGAGCACCTGTTGGTCGAGGCCGTTGGCCAGTGGCCACGACACGACGCGCCACACCTGACCTGACGTGACCTTGCTCGGATCAAGTGCGAGTCGTGTGAGAATCGGCTTGTCGACCGGCTCGAGCGCGTAGATGAACACCGACACGATGCACATCAGCGCCAGCAGTGCAGCAGAGCCGATCTCGACAGCGCCGACGCGGAACCATGGGTCGTTGGGTCCCCGTCGGTTGGGCTTGGAGTAAGCGAAGCGGCCGGCCACGAGGCAAACCCTACCGCGGGACACGGTGCGAGAGGCCTAGCCTCGATCTCGATGGTACAGCGCCCGCCGACCGGCACGATTCCCGATTCACCAGGGTCGTATCAGTTCAAAGACGCGCTCGGGCGGGTGATCTACGTCGGCAAGGCGTCGAGTCTGCGGCAACGACTTTCCAACTACTTCCAGGACCCGCGGAACATGCACCCGCGGACGGCGCAAATGGTGGCGACGGCCGAGTCGGTGGAGTGGATCGAGGTGCGCAACGAGGTCGAAGCACTGATGCTCGAGTACAGCCTCATCAAACAGCACCGTCCCCGATTCAACATCCGCCTCCGCGACGACAAGAGCTACCCATTCCTGGCCGTCACCCTCGACGAGCAGTTCCCTCGTGCACTGGTGATGCGCGGACGGAAGCGCAAGGGGACCAAGTACTTCGGCCCGTACGCCCACGCCTACGCCATTCGCGACACGCTCGACCTGCTGCTGCGTAGCTTCCCGATTCGCACCTGCAGTCCGGGCAAGTTCAACGAGCACCAACGACTGGGCAGGCCGTGCTTGCTCTTTCACATCGAGAAGTGCAGTGGCCCGTGTGTGGGCGAGATCGCCGAACCCGAGTACCGACAGTTGGTCACCGAGCTGTGCGACTTCCTCGAGGGCGACACCGACCAGATCGTCCAGCGGCTCGACGCCGAGATGCGTGCTGCCGCCAAGGAGTTGGAGTATGAGAGCGCGGCGCGCCTGCGCGATCGGCTCACCGCGGTGCATCGGGCGATCGAGAAGCAGCAGATGGTCGCCGAGCGCAGTGAGGACATCGACGTGATCGGACTGGCCGAAGACGATCTCGAGGCTGCCGTTCAGATCTTCTACGTACGCAAGGGCCGCGTGGTCGGTCGCAAGGGCTTCGTCGTCGACAAGGTCGAAGATCTCAGCCCCGGCGGTCTCATCAATCGCATCCTCGAGGAGCTGTATGGAGATGAGCCCCCGCTCGGAGTGCCGAAGCAGGTGCTCGTGCCGGTCGAACCGGAGGACCCGACCACGTACGAAGAGTGGCTGACACATGTTCGCGGTTCGAGGGTGCAGATCCGCGTGCCGATGCGTGGCGACAAGCGCGACTTGCACGAGACGGTCACGCGAAATGCCAGGGAAGAGTTCGTGCGCCATCGATTGCGTCGCGCCGGCGACCACAATGCCCGCAGCCGGGCGTTGACCGAGTTGCAAGATCTGCTGGCACTGCCCGAGGCGCCATTGCGCATCGAGTGTTACGACATGGCTCACCTGCAAGGCAGCGACTACGTCGGATCAATGGTTGTTCTCGAAGATGGTCTGCCGAACAAGCGTGAATACCGTCGCTTCAAGGTCAGGGACGTACCTGGCAATGATGACTACGCGGCGATGGAAGAAGTGCTGACTCGACGGCTGACCGCGTACCTCGACGAACGCGATCGTCCGTTGACCGAGCCAGGTCAGCGGCCCGGGAAGTTCTCCTATCCGCCCCAGCTCTTGTTGGTCGACGGCGGCAAAGGTCAGTTGGCGGTGGCCGAACGCGTCGTGCGCTCCCTCGGCCTGTACGACGAGATCCCCATCGCCTCATTGGCGAAGCGTTTCGAAGAGGTCTACACGCCGGGCCGGAGCGAACCGGTGGAGGTGCCTCGCGGCAGCGAAGCGTTGTTCATGCTGCAGCGGATCCGCGACGAAGCCCATCGATTCGCAAACACGTTCCACCGCGAGTTGCGTGGCAAGCGGATGACGGCCAGCTCGCTCGACGGCATACCCGGGCTCGGTGAGACCCGCAAGAAGAAGCTCGTCCAGGTGATGGGTGGAGTGAATGCCGTCAAGAAGGCGTCACTCGAGGAGCTGAAGGCACAGTCGTTTCTGCCCGACGCTGTCGCCGAGGCCGTCCACGCCAAGTTTCACCCGGGCACCGACCTGTAGCGATTTCGGGCTACGAGATGAGGAGGCATCCGTGGAGGAGCGTTCCTGAACCGCTCCCGCGCCCACTGCCGAGAGATCCCGAGCAGTCGACTGACTCGCCCCCAGTCGTATCCCTCCCGTCGCGCCACCGCCACGGCCCGCATCGTGCGGGCAACCTGCCTGGGCGATCCGCCGACACTTGGTCGGTATTCACGGCATCGACAGGTCCACCTGCCGCTTCGACAGATGGACCTGTCGATGGGCGGAATTTGTGTAGTGTGCCCTGAGGCGAGTGCTCCACCCACGCCGAGTTTCACCAAGGCACGGCGTCGTCGTCATCCTGAGCTCGTGCGGCACCCGAGCGGAGTTGCTTCGATCAGGCGCTCAGTTGCGACTTGCTCTGACCTGTAGCGATTTCTGGCAACGAGATGAGGTGGCATCCGTGGGGGAGCGTTCTTGAACCGCTCGCGCGCCCACTGGCGGGAGATGCCGAGCAGACGACTGACTCGCCCCCAGTCGTATCCCTCCCGTCGCGCCACCGCTACGGCTCGCTCCGTCAGCCACTCCACCTCGTCCTTCAAGTCGCGTGCGGCGATCAACGCCGCCTTGGCGTCGCTTCCCAACGCTCGATCGACCATCCCTACCAAGTCGTCGCGGACCCGGTTCGCTGTCATGTTGCTTCCCCTCTCGTTCGGTGGGGAAGCCGCCCGGCGGACCATATCGACGCCGCATCGTGCGGGCAACCTGCGGGTGATCCGCCGACACTCGGTCCGTATTCGCTGGGTGGAATTTGTGTGTTGTTCCCCGAGGCGTGTGCTCGACCCACGCCTACGATCTCCATGTGAGCGACCGGAGCTTGTGGGAGACCCACGCGAACTGGTGGATCGAGGGCTTCACCGACGGCGCCGACCCGGAGTACGAGGAACAGATCCTCCCGCTTGCTGCATCCGAGCTCGCTTCGGCGCGACGGGTGCTCGATGTCGGCTGCGGCGACGGTCAGATCAGCAGGCTTGCCGCCCGCTTGGGTGCCGACGTCGTCGGGATCGACCCGACGTGGAACTGCGTCAGCGTCGCCGCTCAACGCGGCGGTGCTTCGTTCGCTCGTGCCGAAGCCGCGGCGTTGCCGTTTGCCGACGCGTGCTTCGATGCCGTCGTGGCCTGCCTCGTCTTCGAGCACATCCGCGAGGTCGACGATGCAATCGCTGAAGTTGCCCGAGTGCTGGAGCCCGGCGGACTCTTTTGCTTCTTCCTCAACCATCCACTGCTGCAAACTCCGAACAGCGGCTGGATCGACGACCACATCCTCGACCCACCCGAGCAGTACTGGCGGATCGGCGCCTACCTGGTCGAGGAGGAGAGCGACGAAGAGGTCGAAAAGGACGTGTTCATCCCGTTCATCCACCGGCCGCTCAGTCGCTATGTCAACGCGTTGGCCGAGAACGGTCTACTGATCGAGCGCATGCTGGAGCCGGCGCCGCCCGACGGGTTCCTGGAGTTGGCCGACGAGTATCTGGACGCCGCAACGATCCCCAGATTGCTGTATCTCCGCACTCGCAAACTTTAGGCAATACGATCGTTCCGAGTGGCCGACATCGTGCTGATCACCGGGTTGTCCGGCGCCGGGCGTTCCGCCGCCGCTGCCGTGCTCGAAGACCTCGGCTGGTACGTGATCGACAACCTTCCGACGTCGTTGGTCGACACCATCGTCGAGTTGGCCAGCAAACCAGGCAGTGCGATCGAACGGCTGGCGCTGGTGTCCGGCCGCCAGCACGTCGATCTGCTTCCGAAGGTCGCCGCGCTGCGAGCCGATGGTCACCGAGTGCGCATTGTCTTCCTCGACGCCACCACCGCCGAGTTGGTGAAGCGCTACGACTCATCGCGGCGCAAGCACCCGCTCGACGCCGAGGCCCAAGGCCTGGTCGAAGCGATCGAGCTGGAGCGTTCCCTCCTCGATCCGGTGAGAGATGCTGCCGATCTGGTGATCGACACGACCGATCTCAACATCCACCAACTGCGCGCCAAGCTGATCGCTGCTTTTGACCAAGCCGGCAACGACCAACGCCTGCAGATCGCCATCGAGAGCTTTGGGTACAAGTACGGCCTGCCGCTCGACGCCGACATCATCATGGACGTCCGCTTTCTTCCGAATCCGCATTGGGAGGAGGAGCTTCGACCGTTGACGGGGCACGATCCTGCCGTGCGCGACTTCGTCCTCGAACGGTCTCACGCGTCGCATTTCCTCGACCAGTTCGAGGCGATGATGGTCTCACTGATACCGGCGTACGAGGCCGAGGGGAAGAGCTACTTGACCATTGCGATGGGCTGCACCGGCGGTCGCCACCGCAGCGTTGCCGTCGCCGAAGACCTCGCAGCCCGGCTGCGGCGGCGTGGCATCGCGGTGACGACGGGTCATCGCGACATCGGTCGCTGACGGAATCGGAGACCTGGTCACGGCGGGCTAGCCTCCTTTGCTTGATGAGAAAGGACCGCCCCTCATGACCCTCCGTGTCGGTATCAATGGCTTTGGTCGAATTGGCCGCAACTTCTTCCGAGCCGCGAAGAAGCGCGGCGTCGACATTGATTTCGTCGGCGTCAACGACCTTGGCGCGGTCGACGAGATGGCCCATCTGTTGAAGTACGACTCGGTACTGGGTGTCCTTCCCTACACGGTCAAGGCGCACAAGGACGGGATCTCCGTTGATGGTGATGTGCTCCGAGTGTTCTCCGAGCGTGATCCGAAGAACCTGCCATGGGGTGAGCTCGGTGTCGACGTGGTGATCGAGTCGACCGGCCATTTCAACAAGCGTGACGCGGCGGCTGCGCACTTGTCGGGCGGGGCCCGATTGGTGGTCGTGTCGGCGCCCTGCGACGGTGCGGATGCCACGATCGTGTACGGCGTCAACCACAAGGACTTCGACGTCAAGACGCAACGGGTGATCTCCAATGCCAGTTGCACGACCAACTGCTTCGTGCCGATGGTCAAAGTGCTCGACGATGCGTTCGGTGTCGAACAGGGCCTGATGCAGACCGTTCACGCCTACACCGGCGATCAGAACCTGGTCGATGGTCCGCATCGCGATTTCCGCCGCGCCCGCGGCGCGGCCATCAACATCATTCCGACGTCGACCGGTGCTGCCCGGGCTACGAGCCTCGTGTTGACGGCGATGAAGGGCCGCCTCGATGGCACATCGCTGCGTGTTCCCGTGCCGACCGGCTCGATCGTCGACTTCACGGCCAACTTGGCCAAGCCGGCGACAGTGGCCGAGGTCAACGCCGCCTTCAAGAAGGCCGCGGCCAGGGGACCATTGAAGGGCCTCTTGCGCTACTGCGACGAACCCATCGTGTCCAGCGACATCGTCCACGACCCGCACAGCTGCATCTTCGACGCAGGGCTCACGATGAGCATGGGCAAGATGGTCAAGGTGCTCGGGTGGTACGACAACGAGTGGGGCTACTCCAACCGACTCATCGATACTGCGCTGTACGCCGGCAGCAAGTTGCCGAAGAAGAAGCGATGAGCCACATCCCCACGCTCGCCGATCTCGGCGATGTGGGCGGTAAGCGGGTGTTGGTACGCACCGATTTCAACGTCCCGATGGACAACGGTGTCATCACTGACGACTTCCGCATTCGCTCGGCCCTGCCGACGATCGAATGGTTGACCAGCCGCGGCGCCCATGTGGTGTGCGCATCGCACCTCGGTCGGCCAAAGGGCAAGCCGGATCCGAAGTACTCGATGGATGCTGTCAGGGCACGTCTCGCCGAGCTTGCTCCGGGGGTCGAACTGATGGAGAACCTGCGCTACAACCCGGGTGAGGAGGGCAACGATCCGCAGTTCGTCGCCTCGCTGATCCAGGGCATCGACGCCTACGTCGATGACGCCTTTGGCGCCTGCCATCGAGCTCACGCCTCGATCGTCGGCCCGCCACGCACGTTGCCGTCTGCGATGGGTCTGCTCATGCAGCGAGAGGTCGAAGTGCTGCTCGGGTTGCGCAACAATCCGAAGCGACCCTTCGTGGCCGTGCTCGGTGGTGCCAAGATCAGCGACAAGCTCGGAGTGGTCGAGGCGCTGTTGAACGTCGTCGATGCCCTGGTCATCGGTGGGGCGATGTGCTTCACGTTCCTCGTAGCTCGTGGCTACCCGATCGGCGATTCGTTGTGGGAGCCCGATCAGGTCGAGACGTGCAAACGCCTGTTGGCCGACTCGGCGTCGAACGGCAAGACCATCCATCTCCCGGAGGATCTCGTCGGCCTCGATGCCGCTGGTAACTTTGCGACGTTCGGTGTTCGTCTGCCCGATGGCGCCAAGGGCCTCGACATCGGGCCCGGCACAGCTGCAGCATTCAGCGATGTGATCATGGATGCCCGCACGGTTTTCTGGAACGGGCCGATGGGCATGTTCGAAGACCCACGGTTCGAGGCGGGCACACGTACCGTCGCGCAAGCGATGGCCGATACGAAGGCGTTCACAGTGGTCGGCGGTGGCGATAGCGCCGCGGCGCTGGCGCAGTTCGGCCTCGATCACGATGTCGATCACGTGTCCACCGGCGGCGGCGCGTCGTTGGAGCTCTTGGAGTACGGAGATCTTCCTGGGCTCGAGGCGCTGCGAGCAGCCCCCAATGCGTAAGCCGCTCATCTCCGCCAACTGGAAGATGAACCTCAATCACTTCGAGGCGATCCAAGGCGTTCAGAAGCTGGCCTATCTGGTGGGCAAGGACGATTTCGAGCACGTCGACGTCAGCATCCATCCACCGTTCACCGACATCCGCAGCGTTCAAACCGTGATCGATGCCGACAAGCTCAAGTTCGCTGTCGGCGCGCAGCACTGTCACTGGGAGGACAAGGGCGCGTTCACCGGCGAGGTGTCGCCGGTGTTCCTCGCCAAGCTCAACGTTCGCTATGTCATCGTCGGTCACAGCGAGCGGCGGCAACTGTTCGGCGAGACCGACGAACTGGTCGCCAAGAAGGTGCGCGCCGTTCAGCGACATTCGATGACACCGATACTCTGCGTCGGCGAGACGCTCGAAGAACGCGAAGCCGGGGAGACGCAATCCAAGGTGCTCGGCCAGATTCGAGCGGCGTTGACCGGCCTCGACTCGGCGACCGTCGGCGTGCTCGTTGTCGCCTACGAACCGATCTGGGCGATCGGCACCGGTCGCACCGCAACCTCCGACGATGCGCAGCAGATGTGTGCGGCCATTCGGGAGAGCGTCGCCGAGATCTCGGGCCGCGAGGCCGCCGATTCGATACGGATCCAGTACGGCGGAAGCGTGAAATCGTCGAACATCGCCGAACTGATCGCCCAACCGGACATCGACGGAGCCCTGGTCGGGGGAGCAAGTCTCGACCCCGATGAGTTCGCCCGAATCTGCAAGCTTGGCGCATAGTCGCCGCTCAGCGAGCCGGAATATTCCGCCCGACTTTTCGTACAATCGGAATGCGGCTGCTGTTCGTGCGTATACAACAGTGGTATGTTGGCGGCGCTCGCTCCGATCGGGGAGGACGGAGCGAGAGTGTGGTCGATCTTCCCGACGAGCCGTCCGCTTGCCTTGTCGTTCGACCGAGACCCACCTCCCTCCGTTTCACATAGGAGGAACATCCACGTGAGGACCACGAAACGTAGCACTCGCTACGCTGCACTCGGACTTGGCTTTGCCTTTGTCGCAGTGTCTTGCGGCAGTAGCAGCAAATCGACCAGCACCTCTGCTGCCGCGGCCACAACTCCAGCGACAACACCGGCAGCAACAACCGCCCCCGCAGCCACTTCGGCGCCGGCGACCACAGCAGGAGGCGGAGCTGCAACCACAGCCCCAGCATCCGGTGGCGCGGCGATGACGTTGACGATCAACATCAACCCAAAGGCAGTCTGGGATGATGGCTCGCCGATCACATTCACCGACTTCAAGTGCAACGTCGACGCGATTCTGCACACGACGGGTTCGCTCAGCACCGTCGGCTACGACAAGATCAGCTCGATCGATCAAGGTACCTCCGACCACCAGGTCATCGTGAAGTTCTCCGAGGTGTACGCCCCGTACAAGAACTTGTTCGCGACGTTGATCAAGGCCTCTGCGGTGAAGAACTGCAGCGAGGTCAAGGACGACTTCCAGGACAAGATCCCGTTCTCGGCGATGCCCTACAAGATCGAGTCCTGGAGCAAAGACCAGCTGGTCCTCGTCAAGAACGACAAGTACTACGGCAATGATCCCGGCAAGGTCGCCAAGATCGTCATGGTCCCCAAGGCCGACAGCGACACCGAAATCGCCTCCCTGGTATCGGGTGAGAGCGACTTCATCTTCCCGCAGGCCTACGCCGGAATCACCGACGCGCTGAATGATCCGAACATCAAGACGACGCCTGGCTACGGCACGAACTACGAAGGCCTGTACTTCCAGCAAGGCGTGGATTGCACGCCTGACGAGACCCGTTCGTGTGCCTTCAAGGATGCCGACTTCCGCAAGGCGTTCGCCAAGTCGATCGACCGCAACCTGATCCGCGACAACATCTACGACCCGATCTTCCCAGGCGGCCCATTGCTGAACTGCGGTCTCTGGGTACCGACCATCGGCCCGTGGTGCGATCAAACCATCTTCGGTTCAGCCGACGGCAAGGATGCCTACCACGACCCGACCGCAGCCGCGAAGATCCTCACCGACGCCGGCTGGGCGAAGGGTTCCGATGGACTGTGGGCAAAGGGCGGCGCTGCGCCGGCGATCCACTGGGTCATCAACTCCGGCAACACCCGTCGTGAGTCCACCCAGGCTCTGTTGATCCCGGAGATGAAGAAGGCCGGCTTCAACATCGTCGCCGACAACTGCGATGCGGCCTGCTACTTCCAGCAGCGCCTCCCAGCACTGAAGTACGACATGGCCATGTACATCAACACCGCCAGCCCCGACCCGACCGTCACCGGCATCATGTCGTGCGACGCGGTTCCATCCGCGGCCAACCAGAACAAAGGTCAGAACTCGACCGGTTGGTGCAACAAGGATGCTTCGGCGTTGATGACCCAGTCCGATCAGACGGTCGACCAGACCAAGCGGGCTGACCTCATCCACAAGATCGCCGCCTTTTTGGCCACAGACGCAGTCATGCTGCCGCTGTACCAGTTCCCGAACATCGCCGCTTGGCGTACCGACCAGGTCGGTGGCCCAGTGGATCAGGATGCGGCCAACTACCAGGCGTTCCAGAACATCAACCAGTGGGTTGACACGAATGGAGATGGCCAGATCGTCATCGGTGCCGAGCAGTGGCCCGATTGTCTGAACCCGATCACGGCATGCGCCAACTCCTCGTGGTACGTGTGGACCACGGCATTCAAGGTGCTGCCCAGTGTTTGGGCAACCACCGCCAAGGGTACGTACGAGGCAACGCAGCTCGTCACCGGCGAGCCAACCGTCGCACTCGGCTGACG
>JANYKU010000088.1 GCA_025358075.1 Ilumatobacteraceae bacterium
GCTTGAAGCCGACGATGTTGTAGATCACCCACACGATGAGGGCGAGGAACAGCGGGATGGCCATGCGGGCGGTGGCCGGCATCTGGAACAGAGGGATGATGCCCGGCACGTTGCACAGGTAGACGAAGATGAACAGCGAGAGCAGGAACGGCGTCCACGGCAGACCGTCCTTGCCCATGGTCTGCATGACGATGTCGTTCTCGATGAACGTGACGCCGGTTTCGGCCAGGTTGCGCACACCGGTAGGAGCCTTCAACGGATCCTTGTTGGCTGCGAGCAGGAAGACCACGATGCCGATGAGGGCGGCCAGCGCGGCGATGAGACCGACCTTGTTGAAGTTGGAAAAGATGTCTTTCCAACGGATCAACTCGTTGATCGGCGGAAACGTCAATGCGAGCATTCCGAGGTACTCCCTAGTTGCTTACTGCGTTGCTGGCTGAATTGGTGGCGTTCGAGGGCTTGGGCTTGAGGCCGGGATAGGCGAGCGACATCGCCACGTACTTCAATTCCCACACCAAGAGACCGAGGTGCGTGAAGATGATGGTCGCTCCGAGTGCCGGAAGCGAAATCCATCCGGCGTCTTTGACCAAGTACACGGCGAGGAAGATCAGTGCCAGGCGGACCAGGTAGCCGAAGAGAACCGACGCCATCATCACTCGCAGGCTGATCTTGGCGGTGACTGCGACGATGCCCGCGGCCATCGCGAAGTTGACGAGCACGATGGCAATGGCATAAGCGCACGAGGCAGCGCCGTCGCTGCCCCAGATCAGGCCGCACAACCCGATCAGCACGGGGGCGACGATCAGGCCGCGCTTGACCATGTCGATGGAAACGGAGACTTCCGGTGATGGGCCGGGCAATGGCGCGGCCATCGAGAATGCGACGTCGTTCATGGGCGGTCTCCGTGGACGGCCGAAGCTCGTTGAGCCTCGAGCACCTTCATCCGGGCATCGTAGTCATACCAAAACCGCACGAATTCACCGACCAGGGCCAGCACGACGAGCACGATCATGAACACCGGCTTGGTGTCGAGCCAACGATCGAGGGCGTACCCGATGCCGAGGAAGGAAAGGGTCACCAAGGCGACATCGATGCCCTTGCCGATATTGTCGTCGGTGGCTTTGTTGATGCGTACTGATCCTGTGGGTGGCGGCTTCAACCTGGTTCCTCAATGCCCTGGGTCTGGCGTTGATGCTCGGCGCGCTCACCGCCCCATTGCGAGGAGCTTGTGAACGCGTACACAATCTATCCAGGCGGCGGCGGGGTCTCCAAACCGGAGTCCTCGGACGCAGCTCGATTTCTTCTGATCTGCGGATGGAAAAGGGTGTAGAGCAAGAGGCCGAGCATCGCCCCGCCGATGGGGACGTACGACACGAAGCTCTGGGTCAGCACCGGGTAGAGCACGAACGCGGACAGCAGCGCCGTCCATGCCCACAGGATCACGACACTGCGACGCTGCCCGTGGCCCATCTCCATCAGTCGGTGATGGAGGTGGCGTTTGTCTGCGGTGGCGACGCCTTGGCGGCGCGTCGCTCGGCGAATGATCGCGAACAACGTGTCGAGGATCGGCACGCCGAGGATGAACAGGGGGATGAACAGCGGCGCCAAGAAGAAGTAGGTCTGGCCGGCGTAGCCACGCGAAGGGTTGGGGTCGGCGCGACCACCGACCACGCTGGTGCTGACCGCCAACAACAGGCCGAGCAGCACCGCGCCACCGTCGCCCATGAAGATACGCGCCGGGTTGAAGTTGTGCGGCAGGAAGCCGACGCATATCCCGACGGTGATGATGGCGACCAACGGACCGATGCTCGGCGACGGCAGCAACTGCACGCTGGCCAGTCGCAGGCTGTAGATGAAGAACGCCAGCGCACCGATGGCAACGATGCCGGCAGCGAGCCCGTCGAGGCCGTCGATCAGATTGATCGCCTGGGTCATGCCCAGCAGCCAGATCACCGTGATCAGCAGGACCCAGTCGTCGGTGACGGTGAAGACATCGACGAAGGGCACGCGGAAGTAGAACATCGTGACGCCGTAGTAGGTCAGCACCGCGGCAGCGGCGATCGTGCCGATCACCTTGGCGGGGGCCGAGATCTCGCGGATGTCGTCGATCAGCCCGACGAGGAAGATCACCGCCGCGCCGAACAACAACCCGCGAGGCTCGTCGCCGTTGCGAGCGAAGATGACGTCGAATCGGTCGTTCAAGCGGGCCGCGGCGAGCGCGGCAACGAGGCCGACGAACATGGCGATGCCGCCGACGTCGGGGGTCGCCACGGTGTGGATTCGCCGCTCGGCGGGCTGGGCGACCCAGCCGACACGTCGGGCGACCCCACCGACGAGCGGCGTGAACACGAACGTGGCGACGGCAGCCACCAGCCCGATGAAGAGGTAGGAAGTCGTCGACGGCATGAGCGCTGGCGACTCTAGCGATCAGCTGTAGGCGGGGAACTTCGAGCAGAGCGCGGCGACCTCTGAGCGAACGGTGGCGAGTGTTGTTGCGTCGGCGCGATGACGCAACACGCGGGCGATCAACGCGGCGATCATGGCCATCTCCGGCTCCTTCATCCCCTGCGTCGTGACCGACGGGGTACCGATGCGGACGCCACTGGTGACGAACGGGCTGCGCGGGTCGTCGGGGATGGTGTTCTTGTTCAGGGTGATCCCGGCCTGATCGAGCACCGCCTGTGCTTGCTTGCCAGTGAGCTCGGCGTCGAACGGCCGGAGATCGACGACCATGAGGTG
The DNA here is from genome assembly GCA_025358075.1 of Ilumatobacteraceae bacterium. Classification (GTDB taxonomy): domain Bacteria; phylum Actinomycetota; class Acidimicrobiia; order Acidimicrobiales; family Ilumatobacteraceae; genus JAENVT01. The sequence continues at coordinate 2,740 of JANYKU010000088.1, forward strand.
GCTGTCGGTACCACCGCTGACCAGTCGGAAACCTTCACTCGCCAAGGCGGCAGCCAGCGCGCTGGCATTGGTGACGATCTGTCGGGCGTACTCGCTGAAGCTCGGCTGCAACGCTTCGTGAAAGGCCACGGCCTTGCCGGCGATCACGTGCTCCAGCGGACCGCCTTGCCAACCCGGGAACACCGCCTTGTCGATCGCCGCAGCGTGTTCGGCCTTCGACAGGATGCATCCGCCCCGCGGACCACGAAGGGTTTTGTGGGTGGTGAACGTGACGACATCGGCGAAGGGAACTGGATTGGGGTGGGCACCGCCGGCGATCAGGCCAGCAAGGTGGGCGGCGTCGAACAGGAAGTAGGCCCCCACCTCGTCGGCGATGGCTTTGAACGGCTCAGGGTCGAGGCGGCGCGGGTAGCTCGTCGTGCCGGCGACGATCATCTTCGGGCGATGCTCGAGTGCCAGATCACGTACTTGATCCATGTCGATGCGCTCGTCGCCCGGGGTGACCTTGTACGGCACGAAGTGGTAGAGCTTGCCGCTGGCGTTGACCGGCGATCCGTGGGTGAGGTGGCCGCCGTGGTCGAGGCTCAAGCCGAGGACGGTGTCGCCGATATCGAGCAACGCTTGATACGCGCACATGTTGGCGTTGGCACCGCTGTGCGGCTGCACGTTGGCGTGGTCGGCTCCGAACAATCGCGTCACGCGCTCGATCGCCAGCGACTCGACGCAATCGATCACCGCGTTGCCGCCGTAGTAGCGCTTGCCCGGATAGCCCTCCGAGTACTTGTTGGTCAGCACCGACCCGACGGCCCGCATGACTGCCGGGGACGTGAAGTTCTCGCTGGCGATCAACTGCAGCCCAGTGACCTGACGCTGCCATTCGGCGTCGATCAGATCGAACAACTCGGTATCGGGATTGCTCTCGGACGAAAACGGCATCGCTCAGTGCTCCATTCGTGATTCTTCGGCTTCGATCATCATCACCTGTTGGACTCGGCGGGTGTGACGGCCGCCCTCGCACGCCGTGGTGAGGAAGGTGGACACGATCTCTTCGGCGAGCCCGACGCCGACGACCCTGGCGCCCATGCTCAAGACGTTGGCATCGTTGTGCGCACGCGCCACGTGCGCCGTGAACAGGTCGTTGCACAGCGCGGCGCGCACGCCGTGCACCTTGTTGGCGGCCAGTTGCTCGCCCTGCCCACTGCCGCCCAGCACGATCCCGACCTCCGCCTGGCCGTCGCGCACGGCGCGACCGACTGCCGCGCAGAACTCGGGGTAGTCGCACGGCTCGGTGCTGTGAGTTCCGAGATCGATGACGTGATGGCCGCCGGCGGTCAGCAGGCCGACGAAGTGTTGTTTCAACTCGAACCCGGCGTGATCGGAGCCGATGGCGATTCGCGGCATCTGCCGAGTCTACGAAGTGCCACACTCCCGGCGAAGTTGCTTACTGTGGAGGAGCCATGGCCCTGGATCCTCTGACACCCGTGATCATCGGCGTCGGCCAGGCGGTTCAACACATCGACGACCTCGACGAGGCTCTGGATCCCACGCGCTTGATGTGCTCGGCGATCGGCAACGCCACCACCGACGCTGCACTGCGATCGATCCCCAACCCGCAATCGATTCGCATCGTCAGTCTGCTCAGTTGGAAGCATGGCGACCCGGGCTACCTGATCGCCCAGCAACTCGGCCTGACACCGGCCGAGACCGTGATCACGACCATGGGCGGGCAGAGCCCGCAGAGCCTCGTCAACGCCGCGGCCGCGGAGATCCAGGCCGGCCGACTCGACCTCGCCATCTTGGCGGGGGGCGAAGCTCGTCGCACGCGAGTGCGTGCTCGCAAGGCCGAGATCCCTCTGCACTGGCCGACGGCACCAGACGGCCGGACCCCGCGGATCATGGGCGATGACATCGCCTTGAACCACCCGACCGAGCTGGACCGCGGCGTGATGCTGCCGGTTCAGATCTATCCGCTGTTCGAGACCGCCATCCGCGCCGCGGCCGGACGCCGGCCGGACGACCACGTGAAGCGGATCAGCGAGCTCTGGGCACGGTTCAGCGATGTCGCCGCCGAGAACCCGTTCGCGTGGTCGCGGCAGGCGAGGACGGCGGAGGAGATCCGCACACCGTCCGCCGGCAACCGCATGATCGGTCTGCCGTACACCAAGTACATGAACTCGAACAACGACGTCGACATGGCTGGCGCAGTCATCATCTGCTCGGCGTCGAAGGCCGAGGCGCTCGGGGTGGCGAGGGATCGCTGGGTGTTCGTGCACGCGGGGACGGATTGCCACGAGCACCAATACGTCAGCAACCGCTGGTCGTTCGCCGACACGCCGGCAATCGAGGTCGGCGGTCGACTGGCATTGGAGCTCGCCGGTTGCAACATCGACGACGTCGCCCTCGTCGATCTGTACTCGTGTTTTCCCTCCGCAGTGCAGCTCGGCGCACAGAGCCTTGGGCTGTCGCTCGATCGACAGTTGACGCGCACCGGCGGGCTGTCGTTCGCCGGCGGGCCATGGAACAACTACGTGATGCACGCGATCGCCACGATGGTCGGCGACCTACGCGCCAAGCCCGGCGAGCTCGGGCTGGTGTGGGCCAACGGCGGCTACGTCACGAAGCACTCATTCGGGATCTACTCGACCGAACCACCGGCAAGCGGCTTCCGCCACGACCACCCGCAGGCGGAGATCGACGCGCTGCCGCGACGAGAGCTCGCCGATGCCGCCGAGGCTGCAGGGCCGGCAACCATCGAGGCCTACACCGTCATGCATTCACGCGATGGCGAACCGGAGACTGCGATCGCAACGTGTCTGCTGGCCGACGGTCGCAGGGCGTGGGGCATGTCGACCGAACCTGGGTTGGCGGCGGCGATGTGCGATGGCGAATGGGTGGGGCGTGGCGTGGAGCTGACCGACGCCGGCGTGCTTCTCGATCGCTGATCGAGTCACAAGGCGTCGCCGACTCCGATCGATGCCAGAGCCGGGCAATGCGTCGCCAAGTACTGGTCGGTCGCCGGTGTGGCAACGCCTCCCACCAGAAGGCTCGGGTCCTGGGCGAATGGCGTGACGTCCGCATCCCACGCCTTGCCGGCGGCATCCAACTTGGTCTGCAGCTCGGCCGGCACCTCCGGGAGCACGATGACTGCGACCCGCGGATCGCGCTCGGCCAACGACGTTTGCCAGGCCGTCGTCAACGTGGTCAGTTCATCGTCGGTGACGCCCGCTTTTCGCAAGGCGTCGACCGCGCGCTGGGCTCGACGGGCATATGGTCCGATTCGTTGCTCGATCACCACCGACTGCTCCGCCTTCAGTTCGGGCGGCCACGATGCGGCGATCTCCGCAGCGACGGCGACAAGCCGCGGCGCGGCAGCCAGTTCGAGCGCCGCTAGCTGAGCACCGCCGACATTGCCGAACGAAGCTGCCACACCCAGGGCTTGCAGCGTGCCGGCGTAGGCCGCCCACGCCGCGCAATACGGATCGGATGCCGTCAAGCCAGGTACCCCCGTGGGCTCGGGCGCAGCAGCGTCTGGCACGACCTGACTCGTGCGACCGGGGAGCCCCGCCGGCGGCATCGAAGTCGTCGGCACCGCGGATGAACTCGACGTCGAGCAACTCGACGCGAGCAACACACCGCCAACGATCCATCGAAACGGCTTGGACCTCACCTGCGGATCGTAACGGTGGCAGGCTTGGAGAGCCATGACGCCAACGACTCCCCGCCTGCCCATCATCCTCGATTGCGACCCTGGCCACGACGATGCCATCGCCATGGTCGTAGCCGCCCGCCACACCAACCTGCTCGGCATCACCAGCGTCGCCGGCAACGCACCGCTGGAATCGACGACGCAGAACGCGATCGTCGTCCGCGATCTGCTCGGCATCGACGTCGCCGTGCATGCCGGTGCCCATCGACCATTGATCGCTCCGCCGCGTCACGCCGGTTACGTGCACGGTGAGAGCGGGCTGGATGGCGCCGACCTGCCGACTCCGTCGGGTCCGCCGGCCAGCCACGATGCCATCGGTTTCATCATCGACACCGTCCGTAGCAACGACGGCGTGTGGCTGGTGCCGACGGGGCCGCTGACCAACATCGCCCTCGCACTGCGCTCGGCGCCCGACATCGCCGGTCGCATCGCCGGCATCTCGTTCATGGGAGGTGGGTTGTTCGGAAATAGCACGGCAACCGCCGAGTTCAACATCTGGGCCGACCCGGAAGCAGCCGCGATCGTGCTGTCCTACGGCGGACCACTGGTGATGTCCGGACTCGACCTCACGCATCAGTTTCAAGCGACGCGCGAGCGCATCGACGAGGTCCGTGGCATGCCGGGCCGTTTGGCGCTCGTTCTCGCCGACCTACTGGAGTTCTTCAGTGGCACCTACACGAGTCGCCACGACGACCTGCGCGGTGCCCCGGTGCACGACCCGTGTGCGGTCATGGCGCTGACCCATCCCGACCTGTTCACGAGGTCGTTCTCCAACGTCACCGTCGAAACCGGAGGTGAGATCACTCGCGGCATGACCGTGATCGATCAGCGAACCCTCATCGAACGGCCAGCGCCGAACTGCGATCGGCTCACCGCCGTCGATGCCGACGCCGCGTGGGCAGTGGTGACCGAAGCGATCGCTCACTTCAGCCACTGACACCAAGAGGGATCGCGGTGCGTTGGTTCGCGCAGGACGAACTACGGTCGGGTGCCATGCGCGCCGCCGTCATGCGAGACTGGCAACTTCGGATCGACGATCTTGCGGACCCCACGCCCGGTCCAGGGCAGGTACTGACCAGGGTGTTGGCGTGCGGGATCTGCGGCAGCGATCTGCACCTCCTGCGGCACGGCGAGGAGAGCCGGCGCCTGATGGACGAGTTCGACGCCGATCGCCCGCCAGATCCGATGCAACTGACGATGTTCCAACCGCACCTCGACACGGTGATGGGTCACGAGTTCTGCTGCGAGGTCGTCGAGCTCGGATCAGGGTGCGACAACTTGAAGGTCGGCGATGTCGTCGTCAGCCTGCCGGTCGCATTCGATCCAGCCGGCCTTCACCCGTTGGGCTTCTCGAACATCTACAACGGGGGTTACGCGGAGCTGATGGTGCTGAACGAGATGCTGGGGATGAAGGTGCCCAGCGGACTGAGCGCCGGGATCGCGGCCATGACCGAGCCACTCGCTGTCGGGGTTCACGCCGTCGCCAAGAGCCGGATCAACAGCAACGAGAGCACAATCGTGCTGGGTTGCGGTCCCGTCGGGCTGGCGTGCATCGCCGAGTTGAAGCTGCGTGGTCTCGGCCCGATCGTCGCCGCCGACTACTCACCGAAGCGACGCGCCCTGGCCGAGCAGTTGGGCGCCGATGTCGTGGTCGACCCGCGCGTCACGCCGGCAATCGAGGCGTGGCGGCAGGCCGATGGCGTGCGCACCCCGGTGATCTTCGAAGCGGTGGGGGTTCCGGGAATGATCGATGAAGCGATGCGCATGGCCCCGAAGGGCGCCCGCATCCTCATCGTGGGGGCGTGCATGCAAGAAGACCGTATTCACCCGATGATCGGGATTGGTCGTGAGCTCAACCTGCAGTTCGTCCTCGGCTACGACCCTGGCGAGTTCGCCGCAGCGTTGAACTCGATCGCCGATGGCAAGGTCGATCTCCAGCCGTGGCTGACCGCCACCGTCGACATCGACGGGATACCGCAGGCGTTCGCGGATCTGGCCGATCCAGACGAACACGCCAAGATCATGGTGACGCCATGACCGACGACCAAGCCTCCGAATCGTTCCCGCGGCAATACGCGCGCACCCGACGGTTGACCCTCGGCGAGCCGCGCAACCTCGTCGTCTCGCCCGACGGCCAGCGGATCGTGTTCATTCGTAGCCGTGCCGGCGACGACCCGATCAATTGCCTCTACGTGCTCGATGTCGCCAGCGGTGAAGAACGGCTGATTGCCGATCCGCTGCTGCTGCTGAATCAGATCGACGCCGACGACGTACCCCCGGAAGAGCGTGCTCGCCGCGAGCGACTTCGGGAGATGGCCTCGGGTGTCACCAGCTACGCCACCGACGAGGCCGTCACGGTCGTGGCCTTCGCCTTGGCCGGCAGGCTGTTCGTCGCCGGACTGATCACCGGCGTGGCCCGCGAGCTGGCGGTTGACGGACCGGTCTTCGACCCTCGCCCCGACCCGGTCGCCAACCGTTTGGCCTACGTGTGCGGCAATGCGTTGCGCGTCGCCGAGCTCGATGCAAACAGCTGGGAGCTCGCCAGCGACGAGGATCCGAACGTCTCGTGGGGCGCCGCCGACTTCATCGCTGCGGAGGAGATGGGCCGCAGTCGCGGGTATTGGTGGAGCCCCGATGGCTCAGCGATCGCGGCGTGCCGAGTCGACGTGTCAGGGGTCGATCAGTGGTACATCTCCGACCCCGCCGCACCGAGCCAGCAACCCCGGGAGATCCGTTATCCCGCGGCAGGCACGGCAAACGCCAAGGTCGATCTACACGTGCTCGCCCTCGACGGCGGAAGCATCGAAGTCGCCTGGGACCAGGACCAATTCCCCTACCTGGCCGTAGTCAAGTGGGCATCCAACGAACGCCTGTTGATGCTGGTTCAGTCGCGTGACCAGCACGACCAGCAGGTGCTGGAAGCCAATCCGACCACCGGAGACACCGCCGTGCTGTTCTCCGATCACGACGACCGCTGGGTCGAGCTCGTGCCGGGCACACCCGACGAGCTCAGCGACGGACGGTTGGTCATGGCCGCCGACCGCGACGGAACCCGGAGGCTCTTGATCGGCGGCGAGGCGGTCACGCCGATCGAGCTGCAGGTGCGAGCCGTCGTTGCCGTCAACGACCACACGGTGGTGGTGCAGGCCAACGGCATCGATGACTCGACCGTGCTCGATGTCTGGGAATGGAGCGACGAAGGACTGACCAAGATCAACGAAGGCGTGGGCCTGCACTCGGCCGTGGTGGGCGGCCCGACCACCGTCCTGCGGAGCACCTCGCTCGATCGAAACACGACGAGCACCCAGGTCGTAGGCGGCCCGGAGCTGACCTCGTACGTCGAAGATCTGCTCATCGACCCCAACGTGTCCGTGCATCGATACGGCGAGCGTCGCATCGCGACCGCCGTCCTGCTGCCCCGCGACCACGATGGCTCCCCGCTGCCAGTCCTGGTCGATTCGTATGGCGGCCCACACGTACAGCACGTGCTGGCGTCGCGAGGCCGCTATGCGTTGTCGCAATGGTTTGCGAACCAGGGTTTCGCCGTCGTCGTCATCGACGGCCGCGGCACCCCAGGGCGGGGCAGCGAATGGGAGCGCGCCGTGCATCTCGATCTGGCGTCGCTGATGCTCGACGATCAAGTCGACGCGCTGCAGGCAGCCGCCGAGGAACATCCGTTGGACATGAGTCGCGTGGCGATCCGCGGTTGGAGCTTCGGCGGATATCTCGCGGCGCTCGCGGTCATGCGCCGACCCGACGTTTTTCATGCCGCGATCGCCGGGGCGCCGGTCACCGACTGGCGGCTGTACGACACGCACTACACCGAGCGCTACCTCGGCGATCCGACGATCGACGACACCGCATATGCCAACTCGTCGTTGCTCTCGCTGGCGGCGTCGCTCACCCGGCCACTCCTGTTGATCCATGGCCTCGCCGACGACAACGTGGTCGCCGCGCATACGTTGCAGCTGTCGTCGGCTCTGTTGGCCGCCGGGAAGCCGCACGAGGTGCTCCCCCTCGTCGGTGTCACACACATGACGCCACAAGAGGTCGTCGCCGAGAACATGCTGCTCCACCAGCTCGAGTTCCTGCACCGATTCCTCGGACAGACGGCCAGCGGTTAGGTTTCGCCATCAATGAACACGCATCTGCGCGACCTGTACAGCCACGTCTCGGTTCATGCGACCGCCGACCGCGAACACGAGGCGGTGATCGAGCTGTTGTTGCTCGTGATGATCGCCGACCGGCACATCTCTGGCGAGGAGCTCGACGAGATTCGGAGCATCAGCGACGACTCGGGCTGGGAATCGTCGACGTTCTCGTTCGATCAGTACCTCGGCCCGGCAATGGCCAAGGTGCGCGCTGCCGTTGCCGACCACAGCACCGATGCCTTGCTCGACGACATCGACATGCGGGTCACCAGCACGGTCTTGCGCCAATCGCTGTTCTCGGCGGCACGCGACGTCGCCGGCGTCGACCACGACATCGCCCCGGAGGAAGAATCCCTCCTCGGTCAGGTCGCCGTCCGCTTCGACTGAACTCCACGGCCACCGCCCCGGCCGTGGAGTGTTTCGTCGCTACCTGGGTACCTCGAGTGACTCCACACCTCGGCGGGCCACGGCGACGCGATCGTGTCCAGTGACGTCGGCGGTGATGCCGACCTCCTCGAAGCCGGCGGCCTGGAGCAACGCATCCACCGCTGGACCCTGAACGGAACCGATCTCGATCACCAGCCATCCGCCGGGGCGCAACCATTCCCGGCCCTCGGCAACGACGCGGCGAATCTCGTCAAAACCGTCGGCACCGGCGAACAGGGCAGCCGCCGGCTCCCAATCGCGGACCACCGGTTCCAGGTCACGATCGTCGACGGCGACGTAGGGCGGGTTCGACACCACCAACGCCAGCTCGCCGCGCAGCGATGCCGGCAGAGCGGCGAACCAATCGCCATGGGCGAGCCGCACCTTGGCCGCCGCCGAACCGATGCCGGCCGCGTTGGCTCGCGCCACGTCGAGCGCCTCGGACGATCGATCAGTCATCCACACGGTGACCGCGGCAACCTGCAGTTCGACCGCCAGCGAGAGACCGATCGCCCCACTCCCCGTCCCGAGGTCGACGCAGACGATCGGCGGCTCCATGGAACGGGCGAGGTGCAGGGCGATCTCGACCACGGTTTCCGTTTCCGGTCTCGGGATCAGCACGCGCCGATCGACCAGCAGATCGAGCCGGCGAAACCCCCAGCGGCCGAGCACGTATTGCAGCGGCTCACCTGTCTCCAGCCGGGCGAGCATCGAGTCGAGATGGGCAAGACCGCGATTCGTCGCCGGCACATCGAGCCCGGCGAGGAACTCGTCGCGGTCGAATCCGGAAGCCACCTCGCACATCCATCGGGCGTGTGGACCGCCGATGCGATCAGCGGTCTCCTTCCAGAGCTGCCGCCACGTGATGGTCTGATCACTCATCGCCGGCGAGTTGGCGGGCCCGTTCGTCAGCGGACAGGGCATCGACGACCTCATCGAGGTCACCGGCGAGGACCTCTTGCAATCGGTAGATCGTGAAGCCGATGCGATGATCGGTGACCCGGTTCTCCTTGAAGTTGTACGTCCGGATCTTCTCGCCCCGGCCGCCACCGCCGACCTGCGAGCGGCGTTCGACCGACATTGCCGCCTGCTGCTCGTCCTGGGCCATCTTCAGCAGCCTGGCGCGCAGCACTTGCATGGCTCTCGCCCGGTTCTGCAATTGGCTGCGCTCGTCCTGCATGGCCACCACCACACCGGTCGGCTTGTGCGTGACGCGCACTGCCGAGTCGGTTGTGTTGACGCCTTGGCCACCCGGACCACTCGACCGGTACACGTCGATCTCCAGGTCGCGCTCGTCGATCTCGACCTCGACCTCTTCGGCCTCGGGGAGCACCAGCACCGTCGCCGACGAGGTGTGGATCCGGCCTTGGCTCTCGGTCGCCGGGACCCGTTGCACACGGTGCGTGCCGCCCTCGAACTTCAGGCGGCTCCATGCCGTGTCACCCTGGATCAGGATCGTGACGAGGTTGACTCCGCCGAGGTCGCTGGCGTCGAGCGAGAGCACCTCGACCGACCACCCCTTCACGGCCGCGAAGTTGCGGTACATCTCGTACAGATCGCCGGCGAAGAGATTGCCCTCCTCGCCACCTTCGGCTCCACGGATCTCCATGATCACGGCCTTGCCGTCGTTGGGATCCTTGGGAAGCATCAGCAACCGCAGTTGCTCCTCCAGGTCGGCGAGATCCGACTCGGCCGAGGCCAACTCGGCCCGCAGCATCACCCGATCGGTCTCCGACGCATCGACCAGCAGTTCGCGTGCAGCCTCGGCATCCGCCGAACGCTCGCGATGTGCACGCAGGCAATCGACTACTGGGGTGAGATCTTTGTAGCGCTTCGACACGCGGCGCAATGCCTCGTGGTCGCCCATGACGTCGGGGTCGCCGAGGCTCACCTCGAGCGAGATGAACTCATCTTCCAGGGATGCCAGTCGTTCGAACACCGACCGAGCAGGCTACGGCCTCAACCGATCGGAACGATCGGGATGGGATCGTCGAGCAGTGCGGCGATCTCGGTCTGCACCGGCACCGCATCACGAATCGGCACAGCGACTCGCGTCGGGTCGCCCGTGGCGAGTCGGGCATCGGTCGCGAACGGAACCACATCGAGGTCGATCCCCGTGCTGATCACAACCGTTGTCGGGAGCCCGTCGATGATCGCCCGAGCAACCGCCGGGTGGGGGTCGTTGATGTTGGTTCGGGCAATGGGCGAGGGGATCGCTTCGACGTGCGTCGCCGAGATCAGCGCGGGATCATCAATCAATCTGGCGCGCAGCGCGCGCTCGCGCCCGAGACGGTTCAGCGGATGTGGCGCCGCGTCTGGTTGGCGATGTGGTTCGACAGCAGCCACGACTCTGGTGAGCGCCTCGACCGTCGGGACGTCGCCGTGCAGCATCTGAAAGGCCTCGCGATCGTGCCGGCCGATTCCGACCTCCAGCCGGGCGGCGCCACTGAACTCGTCGGTCACGACTCGGCACACTTCCAGCCCGCGGACCTCGCCGATCAGGATCCCCTCCTCGATCACCGGTGTCGCACCGCCTTGCGTCATCAACTCCCGGAACACCTCGTGTTCGGCAGGTGCAACGAGACTCGGCGCGAGCAACGGTTCGGCGATCGCCGGCAGCAGCACACGGTCGGCCACGTGCCACACCTCGATCGGCATCCGGAAGGCGACCGCTCGGCGGGCAATCGTGCCGGTGCCGACGTCGGCGAGAACGTGCAACTGGTTGGCGCCGGCCCGAATCGCCCACGCCAGCGCCGGGCCCAGCCCGCGAGGCTGGCGCTCGTCGAGCAGCACCCAACCGACACCACCGTCGAGTGCAGCCGCCCCGAGTGCGAACGGACTCGTCTGCGGGTCGTCGATCGACCAGTGATCACGGATCAACGCCACCAGCTTCAGCGCCTGCAGCCTGCTGCGGCGTTCCTCGTCGGCCATCGCGGCCACGCTACCGACCCGGTCGGTCAGCCGGTGAAGTACCCCACGACGTCGGCGACGAGGTCGACGACACCGCCGTTGTTGAACATCATCACCGTGCCATCAGGTCCGAGACGGGCGAGCACCATGCTGGGGATCACCTGGCCCGCCGACACGTTGAGGTTCGACGCGGTCGGCCGAGCGCTGCCGCCGGGGTACACGGTGATGAACGTCTGCGCGGTCGGGGCAACGGCGGTGACGTTGAGCATCACGCCGCTGACTCCGTTCGACGGCACACCGCCCTTGCCGGCAAGGGTGACCTCGAGTGGTGCCTGCCCGACCGGTGCGAGGGGCGCCCCAACGCCCTCACGGGTGTCGAGCACGCGCCGCGGGCTCAGTGCCACGTAACGACCTGACGCGTCGCCATGGAAGCAGCCCATCACGTCGACGACGACGTCGGTGGCGCCGGTGTTGTTGAAGATGCTGACCATCCCATTGGCCCCGACTCTGGCGAGGACCATGTTGGGCACGGTCTGTCCCCGCACCATGTTGACGCTCGACGCGAAGGGTCGGGCCTCGCCGGACGGCCATACGGTGAGGAAGCTGCCGGCGGTCGGCCCCGTCACGGTGACGTTCAACGCCACTGCCTGTGGGCTGTCGGCAACGCCACCGATGCCGGCCACCTGCAGATCGATCGACTCACCCTGCTGGAGTGAACCGAGGCGTCCGCCGGTGCCGAGCCGGGTATCGAGCAGCCGCGCCGGCACCAATGGCTCCAAGCCCACCGACGTGCCGCCACGGAAGTACCCGACGACGTCGGCGAGCAGGTTGACGCTGCCGGTGTTGTTGAAGAAGTTCACGTCGCCGGCGCTGCCGAGACGGATGATCGCCAAGTTCGGTACCGCCATTCCGGGCACCGGGTTGAGGTTCGAGGTCAGCGGACGGGCTTGTCCGCCGGGCCACGCGGTGACGTACGTCGGCGTCGTCGCGTCGACTGCGGTGAGGTTGACGGCGACCGCGACGGCCCCGGCTGGTATGCCGTACTGACCGCGGATCGAGAACGGCCACGACTCGCCGGCCCCCAGCGGGCCTTGCCGTCCACCCGTGCCGTCGCGTGTATCGAAGAGCCGCTGCGGGTTCATCGACACGAACTCGGTCTCGATCGACGGCAGGGTGACCACCGGTGGGATTCCACCGCTGGGCGGTGGATCGCCCGGCCCGACCTGAAAGAAGCCGAGGTTTTGGTACGCGCCGTTGAGGATCGTCGACGCTCCCCCACCCATCCAGCCGTCGATCATCGTGCCGAGCACGTGACGGAAGTCGGTCGTCATGTCGAAGCGATCCCACTGATCAGCGATCGTGGCGAACGAAGGCGGTTGACCGTAGTGCCCACCCTTCACATTCGGGCCGATGACGAACTGGACGTTGGCGGTGCCGTGGTCGGTTCCCGCTGAGTCGTTGGAGTATGGGGTTCGCCCGAACTCCGACATGGTCATCACCGTGACCCGGTTGTAGTACGCCGGGTCCAGCGTCGAGAAGAACGTGGCCAGTCCGCTGTCGAGTTGGAACATGAGGTCGGCATGGTCGGCAGGTTCGCTGTTGTGGTTGTCGAACCCGTCGAGCCCGAGGTCGAGCACCCGGAAGCCGAGGTTGGCGTTGATCAACCGCGCCGCGACCGTCATCTTCTTCACGAAGTCGTCGCCGGTCGGCGCCGGCGAATAGACCGGCGACACGTCGGTGGCCAGATCGAGTTGTGTCTTGAGCACGCCCGCATACACCTCGTGCCATTGGCCACGACCGGCGGAGCTGGCCGAGAAGGCACGCAACCCGTTGAACATCCGACCGTCTGACGGGTCGGTGCCCGTTCCGAACATGCCGTCGCCGTTCTCGGGGACGGCCACGGCACGGCGCACCGCGCCGAGCAGGTGGAGCGGAACGGACGAGCCGATGGTCGCTGCCATCAGATCGGCGGTGGCCGGATTTTGACCGTCGAGCCAGCGACCGATCCAGCCGGTGCTCGACGAACCCACCCCGAAGCTGCCGCTCATCATGATCGCCATCGAGGTGAAGTGCGAGAGGTCGGGGTTGGGATAGCCCACGCCGTGGATGATGGCCAGTTGCCCAGCGTCCCACAGCGACTTGGTGTAGCCGAGGTTGGGGTGCAGCCCGAAGGTTCCGTCGAGCGGCAAGACCTGCGCTGCCGGAATCGCGACGTTGCCGTTGGCCGCCCCACGGATCTCGTAGTACCGCGAGTTCGTGTACGGCACCACCGTGTTGAGCCCGTCGTTGCCGCCGTACAGCACGATGTTCACGACGATGCCGTCGTGGGCTCCGATCGGCGTCGCCGCGAAGGCGTCCGGCATGTCGAGGCCGAGCCGGCCGAGCCCGAAGCGGTTGGACCCGAACGACCCGAGGGCGGCGCCGCCGAGAACCCCGCCGCCGACGGCTTGGAGGAACTTGCGGCGCGTCCACCCGTTGGGCCCGACGACGCCTCCGAGACGATCGGGTTGCGACAACAGCATCAGGGCGTCGGCCGCGGAGATATCGGGATCGAGCATCGTCATCTCCTCAGGCCATGTGGAATTCGGGTGCGAGCATGGTCATCGTCAAGAGGTTCGTGGGTGCCCACCAGTTCTGCCACGATGTCGCGTTCCGCTCGGCTTGATGAGCGGCGATCAGCGCGTTGCGCGTCGTCGTCGATAGCGGGGCGATGCCGAAGAAGCCGGCGACGTAGTCGACCGCGTCGGCCACGGTTCTGCTGTAGATCACGTTCCCGTCTTCGAACGGGTGGCCCGTGTTGCGCAGCCACCAGGTCATCGACCGGGCGAAGTCGGCCCGGCCGGCCAGCGCGCTGGTGTTGAGCCAATAGGCGTTCGGCCGCCAACCGGAAACGTTGGGCGGTTGGTAGATCTGTTGGCCCGCCGATTCCGCCCGCCAGGAGACACCGAGCTCATCGGGAGAGATCGCGGTGTAGTAGCAGAGGGCGACGATGAGCTCGATCGGCGTGCGCACCAAGCCCTGCTTGGCGGTGGTGCTGTAGAACTCCGGTCGGTTGAGGATTTGGCGGGCCAGGTTGGCGAGGTCCATGTCGGCCGCGAACACGGGTGCGATGGCATCGAGCACCGCGGTCGGCGGGTTCGGGTGGGCGAGGAACTCCCACAGCTTCTTGGTGATGTACCGCGCCGCGATCTGCTTCTTCGTGGCGTTGTTGAGCAGGATCTCGTCGATGATCTGCGGCCCGGTCCAGGCTTGCGTCGTGCCGAAGAACGTCTTCAGTCCGTTGTCGTGCCGGTTGGGGTAGAACTGGTATTGGTACGCCGGCCAGTCGGCGTTGTACCCCGTCCACGCTCGGGCCGAAGCTTCGACGTCGGCCTCGGTGTAGTTACCGACGCCGAGGGTGAACAGCTCCATCAGCTCGCGCGCGAAGTTCTGGTTCGGCGCGCCCTTCACGTTCTCGGCATTCGACAGGTAGACCAACATCGCTCGATCGATGGCCATGTTCTGCGTCAACGTTCGGAAGTTGCCGAGCGCGTTGTCGCGATACATCTGCGTCTGCAGCATCATGTGGAAGCCCTTGCCGACGTCCCACCACCCGCTGACGAAGTGGCCGTGCCAGAACAGCGTCATCTTCTCCTGGAACGGGCGAACCTTGCCGACCATGTTGCTGATCCAGAACGAGCAAGCTGCCACGTACTGGTCCCAGCTGCTGTTGGTGTCTTCGCTCTGGAAGTAGGCCGGCAGCGGCGGTGCCCCATTGAGACCGATGTTGAGCACGTTCTCGACTGCGGCGGCGTACGACGAGAGGTCGAGCGTCTTGAGTTCGGCCAGTCGGCCAGGACGAACCACGAACTCCGTTCGCCGCAGCAGATGGGCGAGGTCGTCGTCGGATACGGCCACGCGGGTGCTCCTTCAGGTCCGTCAGCTGCCGCAATCGATCAGCTGATGAGTTATCGCCCACCGCTCGGCACACCTTGAGTCAAGCCACCGTTATGAAACCGCCACCCTACGGCGCCCGTTTGTGTGCGAGCGCGAAACGACCCGGTCCATGTGGACCGGGTCGCTTCGAGGACTCGAACTGATTACTTGGTCTTGCGCTCGCCGTAACGCTTGTTGAAGCGCTCGACGCGGCCACCGGTGTCGACCAGCTTCTGCTTGCCGGTGAAGAACGGGTGGCATTCGTTGCACAGTTCCACGTGCAGATCGCCCGCACGCGTCGAACGAGTGATGAAGGTGTTGCCACAGCTGCAGCGCACCGTGGTGTCGTTGTACGTCGGATGGGTATCGGTCTTCATGAGGTTCTCCGTTGAATTCGGTTGCCTAGTGTATCGGTTGATGGGCCCCGGCTCCCGAGTGTTTTCGCCCGCCACTTACATCGCTGGCTGCTTGCCGATCTCGTTGAGGAACTCCTCGTTCGTGCGGAACGTGCGCAACCGGTCGACCAGCAGTTCGAGGCCGGGAGCGGCGTTGCCCTCGGCAGCGAGGCCACTGAGCACACGGCGCAGCTTCCACACCATCTGCAGCTGCTTGCGGTCGAACAGCAACTCTTCGTGGCGGGTGCTCGAGGCGTCGACGTCGATGGCCGGATAGATGCGCCGCTCGGACAGCTTGCGATCGAGACGGAGCTCCATGTTGCCGGTTCCCTTGAACTCCTCGAAGATCGCGTCGTCCATGCGGCTGTTGGTCTCGACCAGGGCCGTCGCCAAGATCGTCAGCGAACCGCCTTCTTCCACGTTGCGAGCTGCGCCGAAGAACTTCTTGGGCGGGTACAGCGCGCCGGCGTCGATACCACCGGACAGGATTCGGCCGCTGGCCGGCGCGGCCAGGTTGTAGGCGCGGCTGAGTCGGGTGATGCCGTCGAGGATGATCACGACGTCGTCGCCCTGCTCGACGAGGCGCTTGGCCTTCTCGATGGCGAGCTCGGCGACATGGGTGTGTTCTTCGCTCGGTCGGTCGAACGTGCTGGAGATGACTTCGCCCTTGACCGTGCGGCGCATGTCGGTGACTTCCTCGGGCCGCTCGTCGATGAGCAGCACCATGAGCTTGACCTCAGGGTGGTTCTGCTCGATCGAGGTAGCAATCGTCTTCATGATCGTCGTCTTGCCCGCCTTGGGCGGTGACACGATGATGCCGCGCTGGCCCTTGCCGATCGGGCAGATCAGATCGATGATCCGAGCCGTCATGTTGTTGGGATCGGATTGGTTCTCGAGACGCAGTCTCTCGTCGGGGAACAGCGCGGTGAGATCTTCAAACCTGGGGCGGTTCCTTGCCTTTTCAGGATCGCCGCCGTTGACCGAGTGAATCTCGAGCATCGCCGGGTTCTTCTCGTTGCGACCCGCAGGCCGGCTGAGCCCGGTGACGAAATCACCCTTGCGCAACCCGTATTGGCGGGTCAGCTTCACGGGGATGTAGGCATCGTCGCGACTCGCCAGATAGCCACTGACGCGCAGGAAGCCGTAACCCTCGTCACGGAGATCGAGGTAGCCGGAGACATTGACGGGCTCCATGCTGAGCGGCGGGGCAACCTCGTCGACGCGCTCTGGCCGCTCTGGCCGCTCGATCCGTTCTTGATCGGGACCCTGCGGACCCTCGGCACCGCGACCCTTGTTGCGACGGCGCCGCCGGCGGCGGCTGTTGCGACTTTCGCCTTCACCATCGGTCTCGCCATCGTCGCCATCGGCGCCCGATGACGGGCCGGCATGGTTTGCGGGGGCCGACGCCGCGGGAGTCGGAGGAAGTTCGCTGACCTGCACCTCGCCCGACTTGATCAAGGCGATCTCCCAATCGGCGAGTGGCTCACCGTCGGGCCCGAGGATCACCTCGGCCTCGAGCGGCTCGTCGATCTGCTGCTCGTCGCCGACGGGTTTGGCCACCGGTGGCGTGTCGTCGGCCTGGGCGGGCGTCGGCCGTGCCAGTGCCGGTGCGGGCTCCTTGGCGTTCTTCGAGGCTCGTCCGTTGGTGGACGCAACCGGTGCTGTCACCGCCTGCGTCGAACCGGTGGTTTCCAAGATCTTGTCGATCAACGTCGCTTTCGCGGCGCGCGACGTGGTCTTGATGCCCAATGCCTGGGCGATTGCGAGCAGCTGCTCTTTGTCCTTGGATTCGAGCATCGACTGTTCGAGAGCTTCCGCGGCCACCGGCCACCTGCTTTCTGAGGAACGGCAGTGGGCTCGGCGTGTCGAAGTGCACACGACCGGCGGCCACACCACCGAGATGATTCGCCCTCTCCGCACCCCCGCACGGTCATTTCGACCAGAACAGTTGCAGCGAGATGTTCGGGAACCCGAACGAATTGAACTGTAGCGAACTGGTGCGCGATCCGCAACGCACCCAGACGATCAATCCAAGCAGCCGAATGATGGGAGAATGGGCGTCTGGTCAGCGGTGGGCGTGGCGCTCGACGAACGTCTGCACGGCCGCAAGATCGTTGGGCAGCTCGGTGATGCGCTCGCGACGCTCCATCAGATCCGCAAGGTGAAGCGGTAGTTGCGGCCGGATCCCGGTGGCTCGCTCGACAGCGTCTGGGAACTTCGCCGGATGAGCGGTCGCCAACGTGACCATCACCCCGGGTATCGACGGCTGAACTCGCTCGGCGGCACCCACACCGACCGCGGTGTGCGGATCGAGGAGCATCCCCGTGAGCGCATAGGTGCGACGGATCACATCGAGCGTTTCGCCGTCGTCGAGGCGCGCCGCGGTGAACACGCCATCGATGTCGTTCGCCCGTTGATCTGCTTCGATCGACAGCCGTCCGCTGGCTCGGAACCTCTGGAGCTGCTCGGCGGTGAGCCCACCGTCGCGGTCATTGATTTCGAACAACAATCGCTCGAAGTTCGACGACACCTGGATGTCCATCGACGGGCTCAGTGATGGAACGACTGCTCGCGTGCTCATGTCGTTGTCGTTGAAGAACCGCGTGAGAATGTCGTTGGCGTTCGAGGCGACCACCAGTCGTCCGATCGGAGCACCCATTCGTTTGGCGATCCACCCTGAGAACACGTTGCCGAAGTTGCCGCTCGGGACGCAGAAGTTGACCTCGCCGCGCAAGTGATCGGTGGCCGTCGCGTAGTACACGACCTGGGCCATGACTCGGGCCCAGTTGATCGAGTTGACCGCGCTGAGGCTGAGGCGTTGGCGGAAGGCCGCGTCGTTGAACATCGCCTTGACGAGGTCTTGACAGTCGTCGAACGAACCGTCGATGGCAATGACGTGCACGTTCGGCGAGTCGACGGTGGTCATCTGCCGGCGCTGAACCTCGCTCGTGCGGCCATTTGGATAGAGGATGAAGATGTCGGCGTAGCTGCAGTGCTTGATGCCGTCGATCGCCGCCGACCCGGTGTCGCCTGAGGTTGCTCCGACGATCGTGACGTGCCGATCTTGCTGCGCGAGGACGTACTCGAACAACCGTCCGACCAGCTGCAAGGCGATGTCTTTGAACGCCAAGGTCGGCCCGTGGAAGAGCTCCTGCACGAAGTGGTCGTCGCCGATCTGGATCAGCGGGGCCACCGCGGGATGAGCGAAGGTGCGGTACGCGTCGACGCACATCGCCGTCAGGTCCGCGGCGGCGATGTCGTCGCCGACGAACGGTTGCATGATCTGGGCGGCCCGTTCCGCGTACGTCATGCCTTCCACCCCGTCGGATAGGCATGGCCACTCCGCCGGCACGTACAACCCGCCGTCGCTTGCCAGGCCGGCCAGTAGTACCTCGGCGAAGCCCAGCTCGGCAGCCTGGCCGCGAGTCGAGACGTACCGCATGTCAGCCACCGATCACTCGAAGCAGGCCGCCCACGTTGCGGACCACTTCGAGATCGCGCAGCTCACGAACGGTGGCCTGCACGGCGGACTCACGGGCCTCGTGAGTGATGAACACCAATCTGGCTTCCGGTCCGTTGCCTTCCTGCTCGGCAGCGCGGATGCTGACACCATGTCGGGCAAGCACACCGGTGACGGCGTGCAGCACGCCGGGGCGGTCGAGGACATCGAGGCTCAACAGGTACTCGGCCGATGTCTCGTCAATCGCTCGGATGTGGGCTCGACCGAACGAGCCGATCGCGCCGTGCGTGCAGTTCGACAGATTGACCGCCGCGTCGATGACATCACCGAGCACGGCGCTGGCCGTCGGCAAGCCCCCGGCGCCACGTCCGTAGAACATCAGCGAGCCGACCGCCGCGCCTTCGACGAACACGGCGTTGTAGCTCCCGTTGACACTGGCCAGGGGGTGGGCCATCGGGACCATCGCCGGATGCACTCGCACGGCAATGTCGCCGGTTGCCTCGTCGATCTCGGCGATCCCGAGCAGCTTGACGACGTACCCGAGTCGCTTGGCCATGGCGATGTCGGATGCTGTGATGCCACTGATGCCTTCGTGGTACACGTCGCCGGCGACCACCGTCGATCCGAAGGCGATCGAGGCCATGATCGCTGCTTTGGCCGCAGCGTCGAAGCCCTCGACGTCGGCAGTGGGATCGCGTTCGGCGAAGCCGAGGGCCTGGGCCTCGGCCAGCGCGGCGACGTAGTCGGCGCCCTCTTCGGTCATCTTGCTGAGGATGAAGTTGGTGGTGCCGTTGATGATCCCCATCACCCGCTTGATCGGTTCGCCGCGCAGGCTCTCGCGCAGCACCCGGATGATCGGAATGCCACCGGCCACCGCGGCCTCGAACAACAGATCGACGCCCGCCGCGTCGCTGACGGCGAACAGCTCGGTGCCGACGTTGGCGAGCAGCTCCTTGTTGGCGGTGACGACCGGCTTGCCGGCCCGTAGGGCCGAGGTGATCAACTCGCGCGCTGGTTCGATGCCGCCGATGACCTCGACCACCAGATCGATGCACGGATCGGCGACGACGGCGAGCGCGTCACGAGTGAGCACTCCCTCGGCCAGGTCGACATCGCGCTCGCGGCTGAGGTTGCGCACGGCAACCGCACCGATCTCCAGCCGCACCCCGGTACGCGCTTCGATCATCGACTGCTGAGCCAGCACCAGCTTGACGAAGGCGGAACCGACGTTGCCACACCCCAACACACCGATCCGCACGAGCTTGGTCACGGGCGGAAGGCTACGGGGTCAGCCCTCGCCGTCGAAACCCTTTCCGGCTACGGCCCGGCTGGCGCCGACTCAACAGCGAAACCAGGGAACCGCTGCCGACCAGCACTGCTGCGATCACCAGACCACCGGTGCCCGCACCCGTTGTGGGAAGCACCGACTTGGCATTGGCCGACGTCGTGCGGGCCGCGAGTGGGGCCAGCGAAGCCCGTACCGGAGCGACTGGAGCGACTGGAGCCACCGGAGCGACCGGAGCCACCGGTGCTTCGGCGGCCGACGCCACGCACGCCTGGTGCTGCACGCCACTCTGATCGGTCACGACGGAGAGCACGCCCTCGGTGCAGACCGGAGGATCGCACGAGATCTGGCTGGTGACACTGGCGTCGTTGCCGTTGACCTGAACCGGCACGATGACCGAGCCGTCGGGGAGGCCGCCGAGTGTCACGAGTTGGGAGGCCCCGGGGGCAAGATCGATCACCGAGGCCACGAAGGTCTGGGGGTTGGTGATCACGAACTCGGCGACGGGTTCGGCAGCCGGGTTGGTGATCGTCAAGCTCATCACGCCATCGCCGTTGACGCAGGCGACCACGGCCGAGCTCGGGGCGGGCGCTGCCTGGGCGACGCCGGCGAATCCGATGAGTCCCGCGGCGGCCACGACGGCTGCCAAAATCAGTTTTGAGACCTTCACGTGAACCACCCCGCCGAACCGACCCCGAAAATCGGAGCTGATCGTAATGTAATCGTCAAGTCCGGCCACGTACAGCAAGTCTGGGCTGTTTGGGCCGTTCGGCCCATGGCCCGACCAAGCCGATCTCACAGATGGTGGTGGAGCCACCGCCCTACGATAGCCGATGGCGAAGCGCCCGTGAGAGATCAGTCCAAGTCGCACCTGAGCAGGTCTTCCATCGACTCGCGACGCACTACGGGGCGGGCGATGCCGTTGCCGACGAACACCACCGGGGGACGGGTCAGCATGTTGTAGTTGCTGGCCATGCTGTATCCGTACGCCCCGGTGACCGGAGTCGCAAGGAGATCACCCACCGTGGTCTCCTCGGGCAGGACGGCGTCGAAGATCAACACATCTCCGCTCTCGCAGTGCTTCCCGACCAGGCGCGCCTGCAGCGATCGTGTCGCCCGAACATCGGCAGGGCGGAACGCTTCATAGCCGCTGCCGTACAGCACCGGCCGCGGATTGTCGCTCATCCCACCATCGACGGCGACATAGGTGCGAACACCAGGAATGCGCTTGATCGTGCCGACGGTGTAGACGGTGATCGCCGCGGCAGCCACGATCGCCCGGCCCGGCTCGACGCTGACGTGGCTGCGCACCCCGAGCGATGCGCAGGCATCGAGCAGCACATTGCCCCACTGCATGATCGACGGCGCTTCCTCGCCCATCACGTAGGCGACGCCGAGGCCCCCGCCCAACACCAGCTCCGGCAGATCGAGCGGCACGGCGAACCCGGCCATCACCTCCGCAGCCTTGGCGAAGTTGGAGGCGGCAAAGACGTTGGAACCGATGTGACAGTGCAGGCCGACGAGATCGACGCTTGCCGAGCGACGCATGCGATCGACCGCCCGCTGCGCCTCACCGTTGCCGAGGTTGAACCCGAACTTGGAGTCATCCTGCCCGGTCGCGACGAATTCGTGGGTGTGAGCGTGCACTCCCGGAGTGATGCGAGCCAGCACCGCGGGCACCGGAAGTCCCTCGGCGTGCAATGCCTCGAGACGGTCGAGCTCGTCGAAGCTGTCGACGACGATGTGCCGCACGCCGGTAGTGATGGCCACCCGCAACTCGTCGACGCTCTTGTTGTTGCCGTGAAACGTGAGCGCAGCGGCCGGTACGCCCGCAGCCAACGCAACGAACATCTCACCGCCGCTGGCCACATCGAGCAACATGCCCTCCTCATATGCGAGGCGAGCCATCGCTCTGCACAGGAACGCCTTCGTCGCGTAGACCGCGCGACCGGGCCCGAATGCAGCGACCGCCTCTCGACATCGCGCCCGAAGGTGTTGCTCGTCGTAGATGAACACCGGGGTACCGAACTCGGCGGCAACATCGCCGACGCTGCACCCGCCGATCGACAACGATCCGTCGTGCAACACCTTGGCGGTATCTGGCAATAGCGAAAGGGGAACCGCCGTCACATGCGCTCCGGGGCCTCGATACCCAGTAGATCGAGGCCCTTGGCGAGCACCCGGGCACTCTGCTCGCACAGTTGCAGTCGCAGTTGCCGAGTGGCGTCGTCGGCCTTCAACACCGGGCACGCCTCATAGAACGAGGTGAACGTCTGCGCCAGCTCGAAGAGGTACGTGCACAACCGATGCGGGCTGAACTTGTCGAGCGTGTCTTGTACCGCGGCGTCGAACTGCAAGAGTCGAAGGACCAGATCGCGCTCCTGAACGACGAGCGGCAGCGTCGACTCGGGCACGCGCGCCTGCTCGCCTCCCCTGCGCAGGATCGAGCGAATCCGGGCATGGGCATATTGCAGATACGGACCCGTGTTGCCTTCGAACGCAAGCATGCGATTCCAATCGAAGACGTAGTCCTTGATGCGGTCGGTCGACAGGTCGGCGTACTTCAACGCACCGACACCGACCTTGCGACCGATCTCGGTGCGCTCCTCGGCCGGCAAGTCGGGGTTCTTCGCGAGCACGGCGACCGTGGCGCGCTCGATCGCCTCGTCGACGACATCGACGAACCGAACCGGCTCGCCACTGCGGCTCTTCAACATCTTGCGATCGCTGCCCAGCACGTTGCCGAAGGCCACATGAATCGCCCGCGCCGGCGGCCGCAACCACCCGGCCATCGCGGCGACGTCGAACACCATCGACAGATGTTGTGCCTGCGGCGCGCCGACGACGTAGAGCAGCAGGGTCGCCTTGACCCGCTCGACGCGATCGAGCACACAGGCGAGATCGCTGGTGCCGTAGTTGAAACCGCCGCCGCGCTTCTGCACGATCAACGGCAGCGGGTCTCCGTCGCGGTTGGTGTAGCCGGGGGGAAACACGACGTCGGCACCGTCGCTCTGCTGCAACAGGCCAGCAATGCGGAGCCGCTCGACGACCTCGGGCAACAGGTCGTTGTACATGCTCTCGCCGGCGAGGTCGTCGTCGGTCAGTAGCACCCCGATCTTGCGATACAGCTGGTTGAAGTAGTGCATGCTGAGATCGACCAGCAGCTTCCACAACCGCAGGGTCTCGGGATCGCCGCCTTGCAACAGCACAACGCGATTGCGGGCCCGAACCTGGAACGCTTCGCTGTCGTCGAACTTCGCCCTCGCCTGCTTGTAGAAGCCGTCGAGATCGCCGACGCTGAGGCCGGCCGCGGCATCGGCCTCGCCGATGTCGAGCAGATGCTCGATCAGCATCCCGAAGGGTGTTCCCCAGTCGCCGACGTGGTTCTCGCGGATGACCGTGTGGCCGACGAACTCGAGCATGCGAACCAGTGCATCGCCGATGACGGTGGTGCGCAGGTGCCCGATGTGCATCTCCTTGGCGATGTTGGGCGCCGAGTAGTCGACGACGACGCGTTCGGTCGGTGTCGCCGGGCGGACACCGAGGCGCTCGTCGGCCGCAAGCACACCGAGCTGCTGCCTGAGGAACGACTCGTCGAACGTGACGTTGATGAACCCGGGCCCGGCCACCTCGAGGGTCGCTTTTCCACCGAGGTCGGCGGCGGCGACCACGTCGTCAGCCACATCGCGAGGCTTGCGCCCGAGTTGTTTGGCGAGGGCGAGCGCACCGTTGGCCTGCGCGTCGGCGCGATCACTCGGGCGCACCACCGGATCGACCGGCTCATCGGTACCGGCAACGCTGGCAAACGCAGGGGCCAGCAGCTCGGCGACGATGACGAGGGGATCAGCCATGAAGGGTCGATCGTACTAGTGCCGGTGCATTCAGCGAACTTTGGTTTCTCGCGGCCAGGATGGCCGCGTGCGACCAGACTTCGCCGGTGTCGAGGCGCGGGCGGCCAAGGTTCGTCGCTATCCTCGCTGACATCCCGCCCTCGTAGCTCAGGGGATAGAGCATCGGTTTCCGGAACCGTGTGTCGCATGTTCGAATCATGCCGAGGGCGCTCGAGTTCGTGGCTCGCGATCTGGTCGCTACGCGATCAGCTCCGGGAGCGGCACCAGCTTCACGCCGGCCGCTTCCAGGGCGCGGCGTGTCTCGGAGGCGACTGCGTAGGCCGTTGGCTCGTCGCCGTGCACGCAAAGCGTGTCGATGCGCCGCGGGAGCTGCTTGCCGCTGGTCGAGAAGACCACCTGATCGCGAACCATCCTGACGGTTCGTTCGGCGGCGACCGCGGGATCGGTGATGACGGTGCCCGGGATCTTGCGCGACGCCAGGTTGCCGTCGTCGTCGTACATCCTGTCGACGAACGCTTCGCAGGCCACGCGCAAGCCGAGCTCGTTCCCGGCGCGCTCCATCTCCGATCCGGCAAGCGCGACATAGATCACCGAGCTGTCAACGGCTTTGATCGCCCGCCCCACGGCCATGGCGTAGTCGGGCATCTCTGCGGCCATGTTGTTCAGCGCCCCGTGCGGCTTCAAGTGCGTCACGGTTTCGCCGAAGTAGGACGCGATCGCCTGCAATGCCCCAAGTTGATAGGCGACCAGCAGCTCGAGGTCGCGCGGCGCCATGTCGATGCGTCGCCGGCCGAACCCCCACAGATCGTCGAACCCGGGATGGGCCCCGATGCTGACGCCGGCCTGATGCGCTCGTTCGACGACTCGGTACATCACGTTGGGGTCGCCGGCGTGCTTGCCACACGCGACGCTCGCCGAACCGATGATCGAGAGTATGGCTTCGTCGTTGCCGATGTCGTAGGCACCGAACCCCTCCCCCATGTCGGCGTTCAGGTTCACCTTCATTTGTGATTCCATGATTTTCCCCTTGTTGTGTCGATGAGCCCGAGCACTCGCTCTGGGGTCATGGGAAGACGTGTCGGTCGAGCGCCGATGGCATTGGTGATCGCGTTGGCCAAGGCGGGCGCAGATGGCCCGATCGGTGGCTCGCCGATGCCTCGAGCGCCGAACGGGCCGCGACCCTCACCACTCTCGACGACCTCGGCTTCGATGTCGGGATAGTCGGAAGCGTTGGGGATGAGGTAGTTGGTGAACAGCGTCGAGTTGTTCACCCCTTGATCGAGCACGATCTCTTCCGTGAGGGCGTAGCCGATGCCCTGCATCGCGCCGCCCTGGATCTGGCCCTCGACCCGCATCGGGTTGATCGCCCGCCCGACGTCGTGCACGGCGATGTAACGCAGCACTTTCACCTCACCTGTGTCGGTGTCGACCTCCACATCGGTGGCGTGCGTGCCGTAGGTGTAGTCGGGGAACGTGTCACCCTGCCCCAAGACTGGGTCGAACGTGCCGACGTCGGCATGCCAAACAGTCAGAATCGACGTGTCGACGCCGCGGCGGGCGCACTCGCTGACGAGCTCTGCCAGGCTCAGACCCAATTCGGGGCCCAGTGATCCGCCGCCAATCGCGAGAACACGTCCGTCGACGTAGTCGAGATCGGTTGCAGCGCACCCGAGGAGCTGGGCGGCCACCGGATCCAGCCGGCCACGGAGGTCTGTCGCCGCAGCCAGCGTTGCGTTGCCCGACATGTACAACTGGCGAGTGGCAAACGTGCCTCCGGCCGGAGGCGTGAGGGCCGTGTCGCCGATGTAGACGCTGACCATGGCGAGTGGAACGCCGAGCACCTCGGAGGCGATCTGGCACAGGCTTGCCGCCTGCCCGGCGCCGAGGTCGGTCACTCCCGAACGGATGAGCAGGCTGCCGTCGGCCTGCAGCGTCAGCCAGGCCGACGCTTGGTCGCGAAACCAGATTGTCCTGCCGTAGGGCTGCATGTTGCACGCGAACCCACGTCCGACAACCTTGTGCGGCGCCGAGGGAACTGGCAGCTCGCCCAGTCGGGCAAGCGCCCGGTCGAGCGTCTCGCCAACCGCGACGACGGTCTGCAGCGTCTCGCCGGTCGGGATGACATCGCCTTTCGACAGGAAGTTGCGGCGACGCAGCTCAGCCGGGTCGAGGTGCAGGGCTTCGGCGAGCCGATCCATCTGCGACTCGTAGGCGAAGGTGACCTGCATCGCCCCGAAGCCTCGGAAGGCACTCGTCGGCACGTTGTTGGTGAACACAGCGAGCGATCGCACATCGACATCGGCGATCTGGTACGGACCGCACGCGACCACCGCGGCCGCGAACACGATCCGTGCGCTGAGGTACGGGTAGGCGCCGGCGTCGCCGATGATCTCCACCTGCTGAGCGGTGAGGCGTCCGTCGCTGGTCGCGCCGGTCTTGTAGCGCATGACCATCGGGTGGCGCTTGGTCGATGCCGCCAGCGACTCCTGCCGGTCCCAGATCATGCGCACCGGGCGGCGGGTGCTCCAGGCCAGCAATGCAAGGAACGGCTCGACGGTCATGTCTTCCTTGCCGCCGAACCCGCCACCCATGTAGGCGGCGACGACTCGCACCTTGTTGGAGGGAAGCCCGAGGATGCGGGCGATCTCCACCGCGTGCTCGATGACTTGCGTGGACGCACGAATGGTGACCACATCGTCCTCGATCCACGCCACCCCGGTCTCGGGCTCGAGGTAGGCATGCTCGACGAGTTGCGTGACGTACTCGCCTTCGACCACGACATCGGCGCGAGCGAAACCGAGCTGCGCGTCGCCTCGCGCGATGTGCCAGTTCACGAGCACGTTGCCCTCGTCATGAACCAGCGGCGACTCCGCTTCCATCGCCCCCAACGGATCGAACACTCCGGTGAGCTCGTCGTAGGTGATCACCACCAACTCTGCGGCGTGATCGGCGATCTGCTGCGTCTCCGCGGCGACGAGGGCGATCGGCTCACCGGTGTACCGAACGCGGTCCGAGGCGAGAATGGGCATCTCGATCGCCAACTCTCCGAGCCCGCCGCTTGCCCTCACGATCAGGCTGTTGTGGGGCACGTCGTCGGCCACGAGGATCGCCGCAACTCCCGGCAGGTCGCGTGCCGCGCCGAGATCGATCGACACGATGCGTGCCGACGGCACCGTCGAACGGATGACCCTGCCATGCAGCATCCCCGGCGGCTGATGGTCGGCCGCGTAGAGCATCGTGCCCTTGACCTTGTCGATGAAGTCGTGGTGAGCGTGGCGCTGCCCCACGACCCGACCCGTGCTCGTGCGCACGACTGCATCAGTGAGCATCGATCGTCCCCGTTCCGAGCTCGCCAAGGTAGGTCTCGATCGCGTCGATGATCTTGGTGTAGCCCGTGCAGCGACACAGGTTGCCGACCAACTCGTGACGGATCTCATCGCGAGTCGCCGTCGGGTTTCGCCGGCCGAGGCTGACCGCGGTGAGGATGACTCCCGGCGTGCAGAACCCACATTGCGAACCGCCGAGCTGCAGCATGGTTCGCTGCAACGGGTGCAAGCCATCGGGGGCGCTGCCCTCCAGGCCACGTAGCGTCGTGATCTCGCGACCTGCCGCCTGCACGGCGAGCAACAGACAGGCGCTGACCGGATCACCGTCGATCAGCACCGTGCAGGTACCGCAGACACCCTCGCCGCAGCCGTAGCGCACGTCGCTCATTCCCATGCGATCGTGCAGCACGTCGAGCAGCGTCTCCTCGGCCTTCACATCCAACTGCCGTCGTGACCCGTTGACGTGAAGGTCGACCTCGAACGTGCTCATGACCGGGCCCTGTCCATTGCCTGTTGGAGGGCTCGGGCAGTGAGGACCTCGATCAGCCGCAGACGGTACGAGGCTGACGCATGTACGTCGTCGGGCGGCTCGAAACGCGCCGCGATCTCCGCACCGAGCGATCGCAGTCGGGCATACGGCAGCTCCTGGCCGATCAGCTCGTCGGTGAGCGAGGAATCGGCGAGCCTCGGCCGATCGGAGACTCCGGACAGGGCAACGCTGGCCCGCTTCACCGTGCTGGCGTCAGCTTCGAGCTCGACAAGCGCGGCGACGGCGACGATGGCGAAGTCGGAGGTGCGCCGCACCATCTCGACAAAGCTCACTCCGCTGCGGCCGTTCAACGCGGGGAGGCGGAGCTCGGTGAGCAACTCGCCCGGAGCGATCGACGTGGTGAGGTAGGAGACGAACAGATCGTCGACCGGCACGGTTCGGGAACCGGAAGCGGCCGTGAGCACTACTTCGCCACCGAGGCACAACGCAGCGGCACCGATCTCACTCGTCGGGTCGGCGTGAGCAAGGCTTCCGCCGACCGTGCCGCGATTGCGGACTCGAACGTTGCCGACGTGATGCACCGCATCGACGAGCATGGGCGCAGCGACGGCGACCAGTGGATCCGAGAGGATCTCGGCGTGCCGGGTGAGTGCCGGAAGGGTGAGCCAGCCACCGTTGGCCACCGGCCCGTCGTTGGGTACTCCGTTGATGTCGATCACGATCCCCGGCTGGACCAGTCGAAGGTTGAGCATGGGCACCAGACTCTGACCGCCGGCCAGAATGACCGCCGCGTCTCCGTATTCGCCGAGCGCCTCGATGGCCTCCGCGAACGTGCTCGGGGCGAGGTACTCAAACGGTGCCGATGCCACGAAGCCTCATTTGGGAGTCCTCATTGGTGAGCGTCCACTCCGGTGAGCTTCCGAAGCGTCTGCAACTCGACGCTTGTCGGCGGCGCGACCTGCCCGACGTCGGCCACGGTGGTCAGCTCGAACCCGGTCCTGCTGCGGACCTCGTCGATGGTGACGCCTTCCTGCAAGGCGCAGACGCGCATCTCCTTGCTGACCGGGTGGAAGTCGAACACGGCGAGCTCGGTCACCACCGCTGCGGGACCTCCCTGGCGCAGCCCGGCATCGCAACGCGTAGTGCCGCCGCTCAACCATCCGGGACTGGTGATGAAGTCGACCTTCTCGACGAATCGACGACTCTCGTGCGACGTGACGATGAGCAGTTTGTTGCACAGCGAGGCGATGTCGTTTGCACCACCCGAGCCCGGAAGCCGCACGGTGGGGTGGTCGTGGTCGCCGATGATGCTGCTGTTGATGTTTCCGAATCGGTCGACCTGCGCAGCACCGAGCACTCCGTAATCGAAGAAGCCGGCTTGCGCGTAGAGGAAGACATCGGTGATGTCGGTGAGCATCGGTGCTCCGAATGCGGCACGCATCTCGTTGGTGGACACGGGCAGGCTTCCATCACGGAACGTCACGCCGATGATTCCACCTTCGAGCACGACCGAGAGATGAGGCGCGTGAAGACGACGGGCGAGCGCGGACGCCACCAGCGGAGCGCCGACGCCGGCGAACACGACTCGATGGTCGTCGAGCATCCGGCTGATCGTGATCGTGCGCAGCTCCTCCGGGCTCGCCGGGCTCATGTGGTCATCTCCATCGCCTGTTGTTGCAACGCGGCCAGCCGATCTCTGCCGACGTGCTGAAGGAAGTCGTCGAACGTCGCTCGTGTGGTGACGTTCTCGCGCAGGTAGTGCTCCACCCCCGCTTGCGGACCTCGATCGCGTAGACCTTGCACATACGAGTCGAGGTGGGCCATGTCGGCCTCGTACAGCCCGTAGCACTCACCTGGGTACGCGCCGAACGGCTGATGCACGACGGCGTCGACCGTGAAGTGCGGGAGCATCGTGTCGGACGCGTTGCGCACGATCTCGGAAGTGTCGACGATCTGCTCAGCGGTCACCACCACGCGCTTGGCCGCACGAGCGATGTCGACGTCCATGTGTCGATAGCCCTCCACCTGAAGGTTGCCGAACTTGTCGGCGCGATGAACATGAAGGAAGGCAACGTCGGGCACCAGTGCCGGAACTGCGAGCAGTTCTTGTCCGGTGTACGGACATGTGACTCGCGCCGCCTTCGAGCGCGCCTCGAGATCGGACCCCATCATCGTCGCCGTGGGGA
This sequence comes from Ilumatobacteraceae bacterium, assembly GCA_025358075.1. Classification (GTDB taxonomy): domain Bacteria; phylum Actinomycetota; class Acidimicrobiia; order Acidimicrobiales; family Ilumatobacteraceae; genus JAENVT01. The sequence goes on from JANYKU010000088.1 coordinate 32,841, forward strand.
GAAACGGAACCCCCATGGCGCCGGCCTTGAAACGCAGGCCCAACGCCAGGTGGCTCCACTCCTCGTGGAAGGCGTGTCCCTGCTCGACGAGCATGCGCACCACCGGCGAGACCCCCCACTGCAGCCCCAGCCCGACCCAACTCGTGACGAGACCGTCGACGCCGCCACTGACCATCAACAACTCGGCCTCGTAGCACGTCAACGAGCGAGTCAGCGTGAGCCCGCTCCGACCCGATCGCACCAGGGCGAAGATCAACGCCATCGGGGTCCGCGAGAACAGGCTTCCACCGACGGCAACGAGATCGCCGTCGTGCACCTGAGCGACCGCCTCATCGGCGCTCATGACCTTGTCGGTCATCAGTCGGCCCTTCATCACTTCGCCGTGTTGAGCTCGAGGAGCGGAAGGACCTCGGTGGCGATGGTTTCGATCTGGTCGATGCGGTAGTCGTCGGCAACGAAGACGAGGTGCTGTGCACCGACGTCGAGGTGGCGTTGGATCTGCTCGGCACACTGCTCCGCAGTTCCGCGGATAGAGCTCTCCACCGTGGACTCACTCCACTCCGCGGTGTCGAAGTACTCACCGACGAAAGCCCGAACGCGGCGGTCGGCCGCCTCGTACGTGTCGTCGACACAGATCGGGAGTTGGGCAACGTTGGTGAGCGTGTCGGGGTCTCGGTCGAGCAGTTCGGCGAACGAGCGGATCGACGACCAGGCCCGGCTGAAACTCTCCGGTGTGTAGAAGTAGGTGATCCAACCGTCACCCATCTTGGCGACGCGGCGCAGCACTCGATCGACGTAGCCACCGATCAGCACGCTCGGAGCAGGCTCTGGTCGTGGCGCCATCCGCACGTCTTTGAGATGCCGATGCGAATACGTTCCCGACACCGACTCTTCAGTCCACAGCCGACGGAGCAGCTCGAGGTTCTCTTCGAAGATCCGCCCGCGCTCGGCGAACGGCGTACCCGTTGCCTCGAACTCGCGCTGATACCAACCCGCCGCCACGCCCAACGACAGTCGTCCCTTGCACAGGAACTGCAGCGTCGCTGTCTCCTTGGCGAGGACGACTGGGTCGCGGATCGGTAGGACGAGAACCCCGGTACCCAGCGTCACCCGTTCGGTGTGCGACGCGAGGAGAGCGATCGAGGCGAGCGCCTCGAAGAACGGGAACGGGCGCCGAGAACCGAGGAAGAGGTGATCCCACACCCACAGCGAATCGAAGCCGAGGTGCTCAGCCGTCTGGGCGAATTCGACGAGCCCGTCGACCGTCGGCACCTTGGAAGCGGGCGTGAAGTTGCCGACCGCGAGCCCGAATGATGGATGCGTCACGAGATGCCTGCCACCTTGCGAGACACTAACCGGCAAGATCTCAGCGGGATCATCCGGCTAGGAAGCAGCGCCGGCGAACTCGTCGCACGCGCTGCTTTCCAAGCGCTGGCCCGATCGGCGCTAGCTACTGTGGCCCTCAATGTCGAGTTGGTGCGCACGGGCGCGGTGGGTGCTGGCCATTGCATTGCTCATCACCAGCTGCTCGCCCGCCGGCCCCGGCGTCGTCGCCCGCGACGCGACCACGATCACCACCCCGGCCACCGAGACGATCACCAATGATCCCGGTGTTCGCATCATCAAGCTGCCGAACGGTCTCACGGTGTACCTGCGCTCGAACGATCGGCCGGGCGGCAGCGCCGAGCTGCGCTTGGCGATCAACGCCGGGTCGGGACAGCAGGATCCAGACCAATCGGGCACGGCCCACTTCCTCGAGCACATGATGTTCAACGGCACCAAGAAGTTCCCGGCGAACGACCTGATTGCGACGCTTCGCGGATTTGGGATGACGTTCGGCGCCGACGTCAACGCCTACACGACGTATGACGAAACCGTGTACGAGCTCACGGTGCCGACGAGCAAGCCGGCCAACCTGACGACCGGACTCGACGTGTTGCGCGAATGGCTGTCGGCCGCGACGCTGGACCCCGCCGAGGTCGATCGCGAGAAGGGGGTCGTTCTCGACGAATGGCGCCAGAGCGATCAATCCTTCGACGGCAGGGTCAGCAACGCCACCGATGCGATGATGCTCGACGGCTCGCAGTACGCCGACCGCGAGCCGATCGGTACGGATCTGGCGATCAAAGCGATGACGCCGGAACTTCTGCGGCGCTTCTACGACACCTGGTACCGACCCGACAATGCTGCGCTCATGGTCGTCGGCGACATCGACGTCGACCAGATCGAATCGGAGATCCGCGACCGCTTCGAGAACGTCACCGCGCGCGGCGACGCAACGCCTCGAACGGAGCCGACGTTGGGCGCCTTCGACAAACCAGCCGCGACCGTGCTGTCCGATCCCGACGCCACCACCGGTGACGTCTCGATCTCTCTGCCCAGCGCCTACGTCGTCGACAACTCGATCGCCTCGCGCCGCAACAACACCTTGATCTCGCTGGCCTTCGACATGATCTCGACCCGCCTCAACGACGACGTGTCGCGAGGGCTCGCCAAGTTCGTCAGCGCGTCCAGCGGCAACGGAGTGGTCCGCCGGCTCGACGCGCCGAGCGTCATGGTCAGCGGCGAGCCCGCGCAGGTACAGGCATCACTCGACGCCTTGACGACGGAGTTCGAACGGGCGCGCCGGTTTGGCTTCGACGCCGGTGAGCTCGATCGCGCCTTGGGCAGCTACCGCAGTGCGTCTCAGGCCGAGTTCGACGGCCGCGACACCGTTCAAGATGTCGACTTCGTATCCCGGTACGTCGACAACTTCTTGACCGGTTCCTCGATCCCCGATGCCGACGCCTCGTTCCAGATCGATCAGGCGATCTACGACGCCGTCACCCCGAAGTCGGTGGGCGCGGCGTTCAACGACCTGCTGGCTGGTTCTGCCGCTCACGTGTTGGTCGTCGCGCCTGACTCCGCCACCAAGGTTCCGACGCAAGCCGAAGTGTTGGATCGCATCGCTGCGCTCCCCACGCTCGACATCGCCCCGCGTGCGGCGACAGCATCGGGGGCCACCGAGCTGATGAAGCCCCCGGACCCCGTACCGGAGACGGCCACCGAGAAGCTCGCCGGCGACGCAGGTTTCCTCGACCCGACGATGCTGACGTTCGCGAATGGTGCGCGGGTCGTGCTCAACCCGACCGACATCGCCAAGAATGACATCTACCTTGCCGCGACAAGCCCGGGCGGGTTGTCACTGGTCGCAGACGCCGACATACCCGACGCGCTCAATGCGGTTTCCGTCGTGACCTCGAGCGGCATCGGCGATCTCGATCCGGTGCAACTCGACACGGTGCTGGCCGATGCTTCGATCGAGCTCGATCCGTCGATCGGTCAGACCAGCGAAGACTTCGTCGGAACATCGACGACCGACGATCTCAAGCTGCTGTTCCAGCTCATCAACCTCTACATGTCCAAACCACGCTTCGATCAAGCCGGCCTCGACTCGACGATCAGTTCCCTGCGGCCGTACGTCGACGATCCCAACAGCGACCCTGATCTCGCCGCGTACGTCGCTTACTCGGCGGAACGGTATGGCACCGAGCCGCGATTCAGTGTGATGCCGACCGCCCAAGAGCTCGCCGATCTCGATCTCGGCTCGATCGAGCGCGTGTGGCGCGATCGATTCAGCAATGCCAGCGACTGGGTGTTCGCCGTCTCGGGAGACTTCGATCTCGGGACGGCGCGCGATCTGGCCGAGCGTTACATCGGCACACTGACGGGCACCAACGCAACCGAGCACTACAAAGACTTCCAGATCGACCCACCCTCCTCCGTCGTCACCAAAGAGGTGCACGCCGGAACCGGGGACAAGGGGTCATTGACCATCGACTGGAACGCACCATCCACCGATGCGGCGACCGATCCGGTCTACGCCGACGTCCTCGCGAGTGTGCTCAACATCCGATTGACCGACCACATCCGTGAGCAGCTCGGTGCTTCGTACTCTCCATCCGCGTCGCTGCAGGTCCTCACTGAGCCGGATCCTCTCGTCGAGTCGTACCTCAGCGTCACCGGCGATCCGGCCAACATCTCGAAGATCTCGTCGATCGTGATCGACGACATCGGCAGTTTGCGCAGCACCGGGCCGACCGCCGCCGAGTTCGCTTCTGCGATCGCCGAGGTGACCGAGACGTACCAATACTTCGACAACCAGACGATCAGCAACTTGCTGGTCAGAGCCCCGAAGCAGCCCGAGCTGATCACGCAGTTCAAGGATCAGGCGAGGGTGCTGGGTGACATCACGCCGGCCACGTTGCAGAAGTTCATCGACCAGGTGTTGCCGCTCGATCAGTACATCGAGGTCCGGACCCTCCCGGCTTGACCGGTAGCCTCGACTGCCGATGAACCAGATGAAGAACCGCCTGCACGGCCTCACGCTGCTCGACCGAGCGTTTACGGCCACGACCGACGAAGAGCTCGAGGCCTTGGTCGCCTCGTTGCCCGACGACCACCGCAAGGCGCTCGACGAACTGTGCGGCGCACGCGAGGGTGGCTTCACCGAGCCGGCGAGCCGCATCCTGGCGATGCGTGCCACGGCAGCCCGCGGCCGCCTCAACGGCGGGCTCGAACAGATCACGACGCTGCTCTGCGACCAGTGCCTGGCCGATTGCATCGAGGCACTGGGCGATCATTCCGAGAACCCGACCGAGGACGAGCTGCTCGAGGTGACTCCGGCCCTGGTCGAGAAGCACGGCCTCGCCACCGTACGGATGATGATGGCCGGCTCCGTCGCTGGTGAAGCGCCCGCCTCGGTCGCCCTCACCCGCCTGCTGAAGCACGACGACAACCTCGCACTGCCACCGGTGGAGCACGAAGAGGCCATCGTGTTGCCGCCGCCTACTGCCGACGACGACATCAAGGCCAAGCGCAAGGCCGCCAAGGCTGCAAGGCAAGCCGACGCGCGGGCCCGGCGCGAGCAGCAGGCCCGAGCCCGACACAGCGGCTAACGTCGCCGTCAGGCGATCAGCCTCGGCTGGTGCTCGTGGTCGAGCAACCATGACTTCACGTCGAGCCCGGCGGCGAAGCCCGTGAGCTGACCACCAGAGCCGATCACCCGGTGACACGGCACGACGATGCTCAACGGGTTCTTCCCGTTCGCTGCGCCAACTGCCCTGGCCTTGTTCGGGTCGCCGAGTTGCCGGGCCTGTTGTCCGTAGCTGATCGTCTTGCCGTACGGGATGGTGCGCAACACCATCCAGGCCGACTGCTGGAACGGTGTGCCGAGTGGATCGAGTGGAAGGTCGAAGTCGCGCCGAGTTCCGGCGAAGTACTCCTCCAATTGCTCGACCGCCTTGTCGAGCAGCGGGGTCCTGCCTTCGTGCAGGTCCTCCTCATCGATCGAGGCGATGCGCGCCACGTCTTCGGCGCCCCACAAGATGGCGCGCAGCCCGCGCTCGCCGCCGATGATGCGGAGCTCGCCGACCGGCGTGTCGATGGTGGTCACATGAAACATGATCTTCTCCTCTCGTGTCACAGCGTTGCCCAGAGATGGTGCAATGCGTACGAACGCCAGGGTCGCCAGGATTCGGCGAGCTGCGCAGCGGCTTTCGGAGTCGACTCGGCACCGATCGATCGCAGCGCGTTGCGAACTCCGATGTCGGTCGGCAAAAAGACATCGGGGTCTCCGAGTGCGCGCATCGCAACGTAGCTGGCGGTCCACGGGCCGATCCCTGGTAGCGATTCGAGCTGCCGCGAGATCTCTTGGCGATCGCTGCCGGCATCGATCACGATCCCGCCGCAGGCGAGCTGCTCGCAGGCTTGCAGCAGGGCGCGTGCCCTGGAACCGGGCATCGCGAAGGCGGTGATCGGGCAGCCCGCAATCGCCTCGGCTGACGGAAAGGTGTGGGTGACGCCGTCGACCGGCGCGACCAGTGGCTCCCCGACTGCTGCGACGAGACGAGCCGCAAGGGTGCGTGCCCCCTTCACCGACACCTGCTGGCCGAGGATCGCTCGGGTGAGCAGTTCGGTGCCATCGGGATGTCCGGGTGAGCGCAACCCGGGCCGCTTGCGCACGAGCGACGCCAGCACTCGATCGTCCGCAAAGTGTGCCTCGATGGTGTCGGGGGCGGCGTCGAGGTCGAGCAGTCGGCGGCAGCGCTGAACGGCGGCCTGGACATCGGCGACGTTGTCGAGATGCAAGGTGCACCCGACGGCGTTCGGACCGGGCGCCATCGGACCAGGCGACAACGAAACGACGGCGTTGCCGTGGTTCAACCGCAGCGACCGGCGGTAGGTCACGCCGTCCCACGTCTCGACCCCGGGCACGGCTCGTTCACCGAGGAACCGGAAGATCGATTCGCTGTGGAACGGCGCTCGATATGGCAACCGCAGTGTCAACGTTCCGCCTGCCACGGTGGGTTGGCGGGATCCGCGCAGTTCTGTCGGCGACGATGCGTACACCTCGCGGATCGTGTCGTTGAACTGGCGCACGCTGGTGAAGCCGGCAGCAAACGCAATTTGCGTGATCGGCATCGAGGTGGTCTCGATCAACGTTCGCGCGGTCTGGGCGCGCTGGGCGCGAGCGAGCGCCAACGGCCCGGCACCGAGCTCGGCGGTCAGCAGTCGGTTGATCTGGCGCTCGCTGTAGCTGAGCCGATTGGCGAGCCCGCCGACGCCCTCGCGGTCGACGAGACCATCGGCGATCAGTCGCATCGCCCGACCAACGACGTCGGCGCGCACGTTCCATTCCGGAGACCCCGGCGAGGCGTCTGGACGGCAACGCTTGCAGGCTCGATAGCCGTGCTGTTGGGCTGCCGCGGCGGTTACGAAGAACTCGACGTTGTGCCGCTTCGGGGTCATCGCCGGACAGCTCGGTCGGCAGTAGATCCCGGTCGTCTTGACAGCCGTGATGAACCACCCGTCGAAACGGCTGTCGCGACTCTGTGCGGCTCGATAGCGCTGTTCGTCGTCGAGGATCATTGGAGCATTGTGGCGCGCCGCGCAAGGATTGACTAGCGGAATTCAGACAGCCAGGTGGCGACGCGAGTGAGGCACTGCGACCTTCCACAGAACGACCAGCCCCACGGCACAAAAGACTGCGCCGCCGAGGAAGGCGCTGCGCTTGGAGGTGAGGTCGGCGAGCGTGCCGAGGATCAGCGCACCACATGCCGTGCCGATCTCGAAGAACATCGTGAACGTCGAGATTGCCCGCACCCGTTCGTGCTCCGGCACCGTGTCGATGACCATCGCCATCAACGAGGGATACTGGAACGAGATGCCGATCGCGGCGATCACCGTGCTGGCGAAGACTCCGACTGGCCACGGGAAGAGGAACAGCATCGCCAGCCCGGCGAGCATGAAGCTGAGCGCGATCGTGACCGAGCGGGCATGGCCGATGCGGTCGGGCACCGTCGCCGCCACGACCCGAATCAGCAAGCACACTGCCGCATAGGTGGCGAAGACCCACTTCGAACCGCTCAAGCCGATCGAGATGGAGTACTCCGGCATGAATGCGGTGAACGTCACGAAGCCACCGACGCCGAGCGCCAGCACCAACCCGGAGGGGATGGCCGCCCGATGAAATCGCGGGCCGGGCGCGGTCTCGTGGTGGTGATGCCTGACGCCCGCCGGTGTCAACATGGCCAACAGCGCAGCGAGCACGGCAAACGCCGCCGCGGTCAACAGGCCGGCATCGAACCGGTCGCGGCCGATCACCGACTCGCCGATGACCGGCCCAATTCCCAGCCCGCCGAAGATTGCTACGGAGAAGTAGCTGGCCGCCTCGGCGCCGCGACCCGGCGGAGCGAGGTCGCTGATGCTCGTGGCTGCGCCCACGAAGACCGCGGCCTCGCCCACACCCTGCAGTCCGCGCAGCGGCAGCAACCCCCAGCGGGTGTTGACCAGTACGCAGGCAGATGTGGCTGCTGCCGCGAGCAGCGAACCGAGGACCATCGTCGATCGCAGGCCATGACGCTCACCGAACCGTCCGAGTCTCGGCCTGATCAACACGGCAGCGATGCTGAACGCGGCGAGATTGAGACCGATGTCGATCTCATTGCCACCGAGTTGTTCCTCGATCAGGCGCGGCAGCAGCGGCGTCATCACGCCGATGTACACGAACAGCGCCAGCGCTGTCGTGGTGACCAGTACGAACGGTTTGGTGATCATCCGCTCTGATGTGAGCGTGTTCAGGACGGATCTTTGGGAAGGCCGAGCACTCGCTCGCCGACGATGTTGCGCTGGATCTGGCTCGTGCCGCCCCAGATCGTCTCACTGCGACTGAAGAAGAACGCACTGGTCATCGGGCTGACGGGATAGCCGGGCCGACGCTTGTCGCGGATCGCGCCGGGCCATGAACCGGAAGCCGGGCCGGTGTCGACGAGCATCGACGACGGGCCGAACACGTCGAGCGCCAACTGCATCGCCTCTTGGTGCATCTCGCTCCAGAACATCTTGTTCGTGGCCCCGAGCGCCCCGACACCCGGGTCCTTCACCCCCGCAAGCGTTGCCGACAATGACCGCAGCCCGTTGATGCGCAGCAGTTGGATCTTCGTGTAGTACCGCGTCAGCCGTTGGCGAATCACAGGATCCGTGCGGGCACCCGTTGCCGTTGCCTGCTCCAGCAGCAACTTGAACTCGTCCTCGAAACGTCGATACCCGGTCGTCGCCGACTGACCGCGCTCGAACGCCAACGTCGAGTTGGCCACCTTCCAACCGTTGTTGACCCCGCCGACGACGTTGTCCTTCGGGCAACGGGCATCGGTGAAGAACACCTCGCAGAACTCCGCCGTGCCATCGGGCTGGGTGATGCCACGCACCTCGACACCCGGTTGACGCATCGGCACGAGGAGGTACGAGATGCCCTTGTGCTTGGGCGCTTCGGGGTCGGTACGCGTCAGCAGGAAGCAGTAGTCGGCGTGGTGCCCTCCGGTGGTCCACACCTTCTGGCCGTTGATCAGCCATTCGTCGCCATCGAGCACGGCACTGGTGGCCAGCGAGGCCAGATCGGAGCCGGAGTTGGGCTCGCTGAAACCTTGGCACCAGCGCACCGACCCGTTGAGGATTCGCGGGAGGAACTGCTGCTTCTGCTCCTCGGTGCCCCACTGCAGGATCGTCGGGCCGACCAGGGTGTCGCCGAAGAAGTCGGCGCGCAGCGGCGCCTTGGCCCGGGCGAACTCTTCGGCCAGCACCACACCCTGCATGGTGGTGAGCCCCTTCCCGCCGTATTCCTTTGGCCACGTCGCGCAGATCCACCCGCCGTGGAACAGCTGCTTCGGCCAACGTCCGTTGAACGCCTTGCGCTCATCTGACGACATCTCGAAGCCGTCGTCGCCCCATCCGGCCGGGAGGTTCGACGTCAGCCAGTCGCGGATCTCGGCGCGGAAGGTCTCGTCCTCGACGGCGTACCCCAGATCCATTGCTCCAGTATTCACGCAGCACCGAGCGAGCCACGAGTTCTCCGACGGTGGCGTCGGTCACGGTTTCACATTCCGTTCACACGGTCCACACGAGGACGAAACCTGTGATCCGTAACGTTTGCCGACATGAGCACCGCTGGTCCTGCTCTTCCGGATCGACACACCAACCCCCTCGTGTATCGCCTCGGAGAGCAGGAACAGTCGGTGCTCAGCGTGCTGCTGGCCCATCGTGGGCGGGTGATCAGCCGCCGCGAACTGTCGCGGCGGGCTGGGCTGGCCAACCTCAGCGAACGGCGATGCGACAGCCTTCTGGTAGCGATCCGGCGCGCTCTCGGCCCCCAATCGGTGGTCACGGTGCGGAGCCGAGGGTGGATGTTGAGCGACGAAGCGATCGACGACGCGTTCGCTCTGACCAGCGACCGAGCGTGACCGGCCCCCAACCCGGCGATCCACAACCGGCGATGCGGCCGGCCGATGGCTGGCTGTCGGTGGAGCACGGCGTGGTCGGCGTGCATGGAGCGCCACCACCCAGCGAGACGATCCATCTCGCGCTGCACGCCGCGGTGCTCACCACTCACGCCCTGCCGAGCACCGAGCTCCTCGAATGGTTCTCCACCCATCGCCACGAGCCGTTGACGTGGGACCGGGCCGACACGTCATCGCTGGTGCGCTTGTTGCGCACGCATGAACCAAGTGGCGGGCAGCTGCTGGAGTCGACGGGGGTGCTCGAGCGAGCCATTCCGGAGATTGCGGCCGCAATACGCCGACGTCGGGCCGACGCCGAGAACCTCGATTCCCCGACAGCCTTTCGGTTTCGTGTCGCCGAGCGTCTCGACGATCTCGCCATCGAGACCGGTCATCCGTCGGACGATCTCGTTCTGGCCGGGTTGGTCATCGACGTGTGCAGCGAAGCGTCTGCACCGCGAACCTGCTGGAGCACGTTGTTGGATCGGTTGCTCCCGGCTGCGGAGGCCCGCCGAATCTCGGCCATCGTGAGTGATGCTCGATTGCTGCGGGCCTCGGCCGACGACCCGCGAGGATTCGAAGAACGCGAGATCCTCCAACTGGCCACACATCTCGGCTCGACCGCCCACACCCGCGATGCATATCAATTGGCGCTCGCACTCGGCGCGCTGACGACCTGGGACCGAGTCGCGCTCGACGAGCGCCTCGGCCTCATCGACGAGGTGTTCGACAATCCCGAGCTGACCGGCAGCGACGCGACCGGCCTCGCGGCTGCACGACGCCTGACTGCACAGCGGATGGCGACCGATGACGTCGTCATCGAACGTTTGAGATTCGCGCCTGTCTCCTACGTCTTGTCGCACACATCAGAGGAGCTGGCCGACCAGGCACGGCTGATCGATCCGTTGCCGCTACCGGGTTGTGTCCGTGTCGCAGTCGCCCCCGAGCCTGAGCCGAACCGCTGGGCGATCGCTGTTGCGTGCCGCGATGCAAACGCCCTGCTCGCTCACCTGACCTCGGTGCTGACTCGCCGCGGCTTCGACATCATCGACGCGACGATCGGCACGTGGCCCGACGGTGCGGTACTCGATTCGTTCGTGGTGCTCTCCGAGGATGCGCCGAACGCTTCGGAGCTCGCCGGCGACTTCGAGAGCTCACTCCGCCGGCGCCTGCGTGCGCCCGCCGGCATCGACCTGATCGCTGACTTCAACAACGAGGTGCTGCCATGGCACACCGTGTGCGATGTCAACGGGCCGGATCAACCCGGTGCGCTCCTCTCGATCAGCGCCGCCTTCGCCCGCGCCAAGGTCGTGGTGTACTCGGCGCGCATCTCCACCACCGAGCAGACGATTCAGGATCGCTTCACGATCTCGGATCGCCTCGGCCGCAAGCTCGACGACCCGTCGATCGAACGAGTGCAACGAGCACTGGCCGGTGAAGGGAAAAGGGTGAACGGATGAGAACGGGATCCAGCGGTGTCGTCGGACGTAGCTGACATACTGGATCGAGTGCAGGCGAAGTCGATCGATGGTGCCTTCATCCGCCGTGCACGGGCCGAGCTGATCGCCCGCGACGACCTCTCCGGAAGGGGCTTGGCGCGACGACTCTCCGACCAGATGGACGGCTGGTTCGATGCCCTGGCGCGCGGTCTGCCACCAGGCTGGTCGATCGTCGCGACGGGTGGTTACGCCAATGGTCTGCTGTGCCCCGGAAGCGACATCGACGTCGTCCTGATCCACCCGCAACGCGCCGGGGCCAACGAGATCCGCTTGATCGCCGAGCCACTGTGGTACCCCATGTGGAACGCCGGCGTGAAGCTCAGCCCCGCCGCACATTCGGTCAAGTCGCTGCTCGCGCTGGCGTCGTCCGACCTCGTCACGGCGACGGCGATCCTGCGGCTACGACACCTCGCCGGGAGTGAGGCGGAGGTCTCCGAAGTCGGAACGATCGGTCTCGAGCAGTGGCGCAAGAAGGCTCCCAGCTGGCTCACCCAGTTGCGCGACGTCACCGCCGAGCGCTGGAGCAAGACCGGTGATGTGGCCTCGTTGCTCGAGCCCGACCTGAAAGACGGCCATGGCGGGTTGCGTGACTACGACAGCATCCGATGGGCACTCGCCACGGACCGTTCGGAGATCTCGGCATCGCTCGAGGCACCGATCGAAGATCTTGCCGCGCCTGCCGAGACCTTGCTGGCGACCCGTTGCGAGCTCCACCGCGTCACGGGCAAGTCGACGAACGTGTTGCTGCTGCAGGATCAGGACGCCGTCGCCGATGCGATGGGGTTCGCCGATGCCGACGTGCTGATGGCCCGGGTCTCGGAGGCGGCGAGGGCGATCGAATGGGCCAGCGAGCGGTTCTGGTGGCGCGTCGAGCGGGCCGCGCGCAAGAGCAAGGGGCCGGCGACGACGCGGCGGGTCGCCGCAGTGCTGCAGCCGGGCATCACCGTCGTCGACGACGAGGTCGAGATCGATGTCGACGCCGCCGTCGTCGACCAGTCGTTGGTCCTGCGCGTCGCCGCTGCTGCGGCGCATGCTCGATACCCGATAAGCCGCCGCGCGCTGGTGACGTTGTCGGCCATCATCACCGACGACGGCGAGGCGTGGAACGAACGAACGCGACATGCGATGGTCAGCCTGCTCGGCGCAGGATCCCATCTCGTCGATTCCGTGGAAGCCCTCGAGCGTTACGAGCTGTTCAGCCGGATGGTGCCCGAGTGGCGCCACGTTCGCAGCCTTCCCCAACGCAACGCCTTCCACATCTACACCGTCGATCGGCATCTGCTGCAGACGGTCGCCAATGCCGGTGAGTTCGTGCGCACGGTGTCGCGGCCCGACCTGTTGTTGATGAGCGCACTGCTCCACGACATCGGCAAAGGTCACGCGATCGACCACACCGAAGTCGGCGTCATGCTCGTCGACCGCATGGCACCGCGCATGGGCTTCTCGCCCGACGACGTGGCGGTGATCCGTGCGATGGTGGAACACCACCTGCTCCTCGCCGAAACCGCGACGCGGCGCGATCTGCGAGATCCACGAACCGCAGAGAACGTGGCCGCCCTCGTGGGTGATCCGATGCGCCTCGAGTTGCTCCGAGCACTCACCGAAGCCGACAGTCTGGCGACAGGCCCTTCGGCATGGTCCGCTTGGAAGGCGACACTCATCGACGAGCTCACCACCGCCGTGTCTGCCGTGTTCGCTGGACGTGCGAAGGCGCCGCCGGCCGTCGCCCTCGACGACCGTTTCGGCGATCTGATCGAATCGGCGCGAGCGAGCGGGCAGCTCCACACTCACGTCGAGGCGGTTGGCGAGTTCGACCTGTGGGTCATCGCTACACCTGATCAGCCTGGCCTGTTCGCCAAGATCGCCGGTGCCTTCGCGATGAATGGCATCGATGTCGTCGGCGCAGAAGCATGGACGAGTGCCGACGGCATCGCCGTCGACCAGTTCAGGGTGTCGCGATCAGACGCCGACGGCGGGCACCGCGGCAAGCTCGAACACGACCTGCGCGGTGTCGTCCTCGGCACCGTCGATATCGGCTCACGACTTGCACAACGCATTCGCAACTACAGCCGTGCGCACCGGCGAGCCGTCGCTGCGGCTCCGCCGCGCCTCGAGGTGCTCGTCAGCAACGAGGCGTCAGCATCGACGACGATGATCGACGTACGGGCCCCCGATGCCATCGCCGTGCTCTATCGGCTTGCGGCTCGCCTCACGGCACGTGGCCTCGACATCCGCTCGGCCAAGGTGGCCACCCTCGGTCACGAGGTGGTCGACGTGTTCTACGTACAGCAACCCAACGAAGATGGCGATTCACGCCAGATCGATGTCTCGGAGCACGACGCCCTGCGGCACGACCTGAAAGAAGCACTCGCCGAGAGCTGAGCCCCGGGGCTCGTAGAGGTCCGCCCCGTGTTGTCCCCGGCGAACCTCTACGAACCCTCGATTGCTCAGACCGCTTCGTTGCCCATTTCGCCGGTGCGAACCCGGAGCAGCGAGTCGACGCTGTACTTCCACACCTTGCCGTCGCCGATCTTGCCGGTCTTGGCGGCCTCGGCGATGACTGCGATGAGGTGGTCGGCGGTCTCCGCAGTGACGATGACCTCGATCTTGATCTTCGGGATGAAGTCGATCGTGTACTCCGAACCGCGGAAGTTCTCGGTCTTGCCGCGCTGGCGGCCGAAGCCGCGCACCTCGGTGACGGTCATCCCCTCGACGCCGTTGGCGAGGAGCGCTTCTTTCACATCGTTCAACTTGTGCGGCTTGATGATTGCAGTGATGAGATCCAGCATGATCAGAGTCCCTTACCCATGTAGGCGGCTTCCGGATGGTAGGCGGGAGCACCATGTTCGTGGATGTCGAGCCCTTCGAGTTCCCCTTCTTCCGACACACGCAGCGTGCCGGTGAGTTTGACTGCTCTCATCACCAGGTAGGCGACGATGAACGCACCACCGCCGATGGCGGCGTTTCCCCACACCTGGGCGAAGAACTGCTTCGCTCCCGTGCTGCCTCCGCCCCACAGCAGACCCTTGGGCACTCCGAACTGGCCGGTGGAGAACAGGCCGAGGCTCCAGGTTCCCCAGATTCCGGCAAACCCGTGCACCGCGACTGCGCCGATCGGGTCGTCGATCCGTAGCCACTCGATGAAGTCGACGCCGAGCACGACAACCGGTCCGGCAATGGCGCCGATGATCACGGCACCCGTCGCGTTGACGTAGTAGCAGGGAGCCGTGATCGCCACCAGGCCGCCGAGGAAGCCGTTGATGGTGATGCCCATGTCCCACTTCTTCACTCGCGGATAGACCATGGCCATCGCTGTGAGGCCGGCCGCCGCGGCGGCCAACGTGGTGTTCGTCGCTACCCGACCGATGCCGGCGGAGTCGATGGCCGACAGTGTGCTGCCAGGGTTGAACCCGTACCAACCGAACCACAAGATGACGCCACCGATCGCTGCCACTGTCATGTCATGACCCGGTGGCAGGCCACCACCATCTCGCTTGAACTTGCGCCCGAGACGAGGTCCGAGCACGATGGCACCGGCGAGAGCGATCATCCCACCCATCGTGTGCACGATGGTCGAGCCGGCGAAGTCCCACATGCGAACGCCGCTGCGCACGGTCGTCAACCATCCACCCGGGCCCCACAGCCAGTGGCCGAGGATCGGGTAGATGAACCCGCTCACGGCGACGCTGTAGAGCAGGTCGCCCTTGAAGCCGGTGCGCCCGACCATCGCACCCGAGGTGATCGTGGAGCAGGTGTCGGCGAAGGCGAACTGGAACAAGAAGAACGCCATGAACGCGACGCCTTGTGTCCCTGGGTAGATGGCCGGCGGATTGTTCAGGAAGAACCAGGAGTGTCCGATCAAGCCGTTGCCGACACCGAACATGAAGGCGAAGCCGAATGCCCAGAACAACAGGGCGCACAAGCAAGTGTCGACGATGCACTCTTGCAGTACGTTGACAACCTCACGAGTGCGAGCAAATCCGGCTTCGAGCATCATGAAGCCGGCCTGCATGAAGAACACGAGGAAGGCCGCCAGCAGCGTCCACGCTGTGTTCGTACCGCTCACGACGTCTGCGATCGCCACGTCTGCCTGCGGTGCCAGCGCGTGAACGGTGGTGCCCAGGATGAACTTCCCTGGCCCGAGTACCACGGCCGCAGCCAGCA
Organism: Ilumatobacteraceae bacterium; assembly: GCA_025358075.1. Lineage (GTDB taxonomy): Bacteria > Actinomycetota > Acidimicrobiia > Acidimicrobiales > Ilumatobacteraceae > JAENVT01. The sequence continues at coordinate 48,316 of JANYKU010000088.1, forward strand.
CGATGCCGACCATCTTTCCACCCAGGAACGTCACGAAGAATCGTTGCCGATCCTTCTCCCTGAGTCGCGCCTTCAAGGTCATGAGTTGCACAAACGGTGTCCTCCTCGGATTGTCCCCGGGTGGGACGGCGTCAACGTAGGTTGCGGCGATTTCGTCAGCGTCTCGCAATTGTTAAGGCAGTGAGTACAGCTTGCGCGCCCGTCGCTGGGCTCGTGCGAACGGTACCGCCGTTCCACGACCGGAATAGGGCGCTACCAGGTACTACTCGTGAACAAGTTCTTCACAAATCGACCACGTCGTCTGTACAACAACGGTTGAACACGCGTACAGTACGTAGTCGCTGGCCGCTTTACGTGGCCGGCCAGAACATTGGGCGACGTCGCACCCAACGACGCTCACTGTCAGGGGCAGTCCCCAGGTCGTCTATCCGCAGATGGCCTGGGGACGCTGCCTTTTTCGGGCAGCCGCGTAGAGTCGGTGCATGACCCTGACCGAACCCCCTCCGGCCAACGCCGAGCGGTGGACCGCGCAGTGGAAGGAGCTCTACGAAGAGGTCATCACCACCGGGCTGTGCACAGGCTGCGCCGGCTGCGTGGTGACCTGTCCTCATGACGTGATCGGCTACGAGCACGAGGAGGGCAAGTACAAGCCGTTTCACCTCGAAGAGGAGCTCGGCCTCGACAACTGCATCCACGGCGAGAAGGGCTGTACGACGTGCACTCGTGCCTGCCCGCGGTTTCGCAACTGGGAGACAAGCGCCGACATGCACCTGTTCGGTCGGATTCGCGAACCCGACGAGATGGCCGGGATCTGGCGGCAGTTGCTGCTGACCCGGGCAACCGACGCGACCCAGCACGAACGCGGCCAGGACGGCGGATTCGTCTCGGCGATGCTGGTGTGGTTGCTGAAGAACGACTACATCGAGGCCGCGATGGTCAGCGGCGTCGAGCCGGATGACGCGTGGAAGGCAAAGCCCGTGCTCGCTCGCACGGTCGACGATGTGCTGGCCACGGGCGGCAGTCGGTACACGTATTGCGCCAACCCGCTGGCGTTGCGCGAGGCCACCGACGCCGGCCTCACCCGCTTGGCACTGGTCGGCATGGGCTGCCAGACATCGTCGCCTCCGGTCATGTGGGACCGTAAGGCAGGCAAGGTCGGCAAGCCGTTCGTGTTCAACATCGGGCTGCTGTGTTCGAAGACCTTCGACGACTCGATCTTCCCCGAGCTGTTCGAGGCCAAGTACGGGCTGAAGAAGTCCGAGATGCTCAAGATGAACATCAAGGGTGTGTTCCAGATCTGGATGAAGGACGGGTCGTACCACGAGATCGATCTCAAGGAATGCCACCAGTGGACGCGCGAAGGATGCAAGACCTGCCCCGACTTCGCAGCCGAGCACAGCGACATCGCCACCGGTGGTATCGGCGAGGACAACGACTGGACACTCACGATCGTGCGCACCGCGCTGGGCGAGGAAGTGATCACCAGGATGATCGCCGACGGGGTCATCGTCGCTCGCCCGGCGCAGGAAGACGAGAAGGCAATGAAGCTCCTGCGCCTGCTGTCGATCGTCAGCCGACGACGCTGGCCGGAGTGGGCCGACAAGGCTCCGTCCGTGGGCGTGCCACCGCCCAAGAAGAAGGTCGCCCCAGTGGTCACGGAGACCGTCGCCGCTGACTGAAGACGATTGCGGCGATCAGCATCGCGACGATGACGGCGAGTGACACGTACGTGTTCATGTGGTACCAGTGCGACACGGACATCTTGAGGCCAACGAAGATCAAGATCCCACCGAGGGCGTGCGACAGGTAGTGAAAGCGTTCCTTGGCGTTGGCGAGCAGGAAGTACATCGCCCGCAGTCCCAGGATGGCGAACGCGTTCGAGGCGAAGACGAGGTACGACTCGTTCGACACCGCCAGGACCGCCGGCACCGAGTCAACGGCGAAGATGATGTCGGTGAACTCGACCACGACCAGTGCGGCGAGCAGCGGCGTGGCCGCTCGCCTCGCATTGATCCGCGTGACGAACTTCTGCCCATCGAGCTCGTCGGTCACGGGCAAGATCTTGCGCAGCAGACCCAGGCCGCGGGTCGCCTGACCGTCGCTCTCGTCGGCGCGGTGGCGGATGATCTTGGCACCGGTGTACACGAGGAAGGCACCGAACAGCAGCATCAGCCACCAGAACTGGCTGATCAGCGCGCTGCCGAGGACGATGAAGATCGCCCGCAGAGCAAGGGCGCCGAAGATGCCCCAGAACAGCACTCGATGCTGATACTTCGGGGGGATCGACATCGTGGCGAACAACATCGACCACACGAACACGTTGTCGACGCTCAGCGACTTCTCGATCAGGTAGCCGCTGATGTACTCGCCGAACGCAGCGCCGCCGAACGTCAGGGCGATGACTCCTGCGAACGCCAGCCCGCACGTCACCCAGATGATCGACTCGACGGCGGCCTCCTTCGCCGTCGGCGCATGCGCCTCACGATGTCGATAGAGATCGATCGCCAGCATGGCGACGATCGCGGCGACAAGCGCAACCCACGCACCCGCGGGGACATCGATGTCGACGAACTTGGAACGAGTAGCGGCAATGAGCATCAACACGGTGGGGACCCTTCGACTGTCTGGTGTTCGACAGTCGAAGGTCTTGCTCCCGCTTGTGGCGGGCGGGTGGCCGGGCAGCAGTGCTGCCGTGTTGACGACCGGTCCCGAGGGCTACTCCCCTTCGACCCCCACAGTCTGGCTGCTCGAAGCACGCCCGCCAACCTCGGTCATGATGTCGTCAGGAACGCCGGCAGTTGCGCCTCGGCCTCGTCGACCGACAGGCCGTTGGCGGCGACGATCACCTCGGCAGGAACCCAGTCGGGAAAGGGCTGTTCGTGCACCCGGTGCGCGCCAGACGGTGTGTGCTCCTCGTGCAGCGCCGACAGCTGCCCTGGTGTGAACCGATCCGCGACACGCACCAACGCGGGCCACAGTCGGCGATGAACGAACGTCACCTTGCCGTTGACCAGCCTCATCCGCACGACATCGGGTGAGTCATCGAGCGATTGCAGCTCGGCAAAGATCACATGACCCTTCGGACGTCCCCACCAACTGCCCTTGATCGGACCTCCGGCAACGAGCTCGGCGATGTTGGGCAGCGGCCCGCGCGCCGACTGCAGCAACATGCCGTGTTCGACCAGTGCTGCCATCACGTCCACTCGTACATCATCGCGAATCAGTGGCCACGAGTCGGTCGACCGCTGCCTACTTCTTGTTGCTGATCCCCGCAGACTTCGTGATGAGCCGGCAGATGTTGCGCGGGCTCGAGCCGGGCGCCGAGTCGATGCCACCCCCCTCGGTCGCGCCCGAGCGCGAGTGTCTCGCTTCCAGACATTGAGCTTGCCTCATGCGGCGTTTCGCTTCGGCGGGCCGGTGGTCATGATCTCGCCGTCGGGAAATCGTATGGTCAACGTTCGACCGGGCGTCAACGACAGGAGCCAGCCGTCGTTGTGGACCTTTTGGTGATGCCGTTCACACAGTGGCAACAGATTGTGTAGGTCGGTGGCTCCACCGTTGCGCCACCAGATGACGTGGTGGAGTTTGGTGCGGCTGTACCGCACGTGACAGCCAGGAATCGCGCACGTTGCGTACTGGGCACGCAAGGCGCGGCGCTGGGCGCGGTTGGCAGTGCGAGTGGAGCGTCCAAGGTTCAGTTCGCCTGGCGCGTCGATGACGACGCCATTGCGGACCACGATCGTGAACACGTTGGCGGTCTGCTGCAAGTCGTCGAGCACTCGTTGGGGCAACTCAACCGGTAGTCCCCAATCGATCGAAGGTTCCCCGCCGGGATCGGGTTGGGTGTGGTCGATGACTACGACGACCTCGGGTCGGCCAAGGCGTGGACCGCTGCCCTCGAGCAGCGCGAGCACGGCGTGAGCGCGCAGGAACGACTGCTTCTCCAACAGATCGGTGGGACACCCGTCGGGTTGGAGGTCGTGAAACATGGCTTGGACGCTGGCCTCGATCCGGCTCTCCAAGTGCAACATCGTCTCGGGATCCCAGGTCGCCGACCAACGTCCCATCCCGGTTTCTCGGTCGATCCACGACTCGAACCTGACGGCGCGGCGTTGCCGTTCCAGACGTTCAAGACCATCGGTATCACGCTCGAGCCGCCGTGCTTCCGCACGTACGGTGCGAGCGAATTCGTCGACTGTGGCGTTCTCGGCGATGAGCACCAAGCTCGGAGCAACATCGACCAGCCGTTGCTGTACTGCAGGCTCGAGCTTGCGCAACGTGCGACTCAAGACGTCAACGTGCGCACCCGTCAGCCGTCCGGCTTCCAACGACGATCTGAACTCGGGGACCTGATCGACAGTCTCAGCGCGATGGATGATCCGCTCAGCCTGACGCAGGCCCGATCGTCCGGCGTCGGCCAACGACTTCTCAGGGAAGGAAGACACCGCCGACAGCGATCGAGCGAACGACACCTCTCGCCCGTCGAGCCACGATCTCAACCGGCGCAACTCGGCGACAGCTGCCTCGAGCACGTGACGGTCGGCGCAGCCGGTATCGACTGCCGCGACCCGGCTGACCAGCTCGTGAACGTCAGCCACCTTCATCCACCAATCATGACAAAGGGGTGTAACACGGTTCTCGGAGCGGATTTCTGAGCGAGCAGCCGTTCGAGTTTCTCGATGCTCAGGGCGAGACTGTGTAGGCGCAGGCCGGATCCTCGGCTAGCGGGTCGCCCGTCGAGGCGAACGCGCGTGAGCGCGACCCGCCACAGAGCTCACGGTATTCGCAACGCCCGCACTTGCCGGTGAACGCCGCTGCCCTGATCTGCTGCAACAGAGGATGCTCGCGGTACAGCTCGACGATGTCGTCATCTTTGACGTTTCCGAGCACGATGGGCAGAAATCCCGCCGGGTAGACGTCACCGGTTGCCGAGACGAAGATGATGCCACGCCCGTCGCGTGTTCCCTTGGTCTGTGCCCTCGAGGCGGACGTCGGCATACCGAGCTGTTCCAACAGGCCTTTGGACAGCCTCTCGTACAGTGCACCGACGGGGCCCACGCGCTCTTCTTCTCGCCAGCGGACCACACGGCGGAACATCGGGCCCTCGACGGTGCGCACGGTGAAGCCGTACCGTGAGGCGTCGTAGAGGAACTGGCAGACGTCCTCATTCTCGTCCGGGCCGAGCTCATTCATCGAAGTGCCGCGGCCGACGTTGACGAGGAAGAACACCTCCCAGATAGAGGCCCCGCTGTCGCGCACGATTCGGGCGACGGTGGGCAACTCCTCGACGTTGTCGGAGGTGACGACGGTGTTCACTTGAACCACGAACCCGTGCGAACGCAGTTGTCGCAGGGCGTCGAGGGTCGCCGCGAAATGGCCTTCGATGCCGCGCATGCCCTCGTGTGTCGCCGCTGACGCGCCGTCGAGGCTCAATGAAGCAACCTTGACGCCCAACCCGCGGAATTCGTCCAGGCGCGCATCCGTGATGAGCGGAGTGACGCTCGGCGCAAGAGCAACGTGCACGCCGCGGTCTCGAGCGTGGGTGACGAGTTCGGCCAGGTCCGGTCGCATCAGCGCATCCCCACCCGTGATCACGAGAATCGGTGCTGGCCGCTCGAAGGCGGCGAGGGAGTCGATGAAGCGGAGCGACTCCTCCTTTGTCAACTCGCCCGGAACCGCAGTGGCCTGCGCCTCGGCGCGGCAGTGCTTGCACGCAAGAAGGCAGGCGCGGGTCGACTCCCAGAAGACGAGGATCGGCCGGCGATCCAGGTCCACCCTCCCTGGGCTGACAAGATCCGCGATCGGCCTGCGCACGTCGGCGTCGTGGCCTGAAACGGTCGGGCTGCTCACACTCGTGTGCTGGGCTTCGACGGAGTTGCTCACAGTCCATCCGATCGTACAGACGAACCCACCAACGGGGCTCATGGCGGCGCTGACAACCTACGAAACGTGACGGGACCAGCGCCGCACTGCCGGGGACGAAAGTCCCTAGACGCTCCATCGTCATTGGTAGAGCGTGGTCGATCATGAACCGTGATGCCAATGGCTTTGTCGTCCTCAGTCGTGAGGCATGCCTGGAGCGTCTTGCGGTGCATCGCGTGGCCGCAATAGCGATCACCGAACATGCCCTCCCCGTCGTCCTGCCAGCGCTCTACATGCTTCGCGGCACCGACGTCCTTGTCGGGGCGTCGCGGGCTGGGATCCTCGGTCGCCGCTTGCCAAACAGTGTTGTTTCGCTGTGCGTCCATGACCTCGCGCCTGACCTATCGAGCGGATGGACGGTCTCGGTTACGGGTTGGGCCGAACTTGTAGCGGAGGCTCTCGAATTTCGCCGCTGGGCCACCGACGACCTGACACAGGTCGTGGTGCGCATCGGCACCGAGCAGATCACCGGACGCGAGATCCCCGGAGCTGCCTGAACGGCAAACAGGCCAAGTTGCGGAGTCGTAGTTCTGCGCTGTCGTCATGGGCGCCGCGAACGTGTCTTAGAGGATCGCGACGGGTTGCCAGGTTGCGCCTCCGTCGACACTTTTCATCAATGGCGATTGTTGCCCATCGGTGCTGAGTTGCGATGCATAGGCGGTCGTGGCGTCTGCGAAGACGATCTCTCCCAGAAAGTGATCTGCGTCGAGGCTCGATAGGAGTTTCCAAGTGCTTCCTTTGTCACTACTTCGGTACAGGGCTTGGGAACCATCTTGCTGGCCAACGCTGATGACGAGAGCCGACCGATCGGCGGACACGAGCCAGCCGGATTGCCAACCCTCAGCCGCGCCGGGGGGTGGTGTGAGTTGTCGGAAGGTGTCACCGTTGTCATTGGAGACGTAGAGCTGGTTGTCGCCGAAGCCGCCGGTCCACAGTCCAGCGGTGACCAGCGCATACAGGGATCCGTCGCTGCGGGGTCGCCGTGATGGTTGCGGGCCCGCCGAGATCCGTCCAGGGTGGCGCCCACGACGTCGCAACTCCGTTCAGCGTGCGGCCGGTACCGGTGACGACGCGATCGTTGTAGACGATCCAGGTGTCGCCACCAGAAGTGGCGATGGAGAAGTAGTTCGCCGGTCCGGCGCCCTGGTGAAAGTCGATGCCGAACGGGCGAAGTTGTCGGTGTCGATCAGTGAGGTTGCCACGGTCCAGCTCACGTTCTGATCGGCAGCGGCGATTCCGGACACGATCGTGACCCTGTTTCCATCGCTCGCCAGCGCTTGCACGCCATTGCAACGCTCACCTTTGACAGCATGGAGGCCATGCAGCAAGCGCTTGGAAGCCCCGAAGGACAGGCGACCGTTGCGGACTTGGCTAACTACGCGTCCGGAGGAGCCACCATTACGGTCTCAGAGGTTCTGTAACAACAGGCATCTGCTCCGACACCGATCTGCCGATTTGATCGGGATGATCTAGCGCTTTCTTGCGGCGTTCGTCGAGATGAGCAGGCAGCGGGTGTCGATTTCCGGGGCTGCCCTAACTTCCGGTAGCGCAATCGACGAGCTCCCGGTCCGACGGACACAGAACGGCGTTGGAGCAGGCGATGCCGAACAGTGTTCTCCGACGTTCGAGGATCCTGCGATTTTCCTAGATGTTCGACGGTACTGCCACGAATTCGTCGCGGGTGATGCGATCAGGGATCGCATCCGCTCGGAAGCAGCGCAGCTCGATGCTCGTTCGCGTCTGGGTCATCGCCGGGGACACGTGAGTGCGATGCAGCACGTCGCCGCTGAAGACCAGCGCGTCGCCCGTTTCCAGCGCCGGCTGCGTTCGTCGCGAAGTCGGCCATCGCTGTTCGACGGCGCAGTCAGCGAGCTGCCTGGGTGAGAGCATGCGACCGACGCGATCGATGACGAGTTCGAGCCCTGGCGCATCAACGCCGCACGGCTCCAGCGCGATCCAGCACGTGACCACCCGCAGCAGTGCGTCGTCGGGGATCGCTGCGTCACCGCTCCGTGCAAACTCGAATCCGAGCGCGCCGTCCTGATGCCAGGTGTGCGGGCGATGCCGAGGCGGAGCGGAGTCCGGCGCATACTGGCGGCGCACCCAACACTGGTCGGCATCGATCGCAAGACACGGCCCCAGGACGTCCACACAGCACTCCCGCACGTGGCTGCTCAGCGCCGACCAGACGTCGACCACGGACAGTGCGTCGACTGCGCGCAGCCGGAAGGACGAGCTTTCCGGCACGAAGTCCGAACACGGAGCGACCTCGATGCGGCGATAGGCAACGTCGACCGCCGCGAGCCACAAGGAGCACGTCGCCAGCGGAACCGCCGACGGCACGATCGCAAGCTCGGCCCCCCGGGCAATCGTCTGCGCTGACGTCAACACCCGAGCACCATATGCCACGTCGCGGCGCCATCGCGCCACGCTTCACAACCCACGACGCCGATGCCGATGACTCAGCGCAGCAACGACACCAGCCCAGCACATACGACGACGCAGCCCGCGAGGCCGAGCAGCCGCCGCCATGGGTTCACGCCCCGGATCAGCTCATCGAGGGCCCACCAGGCCAGAGCGGCCATACCGATTCCGTCAACGACCGTACGGATAGCGGTGCCGGTGGGCACGACCCAGCGAAGCACGACGGTGACGATGAAGACCCACAGTGCAGCGTTGGGGAACTGGGCGACGGTGATCTCGCCTGTTTGGCGATTGCGGAACAACCAGTCGACGAGCGACCCGATCATTCCATCGCGTGAGGGGCCGGCGTTGGGAGATGTCAACTGGTCAGTGTCTCTTTACGCCGCCGTACTTCATGCGGGTGTCGCTCATCGACGCGACCGTCGCGTCACCGTCGCGGATGCCGGCGTCGATCACCTCGCCAATGAACAGCGTGTGGCTACCCAAGTCGTGAGTCTGTCGGACCTTGCAGTCGACGTAGGCGATGGCCTCGTCGAACACCGGTGCACCGGTGACACCCTCGCTGACCGGCCGCTCGTTCAGGGCCATTTTCTCGAACGCCGCCGGCTTGGAGAACTTCACGAACACGCGGGTGTCGTCGGCCGACCAGAGGTTGACGGTGAACGACCCGCCCTCGCTGATCAGCCGGTGGGTGACGGCCGTGTTGTCGACGCTGACGCCGACAAGCACCGGGTCCATCGACAGCTGCGTGATCCAACTCGTCGTCATCGCGTTCCACTCGTCGCCCGCCCGCGAGCCCACCAGCGCCAGCGCGTTGGGGATCTTCCACGTGACCTTGTTGACCAGTTCATCATCCAGCGCCATGAATCGAGGCTAGGCGCCAACAACTCCACGATCGTTGATCGCGGGGCAGACCCTCTACGATCCGAACATGGTCGCCGACGTTCTTGCTGCAGCACTCGTCGCGCCGGGGCAGTTCGAGCTCCGTCGCTATCCGTACCCAGAGCACCTCGAACCCGGAGCCGTGTTGATCGAGATGCTCGCCTCGGGGATCTGCGGCACCGACAAGCACACGTTTCGCGGCGAGACCCAGCAGTACGCCGGCACCGACCATGCCTCGTCGACGCCATTCCCGATCATTCAGGGACACGAGAACGTCGGCATCGTCACCGCCATCGGCGACGGCGGGGCAACGAGCTTCGACGGCAAACCATTGCACGTCGGGGATCGAGTTGTGCCGGCGCCGAACCGGGCATGCGGCCAATGCGAGTTCTGCCTCGGCGACTACCCGTACTACTTCTGCAGGCGTCTCGAGAACTACGGCAACTCACTGACGTGTGCCGAACCGCCGCACTTGTTCGGAGGGTGGGCGGAGTACTTGTACCTGCGCCCCGGCACGCCCGTGTTTCAAGTTCCGGATGGTCTGCCGACCAACGTTGCCGTGCTGACCGAGCTCTTCGCGGTCACCCACAGCCTCGACCTCGCCGCGAAGATGCCTCGGCCCGGCGGGTTCCGACCCGGCGACACGGTCGCAGTAGTGGGGATCGGGCCCGTCGGTGTCGTCCACGTCGCCAAGGCCAGCCTGATGGGCGCGTCGCGAGTGATTGCCATCGACCCGTTCGGTCCCCGGGTTGCGCTGGCCGCGGACCTTGGTGCCACTGACACCCTGATTGCCAGCGGGGCCGATCCTGCTGCCGACGCGTTCGTCCGCGACCTCACCGGCGGGCGCGGAGTCGACGTCGTCGTCGACGCCACCGGCCATCCGGCGAGCTTCGGTCCGTCACTCTCGTTGTTGCGAGACGGCGGAACGTTGATCGAGGTGGGTGCGTTCGTCGACCTCGGCACGGTGCCGATCAACCCGGCGACGATCCTCGGCCGCAACCTCACCATCGTCGGGGTCGCCGGCGAAGACGCCCGGGTCTACGACGCGACGCTGGCCATGCTGGCCGCGCACCACGAGCAAATTCCGTTCCATCGCGCCGTCACTCACACCTTCCCGCTCGAACAGGTCGAGGCAGCGATGAACACCGCGCTCGGTGCCGACACGGCGATGAAGGTCGTGCTGATGCCGTGAACCGGTGGGCGGCGACTCAGCCGCGCCAGCTGTGGATCACTTGGTAGTAGTTAGCCCGTTGGTAGACCTCGGGATCGGGCACGCTGCGGCGGCTGACGCTGCCGCGTAGCTGATCGACGCCCGAGTAGTCACGAGCCGTCATCCACTCGCTCATCTCCGCAAGCATCGAGGCGATGCGTTGTGGGCCGTGCAGCAGCACTGCGCTGGTGGTCATCACCACGTCTGCACCGGCGAGCAACAACTTCATCGCATCCGCACCGTCGTGCACGCCGGTCGTCGCCGCAAGCGAGCACGACATGAAGCCGCGCAAGATGCCGATCCAGTGGAGGGGAAGGCGAGACTCGGCCGACGTCGACAGCTGCAGGCGCGGCGTGACATCGAGCGTTTCCAGGTCGATATCGGGTTGGTAGAGACGGTTGAACAGCACGAGGCCGTCGACTCCGGCTTCCTGCAGGGCGAGCGCGAAATGGCCGAGCGACGTGAACCACGGGCCGAGCTTCACGGCGAGCGGAACCTTCACCTCGGCGCGCACTTCCTCGACGAGCTCGAGGTACCGCTTCTCCACGTCGGCCGCGCTGACACGCGGATCGACGATCACGTCGTAGACGTTCAGTTCGATGGCCTGTGCGCCGGCGTCCTCGAGGTTGCGGGCGTACTTCACCCATCCCCCAGGACTCGTCCCGTTGAGGCTGGCGATCACGGGAATCGCCAACTGCTCGCGAGCCAGCTCCACAAGACCCAGATGGCGGGCGACTCCGACGTCGTAGTCGTCGAGCTCGGGCAGGTAGCTGAGGGATTCGGCGAATGAGTCGGTCCCGAAGTTGAGCGTGGCGTCGATTCCGAACGATTCGCGTTCGATCTGCTCCTCGAACAGCGACGGCAGCACGATCGCCCCTGCACCGGCCTGCTCGATCTCTTCCCAGAAACCCGGATCGCCGGTCAACGGGCTGGGCGACGCCACGATCGGGCTGCACAGGCGCAGGCCGAGGTACGTGGTTGAGACATCAACCGTGTGGGTGACGTCGCTCATGATTCCTCCTCCGTCTCGGCGAGAGTGTGCGCGGCCACGTGGACCGGAGCGGACCGCTCGACGCCCGCCAACTGCTCGTAGTGGTGCCACCGCGCAGCCACGTCGGACTCGGCAAGGGCTAGGAGCTGGGCCGCGCGATTCGGATCACTGCGCCGCAACATCGAGAACCGCGCCTCGCTGTTGGCGAAGTCGGCGTAGGGCACCGATGGTGCCGCGCTGTCGAGCTGGAACGGCTGCTTCTGCTCGCCCTCACCCGGCTGGAAGCGGTACAGCGGCCAGTGCCCACTCTGAACGGCACTCTTCTGATGAGTCATCGACTCGCTCATGTCGAAGCCGTGGGCGATGCACGTGCTGTAGGCGATGATCAGCGACATTCCGGGCCATGCTTCCGCCTCGAGCATCGCCTTCACCGTCTGGATGTCACTGGCGCCAAGGGCGACGTGGGCGACGTAGACGTCGCCGAACGACATCGCCTCGAGCCCGAGATCCTTCTTGGCGATCCCCTTGCCGCCTGCGGCAAACTTTGCGACTGCACCTCGCGGCGTCGCCTTCGACGCCTGGCCACCGGTGTTCGAGTAGACCTCGGTGTCGAGCACGAGGACGTTGACGTTGCGGCCACTACCCAACACGTGGTCGAGGCCGCCGGCACCGATGTCGTAGGCCCATCCATCTCCACCGACGATCCAGACCGTCTTGCGAACCAACGTGCCGATGAGCTCCAGCAGTTGGACGGCATCGGGATGGTCGACCGTCGCCAGCGCCGTTCGCAGCTGCTCGACTCGCGCTCGCTGTTCCCTGATCGGCAGCTCGCCGAGATCGTCGATGCTCGACAGAATTGCACCGGCGAGCGCCGGGTCGACGAGTGACGGTGAAGCCTTGGCGAGCTTGTCGAGCAGCCCCATCGCGGCGTGCTGCTGGGCGTCGAGCCCGAGCCTGATGCCGAGACCGAACTCGGCGTTGTCCTCGAACAAGCTGTTGCTCCAGGCCGGGCCGCGGCCCTCGTCGTTGGTGCAATAGGGAGTGGTCGGCAGGTTGCCGCCGTAGATGCTGCTGCAACCTGTGGCGTTGGCGATCAGGAGATGATCGCCGAACAGCTGGGTGAGCAGCTTTAGGTACGGGGTCTCGCCGCAACCGGCACATGCGCCACTGAACTCGAACAGCGGTTGGCGAAGCTGACTGGTCTTCACCGATGCCGGGTCCCACAGTGCCGGATCGGTCTCGTGGACCCGCAGGAACGCATCCCAGGCGACACGCTCTTCGTCGAGGTGCTCTTCGATCGGGCGCAGGTTGATGCTCTTGCGCTTGACCTCGCTCTTGTCGTGAGCCGGGCAGGCGGTGACGCAGAGCCCGCAGCCGGTGCAGTCGTCGGGCGCGACCTGCACGGTCAGCGACATGCCGGGAACCTCGCGGCTGCGGAACGACTTGGTCTTCAACATCCCGGCGTCGGCCGTGGTCAGCTCGCCGGGCTCGTACACCTTCATCCGAATGGCGGCATGCGGACAGACGATCGCGCACTTCCCGCAATCGATGCAGAGGTCTGCCTCCCAGATGGGGATCTCCGTGGCGACCGTGCGCTTCTCCACACGGGCGGTGCCGGTCGGGAACGTGCCATCGGGAGGCAACGCGCTGACGGGTAGGAGGTCACCCTCGCCCGCGAGCATGCGTGCGGTTACCCGCCGCACGAAATCGGTGACCTCGCCCGTGACGGTCGGGCGACGGTGCTTCGTCGCGGTCACCGCCGCGCTGACCGGAACGGCGTGGAGCTCGGAGAGGGTGGTGTCGACGGCGGCGATGTTGCGTTGCACGACCACGTCGCCGCGCTTTCCATAGCTCGACCGGATGGCGTCTTTCAGCCTGGCGATCGCCTCTTCGGTCGGCAGCACGTCGGCAAGCGCGAAGAAGCAGGTCTGCATCACGGTGTTGACGCGGCCGGCCAAACCGGCCGCTTCGGCAACCGCCGCAGCGTCGATCGTGTGAAGACGCAACCCTCGCTCGATCACGATCTCTTGCACCTCGACCGGCAAGCGATCCCAGACCTGGTCGGCGGGATACGGGCTGTTGATCAGCACCATCGCCCCGGGGGCGGCGACGCTGAGCACGTCGATTCGTTCGAGGAAGTTCCATTGGTGCACGCCGACGAACGTCGCCTGATCGATCAGGTAGGTGCTGTCGATCGTGTTAGGGTCGAAACGCAGGTGGCTGACCGTCATCGACCCCGACTTCTTCGAGTCGTACACGAAGTAACCCTGCACGACGAGGTCGGTGTTCTTGCCGACGATCTTCACCGTGTTCTTGTTGGCGCCCACGGTGCCGTCGGACCCGAGCCCGAAGAACACCGCGCGCACGCGGGCCCGATCGGTGGTGAACGACGGATCGAACGAGAGGCTCGTATGGGTGACATCGTCGATGATCCCGATCGTGAACCCGTTGCGCGGCGAGTCGACGGCGGCCTCGTCGAACACAGCCTTGACCATCGCCGGCGTGAACTCCTTGCTGCTCAACCCGTAGCGTCCGCCGATCACGCGCGGCGTCTTCCCGCCTGCCCATGATTCGGCCGAGCTGTGCCACATCGCCGACAGCACATCGAGGTGCAACGGCTCGAACGGAGCGCCTGGCTCTTTGGTGCGGTCGAGCACGACGACCGTGCGCGTGCTCGGCGGCAAGGCAGCCAGCAGCGCCTCGGTGGGAAATGGACGGAACAGCCGAACGACCGCGACGCCGACGCGCTCGCCTCTGCGGCACAACTCGTCGACGGTCTCTTTGACCGCGCCCGCACCGGAACCCATGAGCACGATGACCCGCTCGGCATCCGGCGCCCCGTGATAATCGACGAGGTGGTACTGCCGACCGGTCAGCTCTGCCAGGCGATCCATCGATGCCTGCACCGCTTCCGGCACGGCGTCGTAGAACGAGTTGCACGCCTCACGTGCCTGAAAGAAGACATCCGGGTTCTGCGCACTGCCGCGCAGTACCGGGCGATCGGGATCAAGGCCCCGGGCGCGGTGTGCCGCGACATCGGCAGGGTCGATCATCGCTTCGAACTGCTCGGCAGTCGGAATCGCCACCGTGCCGACCTCGTGGCTGGTACGGAAACCATCGAAGAAGTGCAAGAAGGGGATCCGCGTTCGCAGCGTCGTGGCGTGCGCCACCGCGGCGAAGTCGCCCGTCTCTTGAACACTGCTGGCGCAGAGCATCGCGAAGCCGGTCGTACGTGCCGCCATCACATCGCTGTGATCGCCGAAGATGCTCAACGCGTGAGTCGCGATGGTGCGGGCGGCGACGTGAATCACCGTCGGAGTCAGCTCGCCGGCGATCTTGAACATGTTGGGGAGCATCAGCAACAGACCTTGGCTGGCCGTGAAGGTCGTGCCGAGCGCGCCACGAGTGACCGCGCCGTGGAGGGTGCCCGCAGCACCCGCCTCGCTCTGCATCTCGATCACTTCGGGCACAGCGCCCCACAGGTTGGTGCGGCCCTTCGCGCTCCAATCGTCGGCGAGCTCGCCCATCGGTGATGCCGGCGTGATGGGGTAGATCGCAATCACTTCCGAGGCCAGGTGGGCGATGCGCGCCGCGGCCTCGTTGCCATCTACGACGTCACGCGCGGCACCATTGGGATGTGAAACGGAGGACTCTTCGGTCACGGTGCTGGCTGTCGTCATGCCAAGCACGGTATGACTCAGTTGGACCGATCACCAGGGGCTTTCGGCCCTGCCCGGGTCGAGTCCAGGGCGTTTCTGGCCACAGCGACGAACGCCGTGGTGTGCCGATGGGGCTGGTGCCGGGGCCAGACGATCGGCTGGCTGATCTTGGCGAAGCCACTCGGGGCGCTACAGGTGGTGGCGATCTGCTGTGTCATGTTGGCCAGCGCCGCCACTGCCTTTGCCGCAGACGTCGGTCGATGACGAGAGCGCGCCGGCTCACAATGAGTCGACTGCGCCACGCATGGGCACTTCGACCCTGTCCGGTGACGCCCCTGACCGCTTTGATGGTCTCAGGACGACTCACAGTGAGCAGGGAACCACATGAAGTGCCAGGATGAAACGGCGGTCGCCCCTGGAACGGTCGTTCCCGAGCGTCGGCGGATGCCCGCCACGCAGTCACCGCGGCACCCCGACTTCATCGCCGTCGTGCTCGAACCGCTCGCCAAGCGGTGGCTCGCCGGCGAGTCCGAGCACGTTCTGTCGGTCGACCTGTACAACACGATTCACCCGTGGGCGCTGGCGTTCACCGGCTCGCTGTACTCCGGCCTTCCGGCCCATGCCGATCGCAATGAGGTCCTTTCCCAAGTACTCGGCCTCACGTGGGACGCGTGCAGGCGCGTCGACTGGACCCGCTATCCGGCGTGGCCCACCTATCTCGAGACCAAGGTCAGCAAGGCCCGCATCGAGGCTGCCCGCTGCGACGATTGGCTCAGCAGGCGCGAGCGAGTGCGCCGCCGACACTTTCAGAGCGAGCTCGCCCGCCAAGAGCAACTCGAGCACCGGTCGCTGACCGACGACGAACGAACGGCAGTGGCCAGCACGGTGGCACCGAGCTCGTCACGCGTCGACTGGGCCAAGGCGCTGCTGAACTCGCGGCATCCGTCCACCGTCGCCGACGTACCCGACGTTGTCGACGAGACCACGGTCGAGGACCAGGTGGAACGGCATGAGCTCGGCGGCATTCGCGTGCGCTGCCTCACGAAGTGGCTGTCGATGCTGGCCGACCAGAACGAGGACCTGGCCACCGAGCTGGCTCGATGGGCCGAACAGAACGAGTTCGGCGACCGCGAGCTCCCGGCGCGCCTCGCACATCGCCTCGAGCCGTACACCCCGCAACTGTTGGCGATGCTCGGAGAGGCAGCGTGATGCTCGCCCCCGAAACGATCGTGCTGTGCGCCTCGTGCGGTGGCCGGCTGGCACGCGACCAGGCCGGCTCGATCTGTTCGCCGTGCCGACGGACGTTCATCGAGAGCTCTGCCCGGCGCGAGGTGTCGATCGCCCGCGACCGTGCTCGCATCAAGACCGCCTTCGATTCGTTCGGGGTGTATGGAGTGTCCGATCAGCTGGGCATCACGCCGCGGCAGGCCGTGCACGCGCTCTTCAGCTCGATGCTCCTGCCGCCGGTCTCGTCGCGCCGCCGGCTGCTCCTGGGACAGCTCGTCGATCTACGCGAGGTCTCCCACGTCGACGCAGCGCAGGCGTTGAACATCAGCCGCTGGACGGTTGCGACGTACCGACAGTTGCTCGGCATCGAGCGAGCATCCGCGCCTGGGCCGCGGCCCAGAGGATGGTGAGGTCAACGTGATCGGCAGGAGCAAGTCTTCGCATCGTGGTCATTCGACGAGAACTCGTAGCTCCATCGAGTTCGCCGACATGCTCGACCGAATTCAGGCGCCACCCGTCAGTGCCGATGGCACGCTCTCCGTTGCGACTCACGCCAACGGCGCGGCGCCGCCGGCCGAGCCTGAACTTGCCGACCTGGTGATGTTCCCGATCGTCTCGAAAGCCGAGCCCGAGATTGCCGTGCCGGTCCCTGTCGTTGCCGAGCCGGTGGAGCAGATCGGCGAGCCGAGCATGGCGT
Source organism: Ilumatobacteraceae bacterium (assembly GCA_025358075.1). GTDB lineage: Bacteria > Actinomycetota > Acidimicrobiia > Acidimicrobiales > Ilumatobacteraceae > JAENVT01. The sequence continues at coordinate 65,328 of JANYKU010000088.1, forward strand.
CACGCTTCGCTGACGCGGGCATCGATGACGATCGGCTGCCCCTTCGGGCTCCCCGGTTCCGCCGGCTGCCCCACTGACAGACATCAGCACGCCACCGGCGGCCAGAACGACGGATCGGATGGGCGTGTCGCCGGCTGTCCGGTCGATCGTTCGCAAGTGACCAGCAGGCTGTTGAGTGCGTCGAGCAGAACCAAACTGGTAGCGACGATGTCGTCGCGAGAATGGGTTGCGGCGAGAGCAGCCACGTCGGCGCGGATGCCTCCGGCATCGAGCGCAGCAGCCGCGAGCAGGTCGCGAGCGAGTTCCGGAGTCGTGAGATCAGCCCCAGCCGCTGGCAGCACTTCCTCGATCCAAGTGCGCGTCCGATATGCCACGCCGTGCTCACGACGCAGTCTGCCGAGCACGCTGCTGAGCTGTCCGGTCAACGACGGCAGGTCGACTTCCACCAACGGCTCTTGCGCGATCGCTGCGGGTGCAGTCGGCGAGGTGTACGAATGCTTCCGTTTCAGAGCGCCCAAGCCGATCAAGGCACCACCGAGCGCGGCGACCGACAACTTCGACAACGACGGCAGATGGAGGAGGTCGACGAACGCAAAGCACAAGGCGACGAAGAGCGCTCCGAGACCTGCGGCCACGATCAACTGTCCGCCGTGCGGCCGGTCGGGCATGGATGACGGAAACGACGGCTCAACAGCGAGTTCCACACTCACCAACTTCGACGGGTCAGGTGGCGGAAAGTCGATGTCGTGCTGAGCCTCGACCCACGACCGAGGCACGACCGATCGTGCCGTTGTCGATCTATGGCTGAGTGGCGAGACGTGCTTCATCAGGGTCCTTTCTTCACTTGACCAGGTTGATGATCTTGAACATGGGCATGTACAGCGCCACGACCATTCCGCCGACCGAGGCACCCATCACCACCATCAACAGCGGTTCGATCAACGAGGTCAGCGAATCGACAGTGGCCGACACCTCGGCGTCGTAGAACTCGCCGATCTTGTCGAGCATCTCGTCGAGCGCGCCCGTCTCCTCGCCGACCGACATCATCTGGACCACCATCGGCGGGAACACCTTGTGCCCGACCAACGCAGCTGACACCGCCTCACCGATTCGCACGTGTTCGCGGGCATCGCTAATCGCCGCGGCGACCACGGCGTTGCCGGCAGTGTCGGCGACGATGTCGAGGGCTTCCATGATCGGGACACCTGAGCGGGCCAGCGCGGCGAGCGTTTGGCAGAAGCGAGCGATGGCCGTCTTCTGCACGATCTGGCCCATGATCGGCATCCGCAGCTTGAGCTGGTCGAACTTGAGGCGCCCATCCGGTGTCGCCTTCCAACGCTTCAAAACCGCCACGCCTCCGACCGCGAGGATGGCGATGAGCCACCAGTAGCTCGTCAGGAATCGCGACACGGAGATGAGCATCTGCGTGGGCAGGGGCAACGTACCGCCGAGATCCTTGTACATCGACTCGAACATCGGCACGATGAACAGCAACATCGCCGAGACGATGACGACGATGATGACCCCGACCGCGATGGGATACGACATCGCCGACTTCACCCGTCGACGCAACTCGAGCTGCTTCTCCAACATCGATGCAAGTTGGAGGAGCACCGAGTCGAGCATTCCGCCGACCTCGCCGGAGCGGACCATGGCGATGTACACCGTCGGGAAGACCTTCGGGTGCTTGGAGATGGCCTCCGAGAACGACAGCCCACGCTCGACATCGTTGCGCATTGCGGTGATCACGGTGGCGAGCGGCTTCGAGTCGGTCTGTTCGGCAAGGATTGCGAGCGCTCGAATCAGCGTGAGGCCGGCCGCGACCATCGTCGCCAACTGCCTCGAGAAGATCACGACCTCACGGAGCTTGATCTTGCCCTCACTGCTGGAGCTGTTGCCGAGATCGGAGCTGAGCTTCGACTTGCCGCGCGCCATGACGGAAACCGGCACGTAGCCCAGCTCGCGGAGCTTGGCGACGACCAACTGCTCGCTCTGTCCTTCGATGCTGCCCTTGTGTACCGTGCCGACCTTGTCGCGCACCTTGTAGACGTAGGTCCTGCTCATCGCGCCCCGCCCCCCGACGTCATTCCCAAGAGGTTGCGCAGGTCATCGGGGCTTGCGGCCCGTTCCATGGCTGCGTCGAGGGTGACACGATGTGCCTTCACGAGCTCGGCAAGGTTTTGGTCCATCGTGACCATCCCGTACTTGGCTCCGGCTTGCATCTGGCTGGCAAGTTGGAAGCCCTTGTGCTCGCGAATCAGGTTGCGAACGGCGGGTGTCGCGATCAGGACTTCGCATGCTGCGACGCGTCCGCGACCGTCGAACGTAGGCAGCAGCTGCTGGGTGACGACGGCCTGCAACGTGGTCGCCAGCATGATTCGGATCTGGCCCTGCTGATCCGGTGGGAACACGTCGACGATGCGGTCCACGGTCTGCGGCGCCGACTGCGTGTGCAACGTCGCGAATACGAGGTGACCCGTCTCGGCGGCCGTGAGCGCCATGTGGATCGTCTCGAGATCACGCATCTCGCCGACGAGAATGACGTCGGGGTCCTCTCGCAGGGCCCGCTTGAGCGCCGAGGCGAATGTCTTGGTGTCCTCGCCAACCTCGCGCTGGTTGACGATCGCCTTCTTGTGGGAGTAGAGGAACTCGATCGGGTCTTCGCACGACAGGATGTGGACCGCCTTGGTGCTGTTGATGATGTCGAGCAGTGACGCAAGCGTCGTCGACTTGCCGGATCCTGTCGGACCAGTCACCAGGACCAAGCCACGCGGCAGCTCTGCAAACGTCCGCATCACTGCGGGCAGGTGCAAGCTGTCGAACTCGGGGATCTCGAATGGGATCGTCCGCAACACTACGCCGATTGCGCCGCGCTGGCGGAACACGTTCATCCTGAACCTGCTCTTGCCGGGGATCGCGTAGCTCGTGTCGAGCTCGAGCTCGCTCTTGAACTCGGCGATCTTGCGCTCGTCGAGGATCGCGAAGACAAGTCGCTCGATCATCGCGCCGTGCAGGATGCCGTACCCGTCGAGCTGACGAAGGACGCCGTTGACCCTGACCGTCGGCGGAGCGCCGGCGGCCAGGTGGAGGTCCGACCCCTTGAGCCGCAGGCACTGCTCGAGCAGCTCATCGATGTGCTTGGGGATCCTCGGCGCCTGCGCCTCGGTGGGTGGTGGAAACAGGTCTGGCGGCATCGCCGCCGAGCCATTCGAATCAGGCAACAACACGTGACACCTCCGAAAGAGTTGTGAGGCCGAGTGCGACCTTGGCCAATCCATCACTACGCAAATCCATCATCCCTTGCTCTGTCGCGACACGGCGCACTTCTTCGGACGAGGCCCGGCTGACTACGAGCTTGTCGAGCTCTTCCGACATCACCATCACCTCGTGGATCGCCAGCCGCCCCCGGTAGCCGGTTCCGCCGCATTGCGGGCAGCCGATGCCGCGATAGAAGACGAGACCTTCGATGGACGCCCGCGAGAAGTCCCATTTGGCCGCACTCAGTTCGAGCTCGGTCGGGACGAACGGAACCTTGCAACGGTCGCACAACCGTCGGGCCAAGCGCTGGGCGAGCACGCAGTCGACCGCAGAGGTGACCAAGAACGGTTCGATGCCCATCTCGATCAGACGAAGCGGAGTCGACGGAGCATCGTTGGTGTGCAAGGTGGTCAACACGAGGTGACCGGTCAAGGCGGCCTCGATGGCGATCACTCCGGTCTCGCGGTCTCGAATCTCGCCGACCAGGATGATGTCGGGGTCCTGGCGCAGTATCGATCGAAGCGCATTTTCAAACGTCAGCCCGGCCTTCGGGTTCACCTGCACCTGGTTCACGTTGGCGAGCCGGTACTCGACCGGGTCCTCGACGGTGACGATGTTGCGCGACTCCACGTTCAACAGGTTGAGGGTTGCGTACAGGGTGGTCGTCTTGCCCGAGCCGGTTGGCCCGGTGACCAAGATCGCGCCATAGGGCTTGCGGAAGGAGTGCTCGTACTGCGCGAGCTGGTTGGGAAGGAAGCCGAGCTTGGCAAGCGACATGACACTGCTGGCCCGATCGAGGATTCGCATGACGATCTTCTCGCCGTGGACGGTCGGCAGCGTGGAGACACGAAGGTCGACGACTGCACCGTCAACGGTCAGGCTGATTCGGCCGTCCTTCGGCACGCGCCGTTCGGCGATGTCGATGTCGGCCATCACCTTGAGGCGCGAGATCACGCCAGGGATGATCGAACGCGGCTGACGCATCCGCTCGTGGAGCACCCCGTCGATGCGGTACCGGATTCGCAGATCGTGCTCGGTCGGCTCGACGTGGATGTCGGATGCCCGCTCCTGAACCGCCTGAAGGATGATGAGGTTGACGAACTTGACGATAGGGGCTTCTTCGACGACCGCACGCAGCGACGCGAGGTCCTGCTGCTCGTCGAAGGCGTCGTCGACCACGATCTGGGCGACGTTGTTGACCTCCTGGTCGAGCTTGCGGCGCTCGCCGAGCAGGTCGGCGAACTGGGTCTCAGTGATCGCCACACGAGTGAACCTCTCGCCCAGCAGGGCGCGCAGGTCGTCGACCGCCCGAAGGTCACCGGGCGTGACCATGCCGACGATGAGCTCACCGTTCTCACGGCGCAGCGGCACAGCCTGGTACTTGTGGCCGATGTGCTCGGGCAACAGCGCCCTCAGCGCAGGATCACTCAGCTCCGGGGCGGGTGTGGAGTCGTCAACCTGCGCCGCCGGCGCTGGGAGCGTGGGTGCATCCATCGTGTGTTCGTGTCGGCCACGAGTGCCCTTCGTGCGCGCTGGAGTCCCCTTTTGCAGGTCAGGGGGTGCTGTTGATCTCCCGCGTCGAGATGTGCCGGATCGTGAACTGCTGCGGATTGGCAAGCGACCAGTCGAAACCGAGCGACTTCAGCCCCTCGAGCGGGTAGGTGATGCTCAGATTGGCGTGAGCGTCGAAGCTCCCGGTGTAGAGCGCACCGAGGTACGTCACGGAGTTGGCGTTCTTCTTCACCGGCGTGAAGGCCCCTTTGGTGTACGCCAGCAATGGGACGTACTTGTCGTCGAAGTTGTTCGGCAGCAAGATGGACCCGGAGTTCGTCGAGATCACCGTCAACTGCACGGGGGCGATGCCGACCTTCGTCAACCTCGTCGGCAGGGTGATGCTGCCGGAGGCGATGATGGTCATGTCGTGCGTCAGGGCGCTCATGTTGCTGAGATCAACATCGCCGGTGTTGTAGAAGATGCCTTCGGTCTTGCCGTTCGCGTATGGCTGGTACGACCCGGGATAGCTCGCGTTGGGCCACGGGAACGATGGCAACGTCTGCAGTGCGACCGGCAACGGTTTGAGGTTCGGTGGTTGGCAGGTGCCTCTGACGGGTGGATTGGGACAGTGCCCGGCGGTGTAGATGTCGATGGTCTTGCCGGAGGCGACGTCGTTGACGCTGTCGACGCTGGCAATCTTGATGGTGCCGTTGGCGTAGAGCGAACCGACGAAGTTCGCCTTCCCGCCGTCGACGTTGCCCACCACGTAGACATCGCCGGTCACCGTCTTGGCCTGGCTCGGCAGGTTGAGATCGCCGCCGATGTACACCTTCCCGGTGATCGTCCAGTTTGCCCCGTCGACGGTCCCCTGTGTGAAGAACCCATACGTGAACCCGACGGGAACCATTTCAACGACCTGCTGCATCGTTCGCTTGGCGTTTGACGATGACCCGACCGACGTGAGCATCTTCCTGAACGGATGGCCGGCCACCGGTGTGACCGTGACGCTGTAGGAGGATCCGCTGGAGTCGTACGTTCCGGAGTACGAACCGGGGGCGGAGTCGGTGGTGAGCTTCGAAGCGGCATCGACGAGCCCCGCCGAGGCGGCATCGATTGCCTGTTGGCGTTGCCGGTCGCTGTTCGACGCCGAGCTCTGACGGTTGGCGAACGAGAACAGGACGCCACCTAGAGCGAAGACGACGACCGAGATGATCGCGGCCATCACCAGCGCTGAGCCCCGATCACGGGGACGTCGATCGGCAGCTTCGGGACTGCCACCAAAGTTCGTGTTCAGCATTGGCCCCATGCGTTCCTCCCAGCGACTGTTGTTTGCATGTGAAACTCGCCACCGTTGGCGGATTGGATCGGGATGTCGACCACGACGGTCCGCAACGGAGTCATCAGCTGAGCGAACGCGGTCGTGGTCGACCCGACGTTGTCGATCACCGTCCGCGAAATGCCATTTTCGGTACGCGTGACAGTATCGCCGACGATCTCATAGGTGATCCCGGCGCCCGGCGATGCAACCGTTTGGAAGGTCAGCACGTTCCGCGGGGCAGGCTGATTCGGCACCGGCTCCTTGATGCAGACGGCCGACCGCAGCTCGCGATCCAGCGTGGCCGACACCAAACGCGCCGCGTCGATCGCGTTCGAACTGCTCTCGATCCGATTCGTCGTCCGTTGGGCCAAGCCGAGAGTTGCTGCGACGATCGCAACCACGAGCCCCATCAAGGCCATCGAGATCATCAATTCGACGAGCGTGACACCCCGGTCACGTCGGTTGCTCACAGCAGGCATCGCCGTCATGCCACCTTCGTGAGCCAGGCGCTGTTCGCTGCTACGCGTCCGTAGTTGACCTCGACGGTGAAGTTGTCGGTTCCGACACCCGGCGCAGCGTCGAGGGTCGATGGAGTGATGGTCACCGCAACCGTGACGAGCAGCAGTGGTTGAGTCTGCACAGTCGCGACCACCGACACCTGGCGATCACCCACCGGGAAACTTGATGTGCCTGACCAGCTGGTTCCCGGCGCCACGACGACGAGGGGGGCATACCCAGAAGATCCGTCCCAGAGTTGCAGTGTGGTTCCGAAGATCAGGTTTGGCGCGATCGTGGTGTAGCCCGCCGAGGCCGACGCAGTGGCCGTGAAGCCGGCCACCTTGACCATGCCTTCGGGAACTCCGGGCAGCGACAGAATGCTGAGGGCGGGCGCGCTCAGCGAGGCCGAGGCCGTGACGCTCCCGCTGGTGCTGGTGATCGTGTCGTGATCCACACGCGTCGCTGCCGACCACCCGCTGGCGAAGGACCACAGACCGCCGGTCAGCCCGCCACTGTTGAAGGTCGCCGACGATCCGGCGGTGGGGGTCACCGCGGCATCGGCAAAAGGCACGGTATCGATGGCACCCGCGAACGCACAGGCCGGCGAGCAGACGTCGGTCTTGGCGTCCGATGACAACGAAGTCGGCACCGCGGGCGGTACCACGACAGCAAGTCCGCCGGCCGTCGGCGAAATCGGACACAAGAAGGAGCCACCCGACCCCGACGCAGTGTTGAGGGTGGAGGTGCTCGAATCGTTGTCGGCGACGTTGGTGATGTTGACCCGCGGACAGTTGTCGGCGACGACCGGGTCGACGGGCGCACAGGTCGACGAGTCGAGGCGGGGGTGAACCTCTACGTGAGCAGCGGCACTGGTCGCCGAGCCGATGGCGGTTCGCAGCGTGGAGGCGATGGTGTCGGCACGTGCGCCAGGTAGCGCGACGTGCACGTCGTCGAACGTGTCTCCACCGAGACACCCGCTGAGGGTGACCAATCCGTCGGTCACCTCAGCCGTGCCATTGCCGGCTGGATAGGACGTGTAGTCGAGCGGAAAGATCAACGACGAGAACTGCATCGTGTGGGTTGGGTTTGTCGATGGCCATCCGACGATCACGGTCACGTGGCGGTAGCCCGTGCCCTTGCCCCCAGCCGGTGGCACCGTCGTGACGAACGTGCTGAGTACGAACGTCGCCCCCGCGGCGACGGGATAGGTGCGATACGGCGACGTTCCACCGAAGAAGAGGTCCTCGCCGCCGAACTTCAGTGGCGTCCCGGGCGTGACCAATGGGTTGGCGGTGGTCACGCCGGTCCCGGTCGCGACATTGGCCCAGTCGGCACCCTGGATGTTCTCGATCGTCTGCTTGGCCAGCGAGACCGCGATCGTGCGTTGACGGCTGATCGTCATGGCGTGTGCCACAGCGCCCAGTGTGCTCAGCAAGCCGAGGAGCACCCCGAGAACGATCGTCATGGCGATGATCTGCTCGATCAGGCTGAAACCTCGGTCACCGGGTCTCCGGGGGGTGGGCTGAGCAGCGCTTCGTGGCACACCATCCGTGTCGGCCAGTCGTCGCAGCTCCCGACGAGTCCTTCCCCACGTGGGGAAACCAAGGTCGCGGCAACGTCGAGGAGGCCGACTCCACTCTCCGAGAACGGAGGAGGCCGCCAATGGCCGCAACCACAATTGGCTTGGACATCGGCACCAATGCCGTCCGCGCCGTCGAGATCGAGCTTGGCGATCCACCGCTCATTCGACGCATGGGTCAAGTCGCCCTGCCGATCGGCGCCGTCGTCGACGGCGAGGTGACCGACGTCGGCGTGGTCTCGATCGCCCTGCGACAGCTGTGGACACAAGCCGGCTTCAAGTCGCACCAGGCACGGGTCGGCATGTCGTCGGCGCGGATGATCGTGCGCACGATCGAGATGCCGCGCCTCTCGCACGCCGACCTTGTGTCGACCCTTCGACTTCAACTCGACGACTACGTCCCACTGCCCGCCGAGGAGACGGTCTTCGACATCAGGCTCCTGGACGGATCGGACCCGAAGAGCCCGACAGTGCAGCTCCTCTTCGCGGCAACTCATCACGACGCCGTGCAGCCGCTGTTGATGGCCATGCACGGCGCCGACCTCAAGGTTGCGGCGGTCGACGTCATCCCGGCGGCACTTGCCCTGGCGCTGACCCATCCGGAGCCCGACGAGAACGACGGCGTCGACATCATCGTGTCGATCGGTGCTGGAACCGTCGTGGTGGTCGCAGCGCGCGACGGGGAGTCGCTGTTCGCCCGAACGCTCACCAACGCGGGTGGACGCAGGACCACCGAGCGCATCGCCAGTCGGCTCGGAATTGGTGAGCTCGATGCCGAGCGATACAAGCGCCTCGGGGCGACCGAGGATTCTGCATCGACCGTTGTGCTGCGGGCAAGCGCCGAGAGCCTCGACGAGCTGATCGAAGAGGTCCGCGCATCGCTCGCCTTCTACGGCGAGCAACCCTCGTCACAACACGTGCGACGGCTGCTGGTGACAGGAGGTGGCTCGCAACTCGCTGAACTTCCTGTTGCGCTCAGCGACGCTCTCGGTCTCGACGTCGAATGCGCAGATCCGTTCACCCATGTTCGCATCGGTCGCACCGGGTTCGAGCCAAGCGACCTTCCATACCTTGCGCCGTACATGGCCGCTGCGCTCGGTGTGGCCCTCGGCCAGACCCGACCGAAGGATCAGCGACTCGATCTCACCCCAGTGGCCAGGCGCGCTAGCCGTCTGCCCGGGGCACGGCGCATGCTGGTCGGTGCTGGAGCGGTGCTCGCCGTCGGCGCAGCCGGTGCTCTCTACATGCAGGGTCGCAGCCAGATCGCCACCGCGGGCGACCAGACCGCAGTCGCGAACGCCCATCTCGCCGAGCTGCAGACGCAGATCGAGGCGCGAACAGTTGCAAGTGGTGTGACACCATCGAAGGCAGGTACTGCGGCGAGCCCCGAGGCGGTGGCCGCCAGTGTCGCTTCGAGCAACATCGATTGGATCGCAGTCGAGAAGGCAGTGGCGGATGACAGCGCACCCCTCGGCGTGGTCACGTCGGGGTTCGCAGGTGTCCTCAGCCCTTCGGGCAACGTTGCCCTGGTCAAGGGCCCGGCCCTACCAGGCAAGTTGACGTTCACCGCTACGGCCTCTGGACTGAACATCGTCGCCGATTGGCTCGACATCATTGCCGCCGACAATCGGTTCGCCGACGCCTGGGCAGGGGGCTTCACCATGGCCGCTCAACCTGACGGATCGGCAGCAGGGGTGCAGTTCACGATGGCGATGTCCGTGACCGACAAGAACCTCGTCGTCCGCGGTTCGACACCGGAGGTCAAGCCATGAACCGCAGCCGGAAAGACGTGACGATGATGGTGGCGATGGCTGCGCTGTTGGTCTTCGCAGTGTTCAACTTCGTGTTCAAACCGCAACGCAGCGAGCTGTCCACCGCCCGCGGCAACCTTCAAACCGTCGAGCAGAAGATCTCCGACGCCGCACTGAAGCTGCAAGCCCCGGTGTCCACCACCACAACTTCCCCCACCGATGGGCCGGCAGCCGCGCCGGCAGTTCCGGAAGATCCGGCCCTGACGCAGTTGCTCAGACAACTGCAGGCGGTTGCGGAGTCGACCGGGGTGACGTACTCGGTGATCACGCCGACCCCGCTGAGCGAGAACCCGAGCGGACCGGGAGGTTCGATGGCGATGTCGATAGCCGCCACCGGCACACACGACGGGGTGCAGGCGTATGTCAAAGGACTCCGCGACTTGGACCGGCTGCTCGTGATCGAGCAGATCTCCATCACCACCCCGCCGGCCGTCGCCGGCCAGCCCCAACAGCCCGATCAACTCCAGCTCTCGGTTCGCGTCTTCACGCTCCGGGCGCCGCCGAGCGCCGAGATCCCCACGACGACTTCCAAGCCATGACAGGGACGTGTGGTCACTCGCACACTCTTTGTGAGCAAAGTGGAAAGTCCGTCCGCGGTGATCGCCACCCGGCCGACACAGCAAATCGTCAAACACACGTACCGGAGGTACACAGAATGAACAGCTCCCCCACACAACGAAGGGAAGACAAGGGATTCACCCTCATCGAGTTGATGGTGGTCGTCCTGATCATCGCCATCTTGCTGGCGATTGCCATCCCAACCTTCCTCGGCGCCCAGAACAAGGCCAAGGACCGCAGCGCCCAGTCATCGGCCCGCAACGCCCTAACCAACGCCAAGACCCTCTACGCAGATGCCAGCACCTATGCCACGGCAGGCGGCGACGCCACCGGTATCGCGGCGCTGCAGGCGAGCGAGCCGTCTCTGAAGTTCGTGATCGCGGCCACGGTTTCCGCCGACCCCAAGACCGTATCGGTCGCTGTGGTGGACCCGACGAAGACTGACAGCTGGTATGCGGCCGTTTGGTCGAAGGCCGGCAACTGCTTCTTCATCAAGGACTCCATCGGCGCTGGCGGACCGGGCACGGTGTACGCAAAGAGCACCACGGCGGCGGATTGCTCCGGCGAAAAGGCTCAGTCGCTGGACGTCGGAGCGTTCTATACCGCCGGCTGGTGACACTCCCACACTCGGGGTGATTCAGCCTCAGAGCTGAGCCACCGAGCCGAGAAGGTGAGAGCGGACACTTCCGGTCGTGACGACTGCCGACTCGGCGCTCGATGCGCCCGCCCGAAAGGGTGGGCGCATCGCCGCGTCTACGGCCGTGCTTGGGCGCGAAAACGGCACTCCCGGTACGTGTTCGGTACGGAAATCGCGCCCATCAAGGCTCATTGGGCGCGAAAACGGCACTCCCGGTACCGAAATCGCGCCCAAGCGAAACTAGGTGCAGGGCCCGACCGGAGTGAGGATGTAGGTCTCGGTACCACTTCCGGCCTGCCCGGCCGTCTCACCGCTGCTCGAGCCCGACATCGTGCCCGGCTTGCCCGGTCCGTCGGGCAGTGAGATCGAGTACGTGCCGGCATAGCTCAGGCCAAAGACGCCTGTCGCCGTGTAGGTACCCGACAGGCTCTCGCCGCCACTGAACGTCGCCGTCGCGACGCCCGGTGATTCCAGCGCGAAGGGCCCGCGAACATCGCAGACCACCTGGCCGACAACCTGGAAGTCCTGGAGCCCACCAGTGATCGAATAGGAGTAGGACCCAGACGTGTCGAACGTGATGTCCGCCTTGGCGACGCCACGCTTCGAGCGGGCCTCCAGCGACACCGTGCCGCTCTGATCGACCTCGCCGGGGGCGGTGTAGGTGAACGTGGCGTCGGCGGGCACCTTTGATCCTGCGGGGTCGACCGACGCGCCGCCGGCCGAAAGCGTGGCCGTCACCGAACCACCAACCGGCGTGCTGTCGATCCTGCTGCGCGGTGCGGCGGCGATGCTCGAGTTGCTTCCCGGCTTCATCCCCTTCGAACCCGGAGCAGCCGTCGGCGTCAGTACGACACAACGACCTGACTGCCAACCCTTCTCGGCCTCCTGCACGATCCAGTACTTCGCCATCACGGTGTAGAGGCTTGCGGTGACCGCTGCCGACTCCAGCAACTTGACGCTGGCTGCACCACCAGAGCGAGTGAGTGTGGCGCCGGTGATCTTCGTGTCACCAAACGCTCCAGCGACCTCGACGAAACTCCCCTTGCCCCCGGAGAAGTCGGCCCACTGCATGCGATAGTCGGCCTCGCTGGAGGCGAGTTTGGCGTCGTCGTCGACCTGCCAGTTGATCGTCACATCGAGCGTGCCCTTCTGCCCGGTCGAGCCGCCGCTCTTGGTGGTCGAGACGTCGATCGTGGCCTTCGCTTCGAACTGGCCCTTGGCGTCGGGACAGGGATTGATCGTCATCTTGGTCTTCAGCGTGGTGGTCACACCCTCACCGTCATGGGTGGTGACGGTGTCGAGCTGCACCTTGTCGAGCGCCGCGGTTGCAGTCGTCGTCTTGGCCTCGTCGGACCTCGTGCCGCTCTCGCCGTCTTTGAGGTCGTTCGTCGTCGACACCAGACCAGCGCCAAGGGCAATGATCATGTACCCGCCGAACAGGCCTTCACCGATGTTCGGGCCCGACGGCGCCGACGTTTGACGAAACCCCGATTTCACGAGTGGTTGATCGCCACTCGCCCGTGCCGACGCAACGATCGCCTGGGAGTGCTCGGCGAACGCGGCGTCGGCCGCGGCTGCGCCACCCAGTTCGGCTTCCAGACCCGACACGACCCACAACTGGCGTTCGAGCTGGCCATCCAGCGTCGCCAGCTGAACCTCCTGTTGGGCAGGTGGCAGTTCCAGCAACGCATCGATCTTGCTCTTCAGCGCGGCGATGTCAACCTCGCCGTCGACGATCAGGCCGGTCGGGACGGTAGAGGTGGTG